>JAOZPK010000056.1 GCA_029932755.1 Candidatus Cloacimonadota bacterium | reverse complement strand
TAAAGTTCTTATGACTTCGTTTGTTCGCTTCGCTTAACAAGCCGAAGTTTGTGTGGTTTGCTTCGCAAGCCAAATTATCGTCATCCTGACGAGTCTCTCATGTTGCTATCTTGAGGAAGGATAGTTGATAACTAATTCAATTTTCCCATGACTCTTCGTTAATAGATAAGCAAGTAGATTCCTCAGAGTGACGGGAAAAGATAAAAAACCGATATGTTTTTATAAAATTAAAGTTCTTATGACTTCGTTTGTTCGCTTCGCTTAACAAGCCGAAGTTTGTGTGTTTTGCTGAGAGTAATAGAAAGAAAGAATAACCGCAAAGCCAAATCTCGTTTTTAAATCATTTACTCACTAACGTTCGTAAGCCGATTTTTAAATGGCGGAGACGTAGGGATTGCTGATCCAAAGAAACAGAGTTTCTTTTCTTGTCAGCGCTACTTCACCGCTAATATCTCGCAATGCTCAATATCAGATTCCGGTTCGTGGTTGAAATCAGCAAGGAGAAAGGGTTCAAATCAGTATTCTTAATTATATTAACAATCCATTAAATTTGTATAGATTTGTGAATTAAAAAAGTTGGCGGAGACGTAGGGATTGCTGATCCAAAGAAACAGAGTTTCTTTTCTTGTCAGCGCTACTTCACCGCTAATATCTCGCAATGCTCAATATCAGATTCCGGTTCGTGGTTGAAATCAGCAAGGAGAAAGGGTTCAAATCAGTATTCTTAATTATATTAACAATCCATTAAATTTGTATAGATTTGTGAATTAAAAAAGTTGGCGGAGACGTAGGGATTTGAACCCTAGATACGTTGCCGCATACACGCTTTCCAAGCGTGCTCCTTAAGCCACTCGGACACGTCTCCACTTTAATTATTATAGATGCGAAAAAAATTATTCGTCTTTTTCTGTAAACTCATTTATTGGGGTTTCAGTTTTTTCTACAGTTTCCACTTCAACTTCTTCTGCCAGCAATTCTTTAAGAATAGATTTAACTTCATCTCTATCAAGGATTGCTTTATTTAAACCACTGAATTTATTTTCATCTATCTGTTTCTCAAAAGTGATTCTTACAGTTTGTAAATCACTTTCCGGTATCTCTTTGATCTTGTGTCTTCCTTCCAAAATTGAAACTATGATCACACCACATAATATGATTATCCAGTTAGCGTAAATCCAGAAGAGAAAGATAGGAATAGAAGCAAAATAGCCAAAGATAAGTTCTGTATTTGTGAGTGTGGCTATATACCAGTTAAAGATAGTTTTAAAAATAATCCAAACAACGGAAGCTATGGCAGAACCTATAAAAATGGATTTAGTTCTGATTCTAATGGTAGGAATAAAAGCAAATCCCAGGCTAAAGATAATGAATAGAATCAAGAAGGGTGTTAAATGCAGTAGCATTTTTTGAAAATAAGATACTTCAAAGAATCTACTAACAAGCGGTAGGGATGTAGTTGAAAGCAAAAGTAAAATTAAGAGAGATCCAAAAATAACCATTCCAAGAAATTTAATAAAATTGAAAATAGCACCTCTTTTACGCTTGGCATGAACATTTAAGATGTTATCAAAGGAGTCATTAATTATCTTAAATAGTGAGTATGAAGTTCCCATGAGAATTACAAAACTAAAAAGGTTGAACGTGATCCTTTGTGTTGCCAGTTGTGATACATATTCAGAGATCTGTGCAGCAGATTCAGGTAAGAAAATTGAGATTAAAAGGTCACTGAATTGTGAACCCAATTTAAGAAAGGGAAGTTCCGGTAAAAAGAAAATAAGGAAAATAAGGAACGGGATGAAGCCCAATAATGTTACAAATGTAAGGGCAGCCGATTCTTTATAAATTCCTTCTTCTTTAAACTTATCTCTAAATGCTTTGAAAATACTAATAATTTTTTTATTCATATCTTAATGCCTCTACTGGGTCTAATTTACTTGCAATTATAGCTGGAACAATTCCTGAAACGAATCCTACTCCAGCTGAAACCATTAATGCTACGAAGATCATTGAAATACCGGCTATAAGTTCTATTCCTAAGAAATTACTGACAAGATCTAGAAGTGATAATCCCACAACAATACCTACTATCCCACCGATAGTTGTTACTAATATTGTCTGAACAAGGAATTGGACAAATATATCTCTTCTTCTTGCGCCCACCGTTAGTCTTATCCCTATCTCACGTGTTCTCTCTTGAATGGTAGCCAGCATGATATTTGCGATCACGATAGCACCAACCAATAATGAGATAAAGCTTATTATATAAAAGATCATTTGGAACATTTTTTGGTTTTGAGCCATTTCTTCAGCTTCTTCTTTGGCAGATTCAACTTCAAAAACTGGTAATCCTCTCCTTAAATTCAAAACAATATTACTCAATTTTTCACGTAAAGCCGGAGCACTTTCTGCATCTTGAGCTTTGAGTGTGAAACTAGAAATATTATCTCTTCCGGTTCCCTTATTTATCATTGTTGTTAAGGGAACAAATGTGCGTCTATTCAAATAAGAAAAGGCATTATCATTACCAATTGCGCCACTATTCTTCATATACCTGAATGCCATTATACCAATTACTTTCAGTCGTCTATCATTCACAGTTATTACTTCGTTAACTGCCGTTTTATTACCAAAGAGTTCTTCTTTTACTTTAGTTCCAATTACAATAACATCGTTAGATTGATCTATATCAAATGTGCTGAGGAATCTGCCTTCCTGCACATCCCACTCCTCGATCTTAGAAAAATCGGGAAGAACTCCATGCACAGAAGTTCTATACTCTTTATCTTCGTAGGAATGGCGTACCCAATGGCGTTGTTGAGGATTGAAATATTTGGCTTCGGGAATGAGTGACCGAATAAGCTCAAGTTCTTTCCAGGTGAAGTAATTTCTTACATAATCAGGTTTATCATATTGCCAATTTCTGCTTACGGTAATTTTGCTCAATCCACCGCGCTCCATCATCCATTTCATTGTCTGATTATTAATTCCTTTTACCAACGACAGTACCACAATGATAGACATTGTCCCTAAAACGATTCCCATTACAGTAATAATGCTTCTAACCTTTCTAGACCAGAAATCAGAGAATCCAACAGTGATATTTTCTTTAAGAGATATTGCCATCTTGTATCAGCCCATCAACAATATTTATAACTCTATTAGCTCGTTTTGCAACTGCTGGATCGTGTGTTACTATAATAATTGTATGTCCTTTATCATTTAGATCTGAGAATATGGAAAGTATGTCTCCACCTGAAGCTGTATCTAGATTTCCGGTAGGTTCATCAGCCAAGATAATAGTTGGATTATTCACAATGGCTCTGGCAATTGCAACTCTCTGTCTTTGTCCACCGGAAAGTTCGGAAGGTTTATGTTTCAAACGGTCACCCAGCCCGACTTCAACTAAAACTTTCTTTGCAGTACTAGTTCTCTTTTTCTTACTGAAACCGGCATACATTAAGGGTAATTCCACGTTCTTAAGAATATTCAAATGAGGAAGAAGATTAAATGTCTGGAACACAAAACCAATTTGCTTATTTCGAATTTGAGCAAGTTTACCTTTTTTCATTTCGCTCACAAGCTCGGTATTAAGTGAATACTTACCACCAGTAGGTTTGTCTAAACAACCAATAATATGCATTAAAGTAGATTTTCCTGAACCGGAAGGACCAATAATCGCCACAAATTCACCTTCATTTATGGAGATATTGACACCATTTAAAGCAGGAACAGTTATTTTACCCATTTTGTATTCTTTTTTCATGCTTTTAATATTTATAATATCAGACATTATTAAACCTCATTTTTAGATAATAAGTAAATAAATGAATATATATGTTTGTTGTCAAAATATAAATAAATTACCCCATTATTTTCTTCTTGCTTGCGCATCTTCTCAAAGAGACAAAAAAATAGTTTATTGACGTATATTAGATAGTTAACTAAATTTTGCATAGTAAATGGAGAGAAAGTGAGAAATTATTTGGATATCTCAGGGCATATCACATTAGAAGGTTCGAAATCAATTTTGAATCGGGTTCTTATTATTGCATCATATTTGAAGAACTCGATAAAAATAATAAATCCTGCAAGCTGTGCTGATATTGCAACAATGGCAGATAATCTTTGTAAATTAGGATTGAAGATAGATAAATACGGAGATGCGTGGATCGTTACACCTCCCAGAAAATTGAATACAAAGGGTAAGCTTTTCATAAATGATTCCGGTACTGCATATAGGTTTCTTACTGCCAGAGTAGCAGCAATCTATAAATCAAAATACAAGATTAATATTTCAGATCAATTAAAACGAAGACCGATAGAGACATTAACGCATATCCTCAATCTAATGAATGCTTCAATTCAGATAGAAGATGATTCATTAAAAGTAAGGGGTTCACACTTAAAAGGTGATATCATAGATGTTTCAGCTGATATTTCGAGTCAGTTCATTAGTTCCTTGTTATTAATAGCCCCATCTTATAAAAATGATCTAGAACTTTTTTTAGAAGGTAATATTGTTTCTCGTTCCTATATTGATATGACAATTAAGATCATGCAGGATTTTGGGGTTATTGTAGATTTTGACGGCAGCAGGATATTTATTGAAGCAGGTCAGGAATATAATGATCTAAGTGAATATACAATAGAACCGGATTTTTCTTCAGCTTGTTATTTCTGGGCTTTAGGAGCATTAAGCAGGTCTGTAATTTCCACAAATACTATATCTAAAACTTCTTTGCAAGTGGATTATGAATTTCTATCCATCTTAGAAAAAATGGGTGCGAAAATAGTGATAGGTGAAGATAATATTAGTGTTAGCCGTGGAGAACTGATAGGTATTTCTGTTGATATGATTGATATGCCTGATCAAGTTCCAACACTTGCTGTACTTGCACTGTTTGCAGATTCTAAAACAACTATTATAAACATTGAGCATTTAAAATATAAAGAATCAAGTAGAATTGATTCATTAGTTGCGGAATTATCGAGTATTGGCGCAAAGATATCTTATAATGGTGGGATGTTAACGATTAATCCATTAAGTAGAATACCCGGAAATGAAACACTCTGTTCTTATAATGATCATCGATTTGTGATGGCATTTCATATTTTGAAGATGATATTCCCTCAACTTATCGTAACAAACGCTTCATCTGTAGACAAATCGTACCCGAATTTTTTAAATGATTTGAAATCTATCAAAAACTAAAATCTTAATATTCTTGACATAATTCTTTTAGATAAGAATAAAACGTATATGATTAAATTAGATAGTATAATTATTTTATCGGGTGGATATTCTGAAGAGGCTGATGTATCGAGAACTTCTTCTAAAGAAATCAAGAAAGCTCTTAATGAAAATGGAAAAAATGTTATATTAATAGACCCGTCAGAATTTGATTCTTACTCAGAAATGATAAAAAGAATAAATGAGCTAAAGCCGGATATAGTCTTTAACGGTTTGCATGGAGCCGAAGGTGAAGATGGCAGGATCCAGGCACTCCTTACTTTGAATAATATACCTTTCACAGGTTCTGCCCAACGTGCCAGTGCAATCTCAATGGATAAATATATTTCAGGCATTCTTGCAAATTACATTAAAATTAAGCTTCCCAGACGCAGACTTGTTTATAAAGATTATGAATATGATTTTAAACCTATCATTAATCATGTGGGCTTTCCGATGGTGATAAAACCAAACGATTCCGGTTCATCAGTTGGGATTAGTATCATAAATGAAGAAAGTGAGTTGGAGGAATCATTAAAATATGCCTTTGAATACAGCGAGAAGGTAATTATTGAGCAATTTATAGACGGAAGAGAACTCACAGTTACAATATTAGAAAAAAAAGCATTACCGGTTGTCGAGATAATTCCAAATGATGGCTGGTATGATTATAAAAATAAATATACAAAAGGTAAAACGATCTACGAAGTTCCTGCTAAACTTAATAGTGATGAAGTGTCGATCATTCAGAAACAAGCTATGGATGTCTTTACTCTTTTCGGGTGCGAGATCTATGGAAGGGTTGATTTCCGTTATGATGGAAAAGATTTCTATTTTTTAGAAGTTAACACCTTGCCCGGGATGACGCAATTAAGTTTAACTCCAATGGCTGCCAAAGAAGCAGGTATAAGTTTTAAGGAACTTCTTTATAAGATCATAGAGCTTTCTTTAAATCGTTAAATTTTATTTCGGAGGAAAAAATGAAAAAAATCTTAGTCGTTTTAATTCTAACATTTGCTTTGAGTCTTTTTGCTCAATATGATTTCACTTTAACTGTATCACCAATGTATTATACTTACAATGTACTGTATCCAGCAAATTTCAATCCAGATGAACCGGAATTACAGCCGAATCTATTCAATCTTACAATTGAAGGAACTACAACAACAAATGCTGTATTATACTGCAAGATGATTTGGGAAGATGAGTATGCAGAAATAACGCTAACACCAAATAATACGGGGCAATTTCCAACAAATCTCAGTAGCGAGGAAATTATTAATTCTGATCCAGTAGGCTTTACAACTGTTGAGTCTTTTGGTGATTTCCTGGATAGCATTGAAGACTTGATAATTGATACCGGAAGAATGCCTGATGGAAATTACATCTTTGAAATTGGTATTTATGAAGAAGGGCAAGAAGGTGAAGACGCTTATCTGCTTTCTAATAAGGTAACTGCTATTATTGTAATTCGTTCGCCAATATCTATTTCTCTCATAACTCCTGGAAATCCGATTGGTCTGGGAGTAACCAATATTTCAGAACAATATCCCAATTTTATCTGGTTTTCCAATTTAGAGGAATATACAATAAGAATCTATGAATTAGATGGTGTATATGATACTGTTGAAGAGATCGAGATGTTGGAACCACATTTTGTAGAGATGAATATTGGAGGGACCAGTTTTTCCTATCCACCCAGTGCACCCGAATTTACGCTGAACCAAACTTATGCCTGGCAGGTTTCTGCTATAGTTATGAGCCCAATTGCCGCATCTGAAAGTGAATACAAAAGTACAATGTATTTATTCAGGCTTTCAGATTCTGCTTCTGAAGAGTCAAATTTACAGATTCTAATTAATTTTTTAAATCAATTGGATATTGATGGTGTAGATGAAATTATTAGTCTGCTCGAAGCAGGATATACTTTAGATAATATAATCTGGAGAGGAAGTGAAATATCTGCAGAAGACCTAATGGGAATACTTGAAGAGATTTCATCCGGTAATATTGAGCCTATAAAAATTACTGTTGAATAGGAGAATAAAATGAAAAAGAAAATACTTATCATAACATTAATGTTTATCTTTGCAATTTCTTTGATCGCTCAAGAATCGGTTGGAATTGCCCTTAAGGTTAAAGGTGATGTCATTCTTACACACAAAGAAGAGAATCTCAAAGCTAAGGATGGATCTGAATTAGAGAATAATGATGTATTAGAAAGTAAGGAAGAATCTTTTGCTGTTGTCAAATTCATTGATGGAAGTTCTGTTATAAAGCTTTTCCCCAATAGTATTCTTACAATAAGTGCAGAAAAGACAAACGGAAAACTAAATAAAAGAAGCACTATGAAACTCGGTGAATTATGGGCAAAGGTAACTAAGAACACCGGTGAGTTCATTGTTGATACTCCTACAACAGTTGTTTCAGTTAAAGGAACCAAATTTGTTCTTTTTGTTGATGAAAATGGATTTACAGATCTTTTCACTCTTGACGGTGTTGTGAACATGAAAAATAAGAAGGACAACAAAGAGGCTGATGTTGGAAAAGGACAGAAAGCTCATTCTACAGGTGAGAACGAGATAATATTGAGTGTTATTGAAGAAGGTGAAATGGAAGGTTACGATGTTCCATTAACAGAAATCCTGAATATTAACTTGAAAAACGATGCTGGAGAAAAAAGATCTATAAAGATTGAATTAGAATAGAGGTAATGATGAAGAAAGTATTCATATTCATATTTTTGCTGTTCATTCTAGTTCCTCTCTTTTCTGAGATCACCCTAAATCATGAACAGCCTATAAATCTGGTAAACGGGAAAAGAATAATACTGGATCTTGAAATCAGGGAAGGATTCTCTGATGTAGAGAAAGTAATGATCTTTTTCAGACAAACAGGTGAAACCGCATATTCTGAGAAAGAAATGGAAGCAGGTTCAGAATCAAATCCGAATTACTCTTCAATTATGAATGAATTTGCAGGTTATTCTTCTAATGCTGAGTATTACTTCGAAGTTCAAAGT
This sequence comes from Candidatus Cloacimonadota bacterium, assembly GCA_029932755.1. Classification (GTDB taxonomy): domain Bacteria; phylum Cloacimonadota; class Cloacimonadia; order Cloacimonadales; family TCS61; genus Tenebribacter. The sequence goes on along the minus strand of JAOZPK010000056.1, from coordinate 5,639 downwards.
ATATCCGGTAATATTATCACTCATCCTTTTATCCAGCCTGAGATGAACCCATTAAGGATCACCGTTTACATTCCTCAGGATGAAAATGATGGCTTTGTGCTTTTGTCTCCTGATGCTGCTTATTCTGATGTGACTAATAATTTTCTTATTGCCATTTCAATTTTTACGATTTCCGATGAAATCGATCATAACTCGATTAACGTGTTTTTTGATGGAGAAGATGTAACATCCGAATCCAGAATATTCACAAATGCACTTACTTATCAGGTTTCAAATGTAAAACCGGGTGTTCATTCTTATTATGTAAAAGCCAAATTACTTGATGGAAGTACAATCGAATCGGAGCATTGGATCACAAATGTTACGGAGAAAGGATTTGAACTTCCTCTTAATCTTTCCGGAAGAGCATTACTTTCCATGCGCTACATGAATACTTCTCATGATACACAAGATGATTCCGATAAATCTGCAAATTTCTTACTAAATTTCAAAGGTTCTCAAGAGTGGTTCAGATTTAAATCTAAACTATATCTTTCTTCTTTGGAAACAAGTTCAGCTCAAGCTGTTAATAAATATAGTTTAGCATTTTATGTTCCTCATTTTAATCTGACAATTGGAGATCATGCTCCAAAAATGAATAGTTTTCTGTTAAGCTGTAAGAATGTTCAGGGAGTTCATACCAAATTGGATTTTAAATCGTTCCGTTTAATGTATACTTATGGAAATGTAAAACGAAGTGTAGACGGTAAAGTTATCCAGGATACTTTAATTCACTCCGGTACATTTAAGCAAAAAAATAGTTCTGTCCGGTTGGAACTCGGAAATCCCCAAGGTTTTGTAATAGGATTTGGTTATTCAAAAAATAAAGATGATGTAGGTTCATTAGATGAGCAGTATTATCGAAATTTAGATGACAGCTTATTGGTTGTAAGTCCGAAAGATAATCTTGTATTTGGAACCGACATCCGTCTTTCATTGATGAATCAGCGGTTAGTTGTAGGAACCGAAGCAGCATTGAGTCTGTTCAATGATAACATTATTGATGGTGCAATATCCTCTGATGATTCATTAGATTATGATTTGCCTTTTGACCCGCAAGATTTTGAAAATATCTTTGTAATTAATGAATCTATGATTCCATTTAAACCAGGAATGGCAAGTATTGCTTTAAAATCGTATTTGCGTTTGTTTTTCTATAGGAATCTACTTAATATTTCATTCACCAATATAGGTTCAAGTTTCAATTCAATTTCTACAAACTATCTTCAAAAAGATGCAATGATCATCTCATTTAATGATAACTTGATGTTAATGAATAACAGATTAGCTTTGAACTTTGGATTTAATCTTGCTTCTGATAATGTTGATGACACAAAAGATAATACATCAACTTCAACTGCGATCTTTACGCAGGCAATGTATAAGCCGAATGATGAAATGTATTTCAATTTAAATTTCAATACAAGTGGTTCAGAAGATGGATTTGTTCCAGATTCAACTGATTTTGAAAATACAGCAATAGATATTCGATCAACTTCTGTAAGTTTTGGAACCGGATATCTTGTAAAGCAGATAAGTAATGCCCCAACTCGATTCTCGCTTAATTTCTCTAATTCATTGAATAAAGACAACGCAAATGATTCATTTGAATATAAGAGAAATAACATTACATTAAGTGCAAAAACTGCTTTTGAACATTTGCCAATTAAAACATTATACTCATACACTTTTACGTTAAATGACAATTCTACATTGGTGGATTCTTTAAATGTTTTAGAGAAATCTAATTATAATTCAATATTTTTAAGAGGTGAGTTTGATCTTATGGAGGGTCAGTTAAAACCTTATCTTGATTTCCGTTATAATTTCTTCGCAGGTGATATTAATTCTCAGGCTGCTCAAATGTTCAATATTGGTACCGGTTATGAGATTACACCAAACTCCTTTATCTCTGTTGATGCAGGATTGAAAATGTATCAAAATTCAGATGAACCGGATTCTGATTATTCAAGATTGAATTTTAAAATGAAGATATCACAGAAATTTTAAATATGAAAATAATAAAATATGTAATCATATCCTTTATTTTATTCTTTATATTTAGGATATTATTCATAACGAATTTTTGGCATAACTTAGAACATAAAGCAAGTGATGTTTTCTTTATGTTAAGAGGAGAACGGGAGATCTCTGGTGATATTGTAATCATTGAAATTGGTGATGACACATTCAGCACCTTAAATGAACGCTGGCCATTCCCTAGGGAATATCATGCTAAACTTATTGAAAACCTGGAAATGGCAGGAGCAAGCCAGATAATATTTGATATTGAGTTTACTGAAAGAACAAATATTAATTCCGATTCAAAATTAGCTGCAACTATTGCCAAATACGATAATATAATTCTTTCAGGAAAACTTATTCGAACTCAATATAATAATTCCGTAAGAGAGCAGTTACTTTCACCTATCTCACTATTAACCCAAACAGGTACGAAATGGGGAACAGTAAACATCTCAGCTGATCCTGACGGATTTGTAAGGCGTTATGAATTATTCCAGAAAAGAGCAAAAGAGATCAAACTTTCTATCGGCGCTATTGCAATGGCACACCACTATAAACTTGATATTCTGTCGGAAGACATTGAAAATTATCCAAAGTTTTTTAAAATTGGAAGTAATTACATTCCTAAAGTTACTTCAAAAAGTGCTTTAATAAATTATTATGGTCCTGCCAGAACATTTAATACATACGATTATGCAGATATAATAGATGATTCTACTTTTACAACTGATTTTGAGAAAGAGCTGGGAACTAATCTTGATCAATATTACCAACTTGCAGGAAATTTTAGAAATAAGATCGTACTTATTGGTCTTACCTCTGTAGAGTTCCACGATACGCACCATATGCCCTTTTTCTCTGAAAATAATCAATTAATGCCTGGTGTGGAAATACATGCAAACTTTATTGAAACGGTTTTAAGAAACGATTATCTAAAACAATTTCCGATGATTCCATATCTTCTATTTATTTTTATAGTTACAATATTACTCTTTATCTTTAATTCATTAATTAGACCAACAATTTCAGTTTTTATCAATATGGTCCTTATCATCGGCTTTATCTGGTTCTCTTATTTCTTGTTCAGCACTAAACAAACAATAATACCCATATTAGAAATACCTGTACTTATTATCGTTATATATATAGTGGGTTTGGTTCTACAATATATTCAAACAGTAAAGGAAAGAAAATTTATTAAGCAGGCTTTTGGACAATATATAGCTCCCGAACTTGTTGAAGAACTTATCAAAGATCCCAAGAAACTTGAATATGGTGGGGTTCAAAAAGAGGTGACGGTACTTTATTCAGACATTGTATCGTTTACTCCTTATACAGAAAGCCATACTCCAAAAGAAACAGTTGATATTCTTCGAGAGTATTTAACTGAAATGGTAAACATTATAACCGAAAACAAAGGAACCTTAGATAAATTTGTTGGAGATGAGATCGTAGCAATGTTTGGCGCACCGGTCGATTTAAAAGATCATGCATATTATGCCTGCAAAACGGCAATGGAAATGAGACATAGGATGACTGAACTACATGAAAAATGGGAATCAGAGAATAGAGATCCGTTTGAAATTGGAATTGGTATCAATACAGGTGTAGTTACTGTTGGTAACCTAGGTTCCGAGCAGATATTTGATTATACGGCGATCGGCGATAATATGAATGCAGGTGCAAGAATAGAATCACTAACGAGAGACTACGAAACTAAAAACAATATCATCATAAGCGATAGTACATATGAACAAGTAATTGATAAAGTAGAAGCAAAATATATTGATGATGCAACAGTTAAGGGAAAGAAAATTGTAATTAGAATTCATGAACTGTTAAGCATCAAATAAAATCACTTTTTCGGAAGTGCTTACTAATGAATGATATGCGTTAAAAAGAAAATGTTAAAAAAAACTAATTTATATGACTATAGTGTGAAAAATATCTTAAAGGTATATAGATCAATGTTTTAAAGGGGTTTATTTAAACATAAATAATGTGAAATAATTGCAGAAATGCATAAAAACCCTTTAAAAATGGCTATCTATAGTTTTTTTTATTGACAAGAATTTTTGAAAAAGGAAAAACTAAATGCATGTTTGTTAACCCAATAAAATAAGGAGGATTTGAATGAACAGACAAGAATTAATTATTAAGATTGCGGAAGAAGCTGGTGTAACAAAAAAAGCTGCAGGACTTGCATTAAATGCTATGATTGATGGCATTACTCTTGCATTAGAAAAAGGTGATAAGGTATCATTAGTAGGTTTTGGTACTTTTAAAGTAAACCACAGAAACGCTCGTACTGGTGTTAATCCTCAAACAAAACAAAAAATTCAAATACCTGCACGTGATGTTCCAGTTTTCAAAGCTGGTAAAAAACTTAAAGACGCTGTTAAGTAGAGAAGTGTTTAGCAAATAAAAGCAAGAGTAAAAAACTCTTGCTTTTATTTTATCTATTTTTTATTGAGATAACAAATATAAAAATGCAAAGAGGATAATATGAAATTTTCTATTGAAAAGCTAGATTTACAAGCCCAGATTCAATATCTTTATAATATTGTACCAAGTAAAAACACTATGCCAATACTAACAAATTATTTGATAGAAGCAGATGAACAGAATAATGTTATTAAATTTACTGCTACAGATCTTGAGATAACAGTAGTTGTTGAATTTGAAGCCAATATTGCTGAAGGTGGTAAAACCGCAGTATCTGCAAAAAATCTCAATGAGATCATTAATTCGTTACCAGAATCTATGATTCATTTCCTATTAGAGGAAGACAGATTAAAGATAAATTGTGAACGATCTAAATTTAATTTGCTATGTGCTGAGAGTAGTCAGTTCCCTCTTGTACCACAAAAGGATTTGACAAATGTAATTACTCTAGATGCAAAAATGTTTAAAAAGATGATAGATAATACACAATTTGCCGTATCCTCAGAGATAAATCGTCCTATTTTTTCAGGGATTTTCTGGAAGATGTCTGCAGATTCTCAATTGATGGTGGCTACAGATGGTAAAAAGATTGCTGAATTCAAACTCAATAAACAAATAGATCTTCCTCAACCTGTTGAGCAAATTATCCCCACAAAAGGGTTTCTTTTTCTCGATAAAGTTATTAGTGACGATCTACCTGAAATTGCTGTACTTATTGAATCTAATCGTGTTATGTTCGCTTATGGAAACTATACGATCTTTACACATATTATTGAAGGAAGATTTCCTGATTATACAAAGGCAATTCCTACAAATAATAATAATGTTCTTGTTATAAATAAGAAGAAGTTACGCGAAGCTGTGAAGAGAGTATCGCTTCTTGCATCTGAAGAGACTTTTAAGGTCAAACTTGATATTGCAGACAAATCTCTAACTATTAGTAGTGTTAAACGCGAGGAAGGTGAGGCCAATGAAAAAATTGAAGACATCAAGTATTCCGGTGAGCCTTTAACGATTGCCTTTAATTATAGATACCTCATCGCAATACTTACAGTTGTAGAATCAGATGAAATTGAGATTAGAATGGGAAAATCTAATGAACCTGCTCTTTTCTTTAATACTGAAACAAA
>JAOZPK010000171.1 GCA_029932755.1 Candidatus Cloacimonadota bacterium | reverse complement strand
AATGCAAAATCGAATTTAGTTAAAGATAAGTTAGGTGTCAATTAGAAAATTACCTGACAATCTATAATTCAGGGTTTGTGAAGTAACAACTCGATGTGTTAATAACCAACAAAGATTTGTCTATTAGACCATATTTTATTAGTTAATACCTTGGTTGATATGCTCCGCAACCGATAAAGATATTATCATTGAATTTCTTTAGGTATGTAAGTTTCATCTCAACTTTCTGGGTTTCGTAATTTCTCCAGTAGTATTCTTTCCAACCATTATTTGATTCTTCCATGAGTTTGATGAAATCTTTAATAAAGTATTTACCGGCAGAATCTTTCAGATCAATTACATTTGTACCGATTAGAGCTTCCTCTCCTCCATGAAACAAAACATTTCCATCCATATCAATAACAAACAGGTAAAGGTCTTTAAATTGAAATTGTCCCTCTTTTTCTCTAAAATCCAAAAAAGCTTTTTCAAAATTAACTTCATGCATGTAATTAATCCCATCTTCAACCATTACTTTTGCTTCCAATGGAGATCCATAGGGAATTCGATCTTCTCTGGAAGCTAATGCTGAACCGGAATAGGTATTCTGTTCTTGTAATTTTTCCTTAATAGATTCATTTGTTGTTGGACCTGCGGCTAATAAGCTTAAATAAATTGTAATAATGATAAATGGGATAATAATTCTTTTCATACTTACCTCCACTATATTTATAAATAAGGTAATTGTTATTAAAACAATTGCTATATAAAATTTAAAAAACCGTTCTTTCGAACGGTTTTAGTATTGGTGCAGAAGGCGGGACTTGAACCCGCACACCCGCATTGGGCACAAGATCCTTAGTCTTGCGTGTCTGCCAATTCCACCACTTCTGCTAATTTCTTATTCTGTTGCTTCTTTAACTGGTTCTTCTAGGGGAAGTACTGGAAGTTCTTCCTGCTCTAGCGGTTGCTCTGCAACTTGCTCTTCTTTCATTTTCTCAACTGCCTTACTGCTTGCTGAAGCTTTACCACCTTTCAACTGAAAAGCAAGTAAGATACAATTGAGCATGAAAAGAACTGCAAGTATCTGAGTTGCATTCTTTAAAAACTTAGATGCTCCCTGACCACCAAGAACGTTAGAAGCTGCTCCACCAACCATTCCATCGAGAGCTCCGCCTTTACTTGATTGAGCTAAAATTACTAAAATCAAAGCTACTGAAATTATAACATGTATTATCATTAATACTGTATACATTTTATCTCCTAATTACTTACTGCAAAACACAAATATTTATGCTGGATATTGTGTCAAACAGATTTTATTGTATTTTACAATTATCCCAAACCAATTTCTTTTCGGATGAAAACCATTTTTTCAGATACAATTTTACTCGCTCTTTCTGCTCCGTCTTTCAGAACTTGATTAATATAATCCTTATTTTCAATCAACTTATTGTATTCATCTCTTATTGGCATAAGCGTATTATTCATAACTTCAAAAAGCTCTTGCTTAGCATAGCCCCAGCCCATTCCTCCGGCTAAGTATTTTGAGCGCAAATCAGCTTGCTGATCTTTATTCGCAAATAATTTGTACAAAGAAAAAATACTGCAATTATCAGGATCTTTGGATTCTTCTATAGTCTGAGAATTTGTCACTATCTTCATAATTAGTTTTCTAAGCTTCTTTTCCGGAAGAAACAGTGGAATTGTGTTATTATAACTTTTACTCATTTTTCTGCCGTCTAAACCAGTTACATATCCTGTCGATTCCGGTATTAGAGCCTGCGGGATTTTTAGAAGTTCCTTCTTATAATTATGATTAATTGATTGAGCAATATCAATTGTCATTTCCAAATGTTGTTTTTGATCTTTCCCTACCGGAACAACATCACTGTCGAATTGCAATATGTCTGCTGCCATAAGAACGGGATAAGTGAATAGTCCCATATTCACACCATCATCAGAATCTTTGCTTTTCTCGATATTACCTTGCACCATAGCTTTGTAGGAATGTGCCCGATTCATCAATCCTTTGGAAGTAAACGCCATGAGAAAAATTGCCAGCTCGAAAGTTCCCTGAACTGCTGATTGTTTATACAAAATGGATTCTTTAGGATTTAATCCCATTGCCAGCCACGTTGCCGCAACTTCATAGGTCAGTTCTTTCACTAGAACTGGATCTTTGAGAGAATTCAAAGCATGATAATCTGCAATAAAATATCTTGTATTATATTCTTTTGCCAGTTCGAGTGCCGGTATGTACATTCCAAAATAATTCCCAATATGTGGAAGACCGGTCGGTTTTATTCCAGTAAGGGCAATTTTACGATTTGGTGATTTCATTTTTTCTCCTACTCTTTTTTAAATCACAAACAATTTTAAATCCTAAACTGTTTAGAATTTGAAATTTGATTATTGCTTTTTATTTGAACTTTGCGTTTTGGATTTTGATTTATTTTCTTTTCTTTCATCATTGGAAATTCCTTGTTCGTCGGTTGGATATTCAACTATTTCTCCTATTAAATCATATTCCCAGGCGTCAATGATCTCGACTTTTACAATCTCACCGATTCCAGCATTTCCTTCTGTAATAAATACAACTCCGTCAATTTCAGGTGAATCAAAATAGCTTCTCCCTTCAAAAAGAAAACCTTCTTCATCACTACTTTTATCAATGATAACATTTATCTTTTGTCCGACTAATCCTGCAAGGAATTCTTCAGAAATATCCTGTTGGATCTGCATAAGCTCATCTTTTCTTTGCTCTGCAATCTCTTCCGAAACTTGAGGTTCAAGATCAAAAGCTGGTGTATCTTCTTCTCTCGAATAGGTAAAAGCACCCAGACGTTCAAATTTCATTTCCTTCACAAAATTCTTTAGTTCTATAAAATTTTCTTCTGTTTCACCGGGATAACCAGTTATTAGCGTTGTTCTAATAACGGAATCTGGCATTTTTGAACGGATTTCATCAATTATCTCTGATACTCTTTCTTTAGTTACTTTTCTGTTCATACTGCTAAGGATTTCATTGTTTATGTGCTGAATGGGAATCTCAAAATATTCACAAACTTTTGGCAGTTTTGCTATTGTATCTATCATTTCTGATGAAATATGAGCAGGATGAAGATATAAAATTCTTATCCATTCTAATTTTTTTATATCATTAAGCTTTTGTAATAATTCAGGAAGCTTTTGCTTTCCATAAATATCAACTCCATATTGTGCTGTATCCTGAGCAGTTAGAATTACCTCTCGAACACCTTTCGCAACCAAATTTTCTGTATCGGAAATCAATGTTTCTATTGGTACACTTTTTAACTTACCTCTAATCGCAGGTATAGCACAATATGAACAATGATTATTACAACCGTCACTTACACGCAGATAGGCAAAATGAGGAAGTGTGAGCAGTTTTCTATCTTCTATAGAATTTATTCCAAGTACATTTTTAAATGTACTAAAATCCTTTAATTGAATCACATTGTCTATCTCAGGAAATGAGTTTTTTATATCTTCGAAATATCGCTTTACTAAACAACCAGTAACTATCAATTTTCTGCATTTACCTGATACTTTAAAATCTGCTGCTTCAAGAATTGTAGAAATTGATTCTTCTTTTGCATCCAAAATAAAACCGCATGTATTTACAATAATAATTTCAGCTTTCTGTAAATCTTCAGTTAATGCATATCCGGCTGATTCTGTGATAAATGCAAATACTTCACTATCAACTAGATTCTTTGAACATCCTAAA
>JAOZPK010000170.1 GCA_029932755.1 Candidatus Cloacimonadota bacterium | reverse complement strand
TGCAAAAGCTTCATTTGCCCAACAAAAGTTAACTCGTTTTGCTGGAAGTAAACTGGGATAGTTAAAACCATCAATATCAGGATTAAGCTTGTTCCAAATATCTATGAATCCATTCATAATAAGTTTGTGGATATTTTCATTTTGAGGTGTGGCATTCATATCTCCCATTAAAACAAGAGGATATCCGGCAAATCGTTCTGTGTAGCTCATCACCTCGCCAATGTTCGATCTTAAATTTGTTTCATCTTTGGAGAAATGCGTATTAAACAGGAAGAAAACAAAAGTACCTGAAACTACGACTGAGTATTGTGTTACTCTTTTATTAGCATCTGTAGGATTTTGGATATAGGAATGGAACATAGCTCCGGTTTCCATAACATCATTTTTAGAAATGATCGAAAGACCTTCCCACCATCCAGTCGGCTGAAAGTGCATTGCAGGCTGAGTTACAATTTTTACTTCCAAAAAATTATTCCTACTATGGAGCTGAGACAATATCTGTTCAGCAGAATTCAGATGAGTAGCTTTTGTGCTTGGGTGATCTTTGTTAAATCTAACTTCCTGTAAAGCGATGATGTCTGCATCTGCTTTTAATATCTCTTCCGCTATCAGGTTCTTTCTGGTCAGCCATTTTGGATGGTCGTCATAATTTGCAATATTCCACGATACAATTTTCATAATTCCTCTTTTTTTATCATACTATTCAGGGTGCATGAGAACATGCACCCTGACAAATCTTCAACTTCATCACTTCCAACTATTGCGAAGATTTAGTGAGAGAAACTCTGTATGAAACCATTCGCAAGGTTTTATGAAACTATTTCATAAGAAAGAGAAGTTTCCTGACCACTCACGAGTGGTCAGGCTAAATTCTCTTATTTCATAAGTATCATTTTCTTAGTAGAAACGTAATTTCCTGTTCTCATTTTGTACAAGTAAACTCCGGAAGCAACAGATTTTCCTTTTTCATCTGTTCCGTTCCAAACAACAGAATGGTTTCCTGCCGACAATATTTCATTAACCAGAGTTTTTATTTTCTGACCTTTTAGATTATAAATTTCAAGATTTACTAATGAAGATGTTTGTACAACAGAAAAAGAAATCGTAGTTTCAGGATTGAAAGGATTAGGATAATTACCGTTAAGAATTGTTGCAGCAACAAGAGCATCATTGGTTTCTGTTCCTGAATAAGTGAAATTAATAGTAACTATTGCTGATTCACCCGGATCATCATAAACGGCAGAAACACCAGCTGTATAATCTTGACCTGCGACCAATTCCTCAAAATTCGTAAGCAAACATTGAAGATTAGTGGTAAATGTAATAGAATTATTCATATCATCTAGATAAACATTATATCCGGTAAGATCTCTTGATGTAGGAGCATCCCAGGTAAGAAGTCCCGTTTCATCATCTATGTTTATATTTGTAGGAGGATCAAGTTGAACACCATTTACAGATAGAGCTTTTATACAGAAATTGCCTGTGTTCTGAAATCCTGATGGATCATCATAATCATAAAAATCAAGCCAATCTGCACCATTTTTATAGTAACTTTCTTCAGGATTGGCAGATGACTCTACAATGGTACGATAAGCAGCTCCCAATAATACAGGGACATCAGAAGTTCTGTCATACGGGTGCCCTCCATCTGACAGGGATAAATAAACAAAGAAGTCATCTCCTTCATTTATTGTAACGCCCGTAGTTAATTCAACAGTATGAAATCCAGCATGATCATAATCACCGGAGACTATAGCAAGTTCGTTTGTAAGATCGGTTCCGTCAAAGTCATCATATATTTTTATTATATAGTCAACATAATCTACAGCAGAAAAGAAGCTCACAGCCTCTATAATTTGAGTTCCTGAGGCTTCGAAAGCATTGAAAGCTTCAGTAACTGTTGATAATGTGTCACGCCAACCATGGTAATCATGATAGTAAACATTATCGTATGCCATTGGCTCAACGTTTTGAAATGAAATTGCACCCATCTCAATATTACGGCAAGAATGTTTATCATAATATGAAATCCAGAAATAGCCACCGTAACCCCAATTTGAGCCCCAACTATTTCTTGCTATCCATGCTCCGGGTAATGGTGCTTGAGTTGCATGATCATCATCCCAACCTATAATAGATACTGCATGATTTGGATCTAATGTGTTACTTGGCGGCTGATAGTGATTATAATTTGAAATAAATGAGCCATCATAACAAATGCAGGTTCCTAAAATCCCGTTATCTATTATTGTTTGCTTAATCACATCTATATTCGAGAGATCATCTTCTAATATATACCACTCCACATCTCTTGGATAGAAATAGTGGTAACTTGCCAACCATCTATCGGGAGGAAAATCGATATTAGTGTAAGGTGCATCTATTTCGCGAACGGCACCTTCTACACGCGAAAGGTAGGCAGTTGTAACACGATAATCTCCACCCATATGAACGTCCAAACCACCACCAGTAGGTGGGTCAGTATCATCATTATTGTGTACGTTAAATCCATTCCACCAATCCAGATGCGCTTCCGAAAGATTTGGTTCTCCTGTTTCTCCGGCTGCAGTCCAAGCACCGGTAAGCATCAGGTTTCCTTCCATAGATGCATAGGCACCAAAAGTCCAGCAGGTACCATATTGACCTTGATTTCTAACAGCGGGAACATAATTCTCACCATTTACATTACGCAGATCATATGCATCTGCCATCAGAAGCAATGAGCACATAATTAATAAGACCACAAATAAATTTTTTAACATTTTTCCTCCATAATTTAATTATTCCATAATTATTTATGCATAATACATTCCAGAGAATAAATTTAATTGTTTATTAATTAGTCAAATAAAAGATTCTATTTGTTCGTTGGTTTTCTCATCTTGTGGTGTCTACAATTTTTCACTTTCACCCGAACGATTCACTGCAGGAATTAGTTATATACGTTCTACAAAAACAAAATAGCTCAACACCCTGTAAAAGTTTCTCTCAAACACTCTCCGACGTTAACTCTTACTGGGTGGGCAAAACCATATACAAAAAAGAAGACTAAAATTATTAAGAGTACCTTGAAAGCGTTGAGCAGCAAGAGACTTGTGAGAGAAATGTTTTCAAGATTGAAATTTATCTCGTCCCCTTTCGTAAGGGGGAACAAAAGGGGGTTAATTTTATATTTCTTTTAACCCCTCTGTCCGTCAAACAACGGACATCTCCCTTTGCTAAGGGGGAGCATAAAAAAAGGGGAAGCCAATAAAAGCTTCCCCAAAGTAACAATGATGTGTTTATTTAGAATGCAATAGTTATTCCAGCATTAAATGTTCTTGGAGCACCAAAGAATACTTCGGCATCATCCGCATCATGATCATCATCGAATCCATTGTATCGGCTGTTATCTGTTGCATCCTGGATGAATACAGAATCAAGCACGTTGAATAGATGAGCAAATACTGCAATATCTAAACCATCAACTTTAACAGGTAGTTTATAATTCAAATGGAAATTCAACTTGGTGTAATCTGGTATTTTCCAACTCTGAGTTGTATCTTCTGCATCAGTTCTATCGAATGGATTGAAATCTGCATATTGATCACGATAATGTTGTACTACGAATTGTGCCTTAAGACCTTCAAGTGGAAAGAACGAAGTTCCAAATGATAGTTGGGTCTGTGGTGCATTACCAACCTTAAGATCTTTAACATATATATTTAACGTATCAATATTACCAGATGAACCGTAGTCATCATAAGTTGCAGACACATCATTTGTATAAACCCAATTTGCTACAGATGCAGCAAG
>JAOZPK010000055.1 GCA_029932755.1 Candidatus Cloacimonadota bacterium | reverse complement strand
CAGTGCGCTAACCGGACTGCGCTACGCCCCGACGACGACCGCAACAAAAAAAATCGGGCTCTATAGCGTCAAGATTTTTCTATATGAACAAATGATGATTTCTATTATAGCCTTGTATACTTACCTCTGAAGACATATTTGATTGATCATTAAGAATATTTTCCTTGTGCGTTATTGTAGAGTTCAATTTAATACTTTTTTAAAGTTAAGTAAAATTTGGATGTAATGAAATTATGAAACTGGAAAAGATCAAAATAATATTAGAGGATTATGATATTGGTGATGTTATCAAATATCAAAAGATGCCGCATGGATTTGCAAATAGAAATTATAAAATTACTACATCAAAAGGTAATTATCTTTTCAGGATCAATGTTCAACAAGATCTTAGTTCAATTAATTATGAGATAAGAGTTTTAGATGAACTCAGAAAAAATGATTTTCCAACTGCATATCACATTATTAGGAAGGATGGCGGATTTATAACAGAATTAGATACAGAAAATGTAGTGATTTATGATTTTATTGAAGGTGACATTCCAAGAATAAATGCAAAAACCGTTGAAGAAATTGCGTCTGCATCTGCAAGACTAAATTCCATTCCGAACTGGCAGAAATTTGAAAAGAAAAATTCTATAAATATTGATAATTGTTTTGATCTTATTAAAAAATTTAATAGTGCAAAGCACAAATATCCGAAAATATTTGAATACTTTATAGAACAAACAAAGTTTCTTGAGAAATATCTACGAAGTTCTGTTCCGCAAGGACTTATTCATGCAGATATTTTCCCTGATAATACGATCTTCAATGGTGATAAATTGGTGGCTATCATTGATTTTGAAGATGTTTGTACTGATGATTTGATCTTTGAGATGGGAATGGCAATAAATGGGTTTTGTTTTATAAATAATGAGCTAAATGATAGGTTACTAAAAGTATTTATTTCAAACTATAATAAAGTTCGACCACTATCTAAGACAGAGCTGGAGTTATTACCAATTTATATTCAATGGACAGCACACGGAATGGTTTCGTGGCACTTACAGCATTTGATGGAGTGTAAACATGAAAGGCAGCTTGTAAGAACTATTGAACTGATGGAGCGTGTAAAAGGGATTAAAGAGATTAGTAAATGAGAGTTGCTTTAATGTTAGTCGACTAACTCAAATCTAAAAAAAAAAGCCCCGAGAGATCGGGGCTTTTTAATTTATTATTTTTTAGAACGTTGTTCCAAATTGGAAATGAGGTTCCCACAATTTATCTTCGAAATTGTGAGCATAATCAAATCCAATAAGGCCAAATGGACTTTGGATTCGGATTCCAATTCCAGCACCACTCTTCATATCCCAGAAATTGAAATCTTCTAATCTGTTGTAGCAATTTCCAGTATCAAAGAATAACAAAGCGACAATCTGATCGCTGCCAACCGGGGCACTATATTCAGTTGAAAAAATTATCTCTCTCAAACCTCCCTCAGATGGTCCAATTGAGCGATCTGCGTATCCTCTAATTCCATCAGCTCCGGTTCCTCCAAGATAGAATCTCTCATCTGGTGGAGCTTCTTTCCCTCCATATCCAGTGACATATCCAAAACGCCATTTCGTTCTTAAAGCAAGTTTCCAGATAGTTTTTGTGTACCAGCTTACTTGAGCAATTTGTTTGAAAAAGTTGAAATCACCTTGTAATGGTCCACCGGCAAGTTCGTTATATAGGGTAAAATTGGAACCGGAAGTAGGGAAGAAAATGTTGTCTCGATGATCTCTTGAAAAACTTAAAGAGATCGAACTTGTATTCTGCCAACCGCTTTCATCAAGATCAATGAGAATATCCGATGCATCATCTTCTCTGCCATCTAAGATAGAATATTCCTTAGAATAATATGAATAGCTTACTATGAATTTGGAATAATTTAAGAATCCGAGTGGGTGTCCAAGTCGAATAGATCCACCATTAGTTTTTACTTCATAAGTATTCCACTCTTTTGTTGTAAGATAAATATCGGCACCAACAAGAGTAGATGAATCAAGAAAATATGGATTTGTGAAATTGAAACTGAAATTCGATGTCGTGCTACCAAATTCCCATTTTACACCACTTTGCCATGAATTTCCAAACAAGTTATTATGAGATACTGAAATCTGCCCTACAAGACCATCTTGACTATTCAATGCTATACCGCCATTAGCACTTCCCGATACTTTATCGCTAACATTTATTACAAGATCAACATCACCATTCTGATTAATAACTTCGGGATTACTCAAATGAAGATCAGGTTCAAAAAATCCCATATTGTAAATATTTTGTTGACTCTTCATGATTTTGGATTGTTGGAAATAATCTCCGGGGGAAATTACAAGTTGCCGACGAATGACCTTTTCTTTTGTTTTGCGATTTCCAACAATTGAAATTTTTCTAACCTTTGCCCGATTATTTTCGTTAATATTTAATTGAATATTAATGATCTTATCAGATTTTTTTAATTCATGATCAAAACTGGCATAAATGTATCCTTCTTCATAATACATATTAGTAACTGCCCCAAGCTGCATATTGAATTTTTCAAGATTAAATACTTCTTCATCTTTGAATTTGAATTGAGATATAATCAGCTCGTCTGTGAATCGGTCGTTTCCTTCAACAGAAACATCACCAAAGAAAAATTGATTACCCTCTATAAGATAAATATCGATGACAAAAGAATCTTCTACTAATTTCTTTTCCCATGAAACAATACGGGCATCGATAAATCCTTTTTTGTTATAATAACTGATCAGGATATTAAGATCTTCATCAAATTTTTCTTTTTCAAATTTTCCGGATCTAAAAAGACTAGCTTTTTTTGTTTTTATTTTTCCAAGAAGCTTTTTGGTTCGCACCTCTTTATTCCCATGGAGCTTTATACTTTTAATCGCGACTTTAGCACCCTCATTAATATCTAAAAGTATAGAAACATGATTTCCATCTAATTCTGCGATTTTATATTCAACTTCAGCTAAATGATAGCCTTTTGTTTTATATTCGTCTGTAATTGTTTTGCTTACTTCAGAAGCCAGAAATGGAGACCAATAACTTCCATTTTTTAAATTGATCTTATCTCG
Organism: Candidatus Cloacimonadota bacterium; assembly: GCA_029932755.1. GTDB lineage: Bacteria > Cloacimonadota > Cloacimonadia > Cloacimonadales > TCS61 > Tenebribacter. The sequence goes on along the minus strand of JAOZPK010000055.1, from coordinate 11,068 downwards.
AATATTCTTATCAGATAATTTTTTATTTCCAGAAAGTTCAATTTGTTCTACAATAGGGTATTCCTCTACAGATATTAAAATCGAAAGACCTTGTGGAAGTTCTTCTTTTTCTATACGAATATCTTTGAAAACACCAAGTTGATAAAGATTATTGATAGATTCTGAAATGTCATCAGAATTATAATTTCCGCCAACTTCAAATAAAATAAGCGAACGGATCAACTCTGTCTCAATATTTTCGTTGCCGATTGTTTTGATATCTAAAATTAAACTGTTTTCTGCTGATAGCAGAATTCCAATAGTCAAAATCAATATTATAAAAAGAAATTTTTTCATTTATCCTCCGTCCTTTCAGAACGGCACCAATTATATTTTTTTGTTCTTCGAGTAAAGTTTTTTTCGAATAAATATTAATCGGAATCGTAAATAGAAAATTCTTGACGATAAAAAGGTGATTTCGAAATTCGAAAATTATTGGGGCATTAGCTCAGTTGGGAGAGCGCATGACTGGCAGTCATGAGGTCAGCGGTTCGAGCCCGCTATGCTCCACCAGTCTTTGTTTGAATAAAGTCAAAAAATATCAGAATGAAATAGCTTTAGCTATTAGAGCCAGGCTAATTTTTATTTAATTCAAGCTAAGCCATAGAAATGTTGAAAGAAGTGAGATTGTTTTGTAATAAATCATATACCCGATTCTTGACTGGCAGATCAACTATTTGTGATATAAATATCAAAAACTCCAGATTATTTTTCTTAAAATAATATATATATCATAATTTTCTTTTGATCATAAAATGGAATAAAAAATGCATTTAATGATAAAGTTAAAAAAGAATATAGTGAGGTAAAATGAAAAATATAAAAAAAGTTTCTTGTTTATTCTTTGTGTTGTTTCTTTTATTAAGTTGTGCAAAACCAAGTGAACCTGCTTCTGTAGAAGGTTCATTGAATATTGAACATATTTTTGAAATTTCTGGTTATGCCAGAGATATTTTTGTTACCGATTCATATTTATACGTTGCAGAAGATCAAGCAGGATATACGATATTCGATATCAATTCGAATGAAATGATCTCACATCACGTGAGTTATATTATGGAAACTGATCCTATCATGTTTGAGAATGTTCGTCTGATCTCAGCCGTAGAAGATGAGAACCTCCTTTTTGTTTATGACCGTTACGGTCCTGCCAGCATCAATGTATTTGACATGACAAATAAAGTTGAACCAGAATTTCTTTTTCAACATCAAGGGAATACAGATGGTATAATTCAACTTGAATCTGATGTTAGTTCTATTGGTGGAGTAGATCTTTTATGGACTAATGGCGGCAAATATAACTTTGCAAGATTTGATCAGTTCTGGCAAAGTTTAGATTATTATGAATTTCCAAATTCAGTTGAGAGGTTTGATGTTGATGCAAGCAAAGTGTATATTTCGGCAGAGCAACTTGGTTTCCATATAATAAACAGAAGTAATGGTGATATTCTCAGCACAACAAATACAGATGCTGAAGCTTTGGATGTAAAGATAGTTGACAATTATGCAATAGTGGCATTAAGGCAAGCCGGCTTTGCTGTCTATGATATTTCAAGTGCCCTGGCTCCAACATTTGTATGTCAAAAAGAAACCAGTGAATACATCTATACAATTGACGTTGAAGATGACAATATGGTTTTAGGGAGTCATACAGGAGGAGTGTATCTTTATGATATTTCTGATATCACGAATCCAGTATTAGTTGGAAATTTAGATTCAGATAAAATTGGATATACCTATGAAGCGGTTTTGCATAATAATAAAATTTATGCTTCTACACGTCAGGGTGTTTATAAGATAGAAATCAATTAATAATACATTGGAGAAAATATGAAAAAAATCAACATTGCTTTATTCGTTTTACTTTTTAGTATAAATGCTTTTTCAAATTGGGTAGAAATACCGGAAAACACTGCGAAAGATCTTTTTGAACACATAAATTTATCAGATGCAAATATTGAGATAACATTTACTCTTGATGGCTATGAGATGGAATCCGTTGATGAGAATGGGTACAAGTATCAAAAAATATCCTATTTCAACGAAGGGGAGTTTATAGAAGTTGGAAAGCCCGACCTCCCAAGATTTACCAGATTTGTTGTTATCCCAGATCAAGGTGAGGTAACATTTGAAATTATCAACTTTGAAGAAGAACTAATTTCAAATATTACTGTATATCCACAACAGAAACTACAAAGTGAAAGTCAGTCAAAAAATACCGAATTTTCTATAAATGAATCATTTTATTCGGGTAGAAGTATTTTCCCTGCTGATATAGTTCAAGTTGGAGAGCCGGCAATAATGCGTGATCATCGTGTTGTAACTGTTACCGTAAACCCATTTCAGTACGATCCGGCAGCCAAAGAATTGAGGATAATAAAGAATATTGAATTAGTTGTAAATACAACTGGAAAGAATGGCATAAATCAGTTGAAGTCAAATAGGCTTCCTTCTCGAACTTTCCAAAAATTATATGAAGCTTCTATCTTGAATTATTCAACATCTTCATTGCGGGAAGACTATCAAACCCCGAGCTATCTTTTTATTTATCCAAATAACGCTGCTCTACTTTCTGAACTTGAGGATTTAACAGATTGGAAACATCAGAAAGGCTTTGAAGTAACACTCGCCAGCACAGCAGAAACGGGAACAACAACAACTTCTATAAAGAACTATATCCAAAATGCTTATAATACGTGGGAAAATCCACCTGAATTTGTCTGTTTGGTAGGTGATGTAGGTGGATCGTATAGTATCCCAACATTTTATATTTCTTATTATAGTGCAGAAGGTGATCATCCTTATGCTCAGTTGGAGGGAGGTGATGTTTTGGAAGACGTATTCCTGGGAAGGATATCGATAGCTACTATCACAAATATGCAAACATATGTAGCCAAAGTGTTAGGTTATGAGAAAGATCCCTATATGGCTGAAACTAACTGGTATGATCACTCTGTAATGGTAGGTGATCCTTCCAGTTCAGGTCCATCTACTGTTTTCACTAAACAATTTATTGCAGAAATGATGCAGCAGCATGCTCCGAATATAATAGCAACAGAGGTCTATTCAGGAAGCTATTCCAGTGCAATGATCAATAATTTGAATTCAGGTGTAAGTTATTTCAACTATCGTGGCTACCTTAATATGAGCGGTTTTTCTAATTCTAGTATAACTAATCTTTCTAATTATCGGAAATTGCCTTTTGCTGTTTTTCTAACCTGTGGTACAGGAAGTTTTGCAGACAACAGTGAGGTGGCAAGATCAGAGACATTTATTCGAGCCGGTTCTGTAGGTAATCCAATTGGGGCAATAGCTGCGATAGGAACTGCAACATGGGGTACTCATACAAACTTTAATAATTGCGTTGATGCCGGTATATTTTATGGTATTTTTGCAGATGGCATATACAATCCGGGTGGAGCAGTAAATAGAGGTAAACTTGCTCTATATGAGCATTATCCTCAAAATCCGGGAGGTTATGTAGATAATTTTTCACATATGAATACTTTAATTGGAGATCCTGGAGTTGAACTTTGGACAGGAATTCCACAGAATATTATTGTAAATCACGAAATACAAATATCACCAGGGACAAATTATTTGGAAGTTCAAGTAGAAAACAATTCAGGATTTCCAATTGAAGATGCCTGGGTTTGCGCTTTGATGGGCGATGATGTGATCTTTGTGAGTGAAAATACAGATGAAGATGGATTTGTATATTTGCCCATTAATGTAGAAGAAGTAGGTGATATTCTTTTAACTGTAACAAAACACAATTATATTCCATACCAGGGAGAAGTAGAAGTTCTAAATCAGAATTTAGCAATTTCAATTGAAAGTTATATTATTGATGATGATAATTCAGGAACATCTTCTGGAAATGATAATGGGTTAGTAAATCCTGGTGAAGATATTGAACTTAATATTGGTCTAAAAAATCATGGCTATCAAACCGCAAGTTCTATTACTGCTACAATTTCCTCAAACAACGATTTTATAACGATCACGGACAATATTGAAGATTATGGTTCAATTCCATCAGGAAACACTGTTTTTAGTTCAGATGATTTTGATATCTCTATTGATGAAGATGTATTAGGCGGAACAATGATTCAGTTGGATGTTCTCATTGAAGACGGAAGTGGGAACCAATGGGTTGATGTTTTATTCCTAATTGTTAATGGTATAAACCTTTATGCAAGTGATTATAATGTTTATAATAGTGGGAATGGGATATTTGACCCGGGTGAGGAAGTGGAAATTGCGGTAACGCTTTTTAACACTGGAACAATTACAGCAAATGGAATTGAAGGATTATTAAGATGTAGTAACAATGCAATTTCTATCAATGATAGTCTTGGAACTTTTGAATCTATCTCTCCAGGAGCCGAAGGAGATAATTATTCTGATAAATTTGTTGTTGAAGCAGGTTATCAAGTGATTCCCGGTTCTCAGATACCTTTCACTTTAGAGTTAACAAATTCTGAAGGTTTCAATAATACAATTTCATTTATTATTGAGGTTGGGGAAGTATCTCAAACAGATCCGCTTGGACCTGATGAATATGGTTATTATTGTTATGATAGTAGTGATGTAGGTTATGATTTTGCGCCTGTATACAACTGGATAGAGATAGATCCGTCTTATGGCGGATCCGGCACATCTTTAAATTTATATGACAATGGTGATACAGGAGATACCGAAAATGTAAATTTACCATTCTCATTTAATTTCTATGGAATCCCATATGATATGATAAGTGTTTGTTCAAATGGATGGGCTGCACCTGGCGGGAGTACTCAAGGTTCTTTTATGAACAGTCCCATCCCCGGACCTCAAGGTCCTTCACCCATGATCGCACCTTTCTGGGATGACTTAAAAACATCTGCTGGGAATGTATTCTATTATCATGATACTTCTCTTCATATGTTCATTATTGAATGGTCACATATGCAGAATGATGCTAATAATAATGAAGAAACATTTCAAATAATGATCTTAGACCCAGTTTATTATTCAACTCCAACCGGCGATGCTGAGATTATATTTCAATACAAAGTTATAAACAATACTAATCCCGGTTCATATCCTTCTCAGCATGGGCAATATTCTACGGTTGGTCTTGAGGATCATACAGGAACTATCGGGTTAGAATATACTTTCAATAATTCTTATCCAACTGCGGCAATACATCTTCAAAATGAACTTGCGTTAAAATTTACAACAGCAGGATCAATAACTCAGGATCCTCCAATTGTTAATCTTAGCCATGATAGCTTTGATATAGTACTTTTGCCTGGTGGAATAGATACTAAACATTTAGAAATTTCTAATAATGGAGAGGCCAATCTGGTTTATAACATAATTAAAGATTATGATAATACAGGTGATGGCTCCGGTGGACCGGATGCCTACGGTTATATATGGACTGATAATTATGAACCAAATGGTCCAAGTTATAGTTGGCGTGATATTTCGGCAATTGGAACTGAAGTTACTTTTACACACAATGATATAGGAACTGATCTTATGCCTATTGGATTTGATTTCATTTTCTATGGTTCATTCTATTCCGAGTTTAGAATTAACCCTAATGGATGGATAGGTTTTGGTGATGATAATGATGAGTGGAATAATTTGTCTCTTCCACATCCTGATAGTCCTCGTCCTGCATTGATACCTTTCTGGGATGATCTTGATCCGCTACAGGGAGGGAGTGTTTATTATTATAGCACCTCTGATAGCTTGGTTGTCTGGTTCGATCATGTTATTCACTTCCCTGGAACTTATGAGGGGATTTATGATTTTGAGATTATTATCTATGAAAATGGTAATGTTCTTTATCAATACCATACAATGGATGGGACAATAGATTCTGCAACTATTGGATTGCAGAATGAAGTTGGGAATACAGCTTTACAAATGGTATATAATGGAAACTTTGTTGAAGATGAATACGCTGTCTTGATCGAACGGATCATTGATTGGGTCGATTTAGATCAAACTTTTGGTTATATCCCAGGTGGTGAAATGCATACAATTACAATTAATGTGAGTGCTGAAGAACTAAATATTGGCGATTTTTTATGTAATTTACTTATTTCTACAAACGATCCTGAAGCTTCTTCAATTACACTTCCCATTAATTTACACATACTAACGGAAGTACCAATAATCAGTTTATCGGAAGATGCACTTAATTTTGGTAATGTTCAAATTGGAGATGAAGCATCGGATACACTTTACGTGAGCAATCTGGGTGAGGTTGATTTGGAAGTTACAAATATTATAACTGGAATTGTTGAGTATAGTGCAAGCCCCGTTAGCTTTATTTTAGCTCCGGGTGAAGTACAATCGGTAATAGTTACTTTTAATCCGGAAGAAGAACAGCTTTATGAAGATATATTGATTATTGAAAGTAATGATGTGATAAACTCACAGTATGAAGTGTCACTTAGTGGGACAGGTTACGAACCTACAGGATCTGATGATCAGATTCCATTGGTAACAAAAGTAAATCAGAACTATCCCAATCCGTTTAATCCGGAAACAACAATTGCTTTTTCTATTGCTGATAATGCGCAGAAAGCAAAACTTGAAATTTTCAACATAAAAGGACAAAAAGTTAAAACTCTTGTAAATGAAATACTTGAAGTGGGCAGATATAATGTGATTTGGACAGGAATAGATAATTCAGGTAGAAAAGTAGCCTCAGGTGTGTATTTCTATAAATTCGACACAAATAATTATCATAAGATTAATAAAATGTTATTAATAAAATAAAAAGTAGAGGTTAAAAAAGATGAGGAAATTATTAATAGTACTCTTTGTTGTTGCAATTTCACTATTGAATGCACAATTACAATGGACTGAAGAGATACCGATCAGACAAGGTGTGAATATTGAATGGTACAGATCTGCAACTGGTGTTGATGGCGGAGTTGTTTTTGTATGGTCTGATACAAGAACAGGCGTAAGAGATATATGGGCACAGAAATATGATGCTAACGGCAATTGCGTATGGACAGAAGGTGGAATACTAGTAAATGGTGAATATAGTAGACAAGAAGATCCTGTTATTATCGAATCTGGAAATGGGGATGTAATCATTGCTTGGGTTGATTTCAGAAATGAAGAAGCTGGTGATATATATGCTCAAAAAATATCCAGTGATGGTGTATTACAATGGGATGAAGAAGGTGTTCCTCTTTGTTTGTTTGAAGATATACAGATATCACTTAATATTGTACCAGATGACAACGGCGGTGCTTATGTAATCTGGCTCGACAGTAGACCTATTAGTAGTACTGATATTTATGGAACTCATATTGATACAAATGGAAATATTGTTTCCGGTTGGGCAGATGATGGTAACCCAATAGCTGATGCGAGTGGTAGTCAGAATCAACATACATTCTGGGAAGATGGGTCAAATGGTGCTATTGTAGCATGGCATGACGAAAGAGACCCTTATGATGCCAATATTTATATGCAGCGTATTGCTTCTAACGGAGATCTTTTATGGGATGAGAACGGGAATATTTTAGCAGGAGCTACAGGACCACAGGAAAAACCAAAGATAACTCCCGATGGAACAGGAAACTTTATCTTCTCATGGCGTGATATGGGAACAGATAATTTTGGAGACATTAAAGCTCAAAGAGTTGATTTGAATGGTGATTTGCTTTGGACAAATGAAGTAGAGATATATGTTGGAGAAGCTATTCAGCGTAATGCAAGAATTACAAAAGCTTCCGATAATGGAGCAATAATTGTATGGGAAGACGGTAGAAATGAGGCAAGTGAAAATTATAAAGATCTTTATGCACAAAAACTGGATATTAATGGTAATTTACAATGGAATACCTCAGGAGTTGAAGTTGTTCAGGCCATAAATGATCAGCTGAATCCACGACTTAGTGGTGACGATAATGGCGGTGCTTGGATTATTTGGGAAGATGGTAGAGTTAATAACCATCCTCATGAAGATATTTATATTCAGCATGTGAATTCTAACGGAACATTTGAGTTGCCGATTAATGGTTTTGATGTATGTTCAGCTGATGGTTGGCAATTCTCTCCGCTTGTAAAACTCTCTGAGGATAAAGTTTTCTGTGTATGGGGAGATAATAGAACAGGCTCAACGGGATTGTATGTTCAATTACTGGATACTAATGGAAACACAATTTTAGAAGATGACGGTGAAATAATATACTACGGTCTTTGCGGCGATTCACATAATCAGAAGATCCTTACTAATAACGATAAAAAGATCGTCATTTGGGAAGATACCAGAAATGCTGGTTATGGATTTCAAATATATTACCAGATAGTTAATGATGATGGCTCTTTAGAACTTGAAGAAGATGGACAGCCAGTAACAACTCTTACCGGTTATGATCAAGAGAGTATGGATGCTGATATCTATCCTGATTCCGATATACTTGCAATGGTCTGGGAAGAAAACAAACTTGGTTACAAACAAGTTTACGGACAGGCCGTAGATCTCGAAGGGAATATGATCTGGTCACAAAATGAAGGTTTACAGCTTGGTGAATCTGATGCTGAACAAAGTAAACCCAAGATTTCAATAGTGGACAATAACAGCATTCTTGAATATTATGTAGGCTGGGAAGATTTTACTGTTTCTGGTGATTCACGTATTATGGGTCAGAAAATTATTAATGGTAATCTGGAATGGGGTACAGGTGGTAAAACCATTGTCGATAGAGCTGGTAATGACAAACTGAGCGACGTATCCCACGGTTATTATGTGTGGCAAAGTATCGGAGGAAACACAAACATATTCTGCATAATGGTTGATGAAAATGGTGATCCTGCAACTGGCTGGGACGCTGAGGGTTTGGATGTATGTATAGAAGATGGTAATCAGAATAATGCTAGAATAATGGATGTTCCTGATGGTTTACTGATAGTTTGGGATGATTATAGGAATGGCAGCATAGATATTTACGGGCAGATAGTAACTCCTGAGGGAACAACACTTTGGGAAGATGGTGGTGTTCCACTTGTCGATGTTGAAAATGACCAGTTTTTTTCAAACATGATCTATAATGATGCAATTTTTATAGTTTGGAAAGATTTCAGAACAGGTTCTTTTAATGATATTTATATGCAGAAATTTGATATGAATGGAAACGAGATCTGGCAGGCTGATGGTGTAGAAGTTATTGTTCAAGAAAGTTATCAGGAAGCTCCATATTTAGTAACTGATGGTATAAATTATATGGTTTTCTGGGAAGATTACTCTAGTGGAGTTGAATCTGAATTATTGGCCCAATTGCTTAATGAAAATGGTGAAATAGAAGTAACATGGCCAAATACTGGACTTACAATTTGTAGTGAACTTAAAAATCAGAATGCCCCTAAAGCTGTGAATAAAGGTGAATTTTCATATGTGATCTGGGAAGATACACGTTCAAGTGGAAAAACTGATATTTATAATGTGTATATTCAAAAGGTAAAATTTGAATCAGTTGGAGTTGATGATCCTCAAATTCATCATCCGGGTAATATATTATTGCAAAATTATCCAAATCCATTTAATCCAACAACTAATATTGATTTCAGTTTAAAAGAAGATTCTTTTGTTTCACTTAATATCTACAATGTTCGGGGGCAGAAAGTAAGAACACTGGTTACTGATGAAATGCAAGCCGGATATCATAGTGTGGTTTGGAACGGGAAAAATGATTCAGGTAAAAGTGTGTCCAGCGGAATATATTTCTCTGGTTTTGATACAAAAAATGAAAATGGTGATTATACAAGCGTGAAGAAAATGATCCTTTTAAAGTAGGAGAACGATGAAACAATTAATTACGGTCTTATTAGTATTGCTAATTGCGGGACTTTCAGCACAAGTTGTGCTGGATCCACGATATCATACTTATGAGGAAATACTTCAGGAAATCAACGATCTACAGGCAAATCATCCCGATATTGTAATGGTACAGCAGATTGGAACTACTCTTGGTGCAGATCCTTATCAAGATCCAATTCCTATCTATGCAGTAAAGCTTTCTAACAACGTTACAGTTGATGAAGATGAACCGGCAGTAATGTATGCGGGACAGTGTCATGCAGAAGAAGTGCTTGGTGTTGAGATCACAATGTACATGATCCATGATATTGTGGAAAATAGAATGATCGATCCGTACAACTTTTGGCTGGATGAATTGGAAATGTGGTTTGTTCCAACTTATAATCCGGAAGGTTTGCAAGTTGTAATGGATGGTTGGGATATAACTTATCGTAAAAATAAAAGAGATAATAACGAGAATGGGATATTTGATTTTGAAGTTGGAGCCGGTGGAGATATAGATGGTGTTGATACTAACAGGAATTATGGTTTTAACTGGATACATGGTGATATATGGGGAGTAGGTGGTCCCGAAGAGTGGAATGACTACTATCGAGGACCTGGTCCGTTTTCTGAAGGCGGAACACAAGCAATACGAAGTCTTGCAGAAGAACAGCATTTTATCTATTCTATAAACTGGCATTCTTCAAGAACCGGTCATTTCTCACAAAAAGTGTATTATCCATCTAATTGGGCAGGCTTAAAGCCAACTCCTGATCTTGGTTTAAGCCAGACTATCGGAGAGAATGTAGCCGGTTTAATTTTAAAGGAAGATCATTCGGGTACGTATGAACCTTATGCATCTTCAGGAAGAAAAGGTAATGCTCACGACTGGTTCTATAAAACGCATGGAACGATTCAACTTCTCATTGAGTGCGGAACACTAAATTTACAACCCAATAATGATCCACCAGAATATTTAGTAGATGATACTTGTGAAAGATGCAGTATTGGAGCGTATTGGCTTCTGGATAGATCTCTTGGATATAATGCTCCCGGAGCTATGCTTACCGGGCATATAACCGATACTAATTCAGGTGACCCGTTAGTTGCGGAAGTTATCATCGAAGAAGCAGATGCATCCTATTTTGATCCTCGAAATTCCGATGAACTTTATGGTCGTTATTGGCGTCCATTACAAGCCGGAAC
>JAOZPK010000054.1 GCA_029932755.1 Candidatus Cloacimonadota bacterium | reverse complement strand
AATATGATTAAGATGAAACTAAACTTTTTCATTCAACTCCTTTTATGGTGTATAACATGTGTACGCTGCGAACTACATAAAAGTTCGCATAACTAACCTATAGTTATTGCAAAAGTTCGCAATAACTCCAATTTAATGGTTCGCAATAACTCCATGCTTATTGTTTGCTTTTCTAATTCTAAATTCTTCCAGATCAACAATTACACTCAATTTTGTTTCATTCAAAGTTTAATCATCAATGCAAAACCGAATTTGATAAAGTGAAAGTTAAGTGTCAATATTAAAAAGAAATGCAAAGTACAAAAGTACTGAAGATAGCGATCGTTTTCTTCGAAAGCCGACGCTTTAGTGCCTGGGTTAGGGAAAAGAAACCTCCAGCCTTCGCAATGCTTCGGCTTGGCAGACAGAAAGACAGATATTTTCTTTCTCAAATCGTATATCGTAAATCTGAAATCAATTCTTCTACCGTTTTTTTTCACTCCCTTCCCTTTAATTTAAGGGGAAGGGTTGGGGATAGGGTTCTTCTTCCACCGGCTTCTTATGTTCCTTCTCTCCTGAGAGAAGGACAGCAGGATGAGATGTCATTATCCTTGACGTTATCTACACCAATTTCAAATTGCAATTTATGAGTACATTTTATACTAAAATTAGGTCTCTGATAGACAGATCGGAGTTTATAAAAAAATTCGATGCGGAAATTGCTGAGAATAAGACAAAAGGGCTGTTTCATAATCTAAACCGTTCTGCAAAATCAATATTACTGGCACGAGTATTTGAGCAGACAGGGAAGAATATAATTTTCGTTACTGCGGATGATAAAGTTGCAGAAGATTATCTGGAAGATCTTGATCTTCTAATTGGAAGAGATAAGGCACATTTTCTGCCGGATTATGAGGTTTTGCCTTATGAACAGCGTTCACCGCATTATATACTGCGTGGTCAGAGGATCAAAACTCTCACAGCTGCTGTATCTCCTGAACCGGGAATTTTTAGTGTTTCTATTCGTTCACTCCTGCGCAAGATTACTTCTGCAGCAATTTTCAAAGAGAATATAATCAGGTTTTCTGTGAATGAAGAATATGATCCCGATGTTCTTATTTCAAATCTGGTTGGAATGGGTTATGAGACTCAATTTCAGGTTTCTAAAGTTGGAGAGATAGCTCGTCGTGGTGGCATTATCGATGTATTCAGTCCAAATTCACATCGTCCGGTTAGGATCGAGTTTTTTGGTGATATAATAGAATCGATCAGAGTGTTTTCTGTTAATTCTCAACGTTCTACCGGTGAAGAACTAACTAAAATCACCTTAATTCCCTCCCGTGAATTTTCTTTGCACGATATTGATACTGATGATAAAATGTGGCAGAAGATCCATGATAATGGATTTTATGAAGGAATCGAACTCGACGTTTCTATGCTTATCCCAAAAATTGAGACTTTCGTGGAATATTTTCTACCGGAGAATTGTATTATTTTCTGGGATGAGTTTCAATATGTTCCCTCTTACATAAAAGAAATTTCCGAAGAAACAACCGACCTTTATCAGAAAATTAGAACTAAATATAAAAATCGGATTATCCCTGAACCAGATGCCCTTTTTGCTGATAAACACTTTGTGAATAAACTATTGACGAAATATCAAAATTATTTTCTCTCTTCTTCATATCAGGAATTTAAAGAGATCACTGCTAAATTTAAAGCTCCGATAGCTTCCCAAACAAATCTGCAGGGAAACCTGGAAATATTTGAAAATGAACTTAAAACAAAGTTGAATAATGGCTACAGAATAATAATTCAATCTGATAATAGTAGTCAGAGCAAACGGATGCGTGATCTATTGCCTCAATATGATGATCAGATAGATTTCACTATTGGTGTTTTGCAATCAGGTTTTGATCTTACTGATGCAAAAATAGCAATTTATACCGACCACGAAATATTCAGCAGATACAAACGCAAAAGACATCAGAACAGGTTTTCCAAAGAAGAAGCTCTGGTAGATTACGACGCACTGAAACCCGGAGATTACATTGTTCATATTGATCATGGAATTGGTATTTATGCCGGCTTAAAGCGGTTAATCATTGAAGGAAATACAATTGAAACACTCACTTTACGCTATGCCGGAAACGATGTGGTTTACGTTCCCACCTTTCAGCTTTCATTAGTTTCTAAATTTGTTTCAGAAGAAGGAATAGCTCCTACAATTCACAAACTCGGCAGCAAAAAATGGGAAAATATGAAATCCCGGGCACAAAAACAGATCGAACTTATTGCTGAGGATCTGATAAAACTATATGCCGAACGAAAAGTGAAAAAAGGTATTGCATTTGAGCCTGATTCTGTTTGGCAAACCGAAATGGAGGAATCCTTCATTTACGAAGATACGCCGGATCAGAAAAGGGCGACCGAAGAGATCAAAGCAGATATGGAAGATGATACTCCCATGGAACGCCTGTTATGCGGAGATGTAGGATTTGGAAAAACTGAAGTTGCCATCCGTGCGGCATTCAAGGCTGTGAACAGCGGATATCAGGTTGCTATATTGGTTCCTACAACACTGCTGGCAGAACAGCATTCTCTTGTTTTTAGGGAAAGGCTGGCTCAATATCCGGTGAGTATTGCTATGTTCAGCCGGTTTCGTTCAAAAACAAATATTAATAAAGATCTGGCAAAATTGGCAACCGGTGAAATAGATATCGCCATTGGAACTCATCGCCTACTTTCTAAAGATTTAAAATATAAGAAACTTGGGCTTTTGATAATTGATGAAGAGCATAGATTCGGTGTACGACATAAAGATAAGCTGCGTCAGATCAAAACAAATGTCGATACGCTTTATATGAGTGCAACACCAATTCCACGCACAATGTATATGGCACTTTCTAAATTGAAGGAATTATCGCTCATTCGTACTCCACCCAAAGCAAGATTACCAATAAGAACCGTTATTGTCCCTTACGATGAGGATATCATCAAAGATGCTATTAATCGAGAAGTTGACAGGGGCGGACAGGTTTTCTTTGTTCACAATAGAGTGCAGACAATAGAAAGCATCGCTGCCGAACTGCAGGAACTTCTTCCTCACGTGAGTTTTGAGATCGGACATGGACAATTGCCAGAGAAACAGTTAGAAAGAATAACACTCGATTTTGCACATCATAAATTCGATGTACTCATCGCAACTACAATAATAGAATCCGGTATTGATATTCCCAATGCAAATACAATGATTATAAATCGTACAGATATGTTCGGACTTGCCCAATTATATCAAATGCGTGGCAGGGTTGGGAGAAGTAATCGTCGTGCTTATGCATATCTTATTATTCCGCCAAAAATGAACGATGATGCACGAAAAAGATTGGAATCTCTCATAGAATATGAATCGTTAGGAAGCGGATACCAGATCGCTATGCGGGATATGGAACTGCGTGGAGCCGGATCACTTTTGGGAACCAAACAAAGCGGTATAATTAATTCTATTGGATTTAATTATTATAATCGTCTTTTGGAAAGTGCAATAAAAGAGTTACAGGATAAGGAATTTGTTGGAAAACTGGAAAAAGAGAAGTTGCTTCATCTTAAACTGAATATAGATCATTATTTCCCTGAAACTTATATTTCAAATGAAAAAGAAAGATTGGAAATTTATCGTAAACTTTTACATTTTAACTTACTAAGTGAATTTGATGATATTGAAAAAGAATTAATCGATAGGTTTGGTGAAATACCCGAAAAATCAATAAATACAATTCTTTATTATAAATTGCGCATGCTGGCTCTACAAGCTAATCTTCGTTCCCTCGATATTAAGAAGGATAAATTCATAATTGAATTTGATTCCAAACGTCTTCCACCCTGTACTTTAATCACAAAGATTATTGGTAAATTTAATTATCCGGTAAATTTTGATACAACAAAAAATCTACGAATAATTTTTAATATCTCAGAGGAAACGGAAACTACAAAAAATAGTCATCTGAAAATAGCTCTAAAGATATTGCAATTCATCGCTGAAATTTCTTAAAATAGTATATTTACGGCTATATGAAAACATTTGACAAAAAATCTTAACTTTAGAATTTTCCCTTATCTTAATAAAGAATGTTGTTAGCTAGTATTAGAAGTTCAGGAGGTTTAATGAAGAATATATACAAAGTTGTATTGGTAATGGCCATACTTCTTTTTTCAATTTGTCTTTTTTCTCAGGAAAATAACGATACAAAATACAGCAGTGAGATCATGTATAATGTCTCTGTTGTTGGAGCTGTAAAAAATCCGGGGGTATATATGTTTCCGCCAACCAGTCGTGTTTCGGAAGCTATTAAACTTGCCAATACACTTATTGATACACTCAACGTTCCCGTATATGCTGCAAGCAATGCCTCAAAAAGAAATATTACTTTAAAAAGAAATGATGAAATCATAAAAATCGATCTTTTGAGATTCCTTGTTTTGGGTGAAGAAAATTCCAATCCATATTTAGAAGATGGAGATATTATTATTGTTCCTGCAATTAAGAAGCAAGTACATATTTTTGGAGCTGTCGGTAATAGAAATAATGAGGAACTCCAAAATTCTATCGAGCTAGGAGATGGAGATAGAATATCAGATATTATTGAACTTGCAATGGGCATAATGCCGAGTGCAGATAAGCAAAATGCTGAACTTGTAAGATTTATCGGAAATTCATCTGAAACCAAATCTATCGAAATAAACCTTAACATTATTATAGATGATCTAGAATGCAAAGATAATTTAGTCTTACAAAATAATGATAGGATATATATTCGTGAAATTCCTCAATACCATAATAAAAGTTTTATAACATTGATAGGTGAGATTGCTTATACTGGAACTTATGCAATCGAAAATAACAAAACAACTCTTCTACAAATTATAACAAAAGCTGGTGGGCCAACTGAGGATGCTGATCTTTCTAATGCATATTTGCAAAGAATTAGCAAAGAAGATCTTCGTGAACCGGAATATGATCAATTAAGAAGAACAAAGGCTGATGATATGTCTCATCTGGAATACCGTTATTTCAGAAATAAGATTACCGAAGAGAACGGTGTATTTGCAAAAAACTTTGATACTTTATGGAATAATAAGGAAATTGAATACGATATCAGGCTAAAAGATGGAGACGTAATATATTTTCCAGCAAAAGCTGTTGCCGTTAAAATTAGTGGAGAAGTTGTAAATCCCGGTTTGATCAATCATGATCCTGAACTGAATTATCTTGAATATATCGAGCTTGCTGGTGGTCTTACCGATAAATCGTGGAAAAGAAAGATAAAAATAATCCGAGCAAAAACAGGAGAATGGATAAGTCCTAATAAGAATACAAAACTTTTCCCAGGAGATACTATTTTTATCCCACGCACAGAAAGATTTTCATATTACTGGCCTTACATACAGGAAACAATTTCATTTATAACGGGTCTTGCTACTAGTATCATTGTAATTAAAAGTTTAATAGCTAATTAGGAGAATAAATGAACATATTAATAACAGGTGGCGCAGGTTTTATCGGATCACATTTGGCAGAAAAACTTTTAAAAGAAGGGCACTCAGTTTCTGTGATCGATAATCTATCTACAGGAAAATATTCTAATATTATCCATTTAACAAAGAAACAAAATTTTAATTATATTATCGATTCTATCTTAAATCGTGATATTTTGGAAGAAATGATAAAAAAATGTGACCAGATATATCATCTTGCAGCGGCGGTTGGAGTAAAATATATCATAGATAATCCCCTCCTTTCGCTTCAAACAAATATTGGTGGTGCCGAAAACGTTCTGGAATTTGCTAATAAATATAAGAAAAAGGTGTTGATGGCATCCACTTCCGAAATCTACGGAAAGAACGATAAAATTCCGTTCAAAGAAGAAGATGACAGGTTATTGGGTTCTACACACATCTCCAGATGGAGTTATAGTGCGGCAAAAGCAATAGATGAATTTTTTGCATTAGCCTACTATAGAGAAAAGAAACTTCCGGTTGTTATTGTGCGTTGTTTCAATACAGTTGGTCCACGTCAGACAGGGCAGTATGGAATGGTTATTCCAAAATTCGTTAGAAATGCTCTGCTTAATCATCCAATAACGATCTTTGGTGATGGTAAACAAACCAGATGCTTCTGTGATGTGGAGGATGTAACCGATGGTATGATTAAATTAATGAACAATAAAAAAGCAGTTGGTGAAATTTTTAATATAGGAAATGATAAAAGTATTAGTATTGAAGAACTTGCACATAAGATAAAAAAACTTACTAACAGCAAATCAAAAATTGAATATATAAATTATGAAGATGCGTATGAAGAAGGTTTTGAGGATATGCGTCATCGAAAACCGGATTTATCAAAAGTAATAGAATTGATCGATTATAAACCTAAATACAATCTCGAACAAATTCTTAGAAGAACAATAGATTATTTTGAGGAATAAAATATGAATGTTCCACTACTTGATCTGAAATTACAATATGATCTGGTTTTAACTGATATAAAAACTGCAATCGAAAAAGTATTTGAATCACATAGATATATTCTTGGTCCACAAGTTAAAGAATTTGAAAAGGATATGCAGAAATATTGTGAGGTTAATCATGCTATCGGCTGTGCTTCCGGTACTGATGCTCTCGTTCTCGCATTAAAAGCTCTTGAAATACAAGAAGATGATGAAGTTATTACAACAACTTTTACATTTTTTGCAACTGCCGGCTCAATTTCACGAGTTGGTGCTAAACCTGTCTTTGTAGATATCAAACCGGATACTTTTAATATCGATCCACAAAAAATTGAAAATGCAATAACAACTAAAACAAAAGCAATCATTGTCGTTCATCTATTTGGTCAACCTGCCGAAATGGATAAGATCATGGAAATTGCCCGAAAATATAATCTAAAAGTTATTGAAGATAACGCTCAAGGGATTGGCGCTAAATTTGATGGAAAATTTGCTGGAACAATAGGAGATATTGGTACACTTTCATTTTTTCCAAGTAAAAATCTGGGAGCAATGGGTGATGCCGGTATGTGTCTTACAAACAGCGATAAACTTGCTGCAAGATTGGTTCAACTTCGTGTTCACGGTGAAAATCCACAATACTTCCATAAGTGGGTGGGATTAAACAGCCGGCTCGATACAATACAGGCAGCAGTTCTAAAGGTAAAACTTCCGTACCTTAACGATTGGAGTGATGCACGTCGACAAAATGCACAATATTATTATATGAACCTGAATGATGTTCCGCAAATAAAATTACCTTTTATTCATGAAAAAGTTACTTCGATCTATAATCAATTCACGTTGATCGCAGAAAATCGTGATGGTTTGCTTGAACATTTAAGAAAAAACGACATTGGTTGTGCAGTTTATTATCCAAAACCGCTTCATGTTCAAGAGTGTTTTTCTAAGCTCGGGTACAAAAAGGGTGATATGCCGATTGCAGAAGAAATTTCACAAAAAGTTATTTCAATTCCGGTATTTTCAGAGATCACTACCGAACAACAGAATTATGTGATAGAAACTATCAAAGAATTCTATGCACAAGGATAGCAGGAGCAAGAAATGAATATTATTGTTTGCATCAAACAAGTTCCCGATACAACTGAGATTAAAATAGATCCTGAAACAAATACCCTGATCCGGGAAGGCGTAGAAAGTATTATCAACCCGTTTGACCTTTATGCAATTGAAGAAGCTATAAGATTGAAAGAACAATATGGCGGCAAGGTTACAGCAATAAGTATGGGACCTCCACAAGTAGAATCAGCTCTCCGCGAATCTGTGGCAATTGGCGTTGATGAAATTTTACTTCTTACAGATCGTAAATTTGCCGGAGCTGATACATGGGCTACAAGTCTTACATTGGCTGAAGCTATTAAAAAAATTGATGAATATGATATTATTCTTTTTGGACAGCAGGCAATTGATGGTGATACTGCTCAGGTTGGACCTGGTGTTGCTACACATCTCGGAATTCCACAAACCGGCTTTGTGAAAAAGATCGAAGAAATTAAAGATAATAGAGTGATTTTGCAAAGACTTATGGAAGATGGTTACGATAGATTGGATATGCCACTTCCGGCTGCTATAACTGTTGTGAAAGAGATCAATGAACCTCGTCTTCCCTCTCTTCGTGGGAAGAGAAATGCCAAGAAAACTGAATTGAAAACAATGACGGCTGAAAATTTGGATTTAGATGAGGAAAAAATTGGTTTAAATGGTTCTCCCACTCAGGTTATCAAAATATTCTCACCTGATCTGCAAAAAGATGGAGAAAAATATGAGCTTCCTTCAGAAAAACTTGTGGAAATACTTTATAATAAACTAAAAGAACTTGGGAAATAGATATCATAAATGCTACAATTCCCTGAAATAAATCCAACAATTATCAAACTCGGAATGTTCGAGATCCGCTGGTACGGCTTATTTTATATTGTCGGATTTCTAATTGCCTATATTTTTGTTAAAAAAAGTTATGCACATAAGAAAATCGAATTAAAAAAGGAAGATTATGAAACTCTTCTCTTTAATCTTATGCTTGGAGTAATCATTGGCGGTAGGTTTGGATATATCCTGTTCTACAATTTCCAATATTATTTAAGTCATCCGTTGCAAATTCTTGCTGTTTGGCAAGGTGGAATGTCTTTTCATGGTGGAGCAATCGGAGTTCTGATATTTGGTTATTTCTTCTGTAAAAAGCATAATTACAATTTCTATAAATTGGCTGATCCCGTAGCACCATTTGCTTCTATTGCACTTTTTTTGGGTAGAATGGGAAATTTTATTAATGGCGAATTGTGGGGACGAGCTACAAATGTTCCTTGGGCAATGATCTTCCCAGCAGATCCAGAACAACTTCCACGTCATCCTTCACAACTTTATGAAGCTTTTTTAGAAGGTATCTTATTATTTACAATTACCTATATTATGTTCCGAAAAGTCAAAAGACCGGGAATAGTTTTTTGGACTTGGATCGGATTATATGGACTTTTCAGAACCTTGGTTGAATTTGTACGTCAGCCTGATGCACAATTAGGGCATCTTATTGGCTTCATGACAATGGGACAAATATTGAGTTCTTTAATGATTATTTCAAGTTTGATCGGCATCGGTTTAATTTTTCGAGTTAATAAAAATGAAACTGAATAAGTTTTTTCTTTTAATTATATTATTATTTTTCGTTACAAATTGTGCATTTTTACTAAAGCCTGTAGAAGAAGATAAAGAAAAATTACTTATTACACATCTCAAATTCTGGGAAAATATCCGAATCGATGGTATTATCGAAGCTAATTATAAAAATTTTGTCTTTAGGAAAAATATAACAATTAAGAAAAACAGTTCTGCAATTAGGATCGATATTTATGATTCAGGAATATTCGGAATGCAACCGACACCATTTATTTCTGTTTATTACGATTCTGTTTTGACGATTCGCACTCCAGATCAGCAAATAGAGCAATTCAAACCAGAAAGCAAAGAAGAAATTGATTTATCATTTTTTTTTCAATCAACAGACTTGTTTGCAATGAAAGATAAAATAATTATGAATCATAAGATTACAATAGATGATGTTATAATTATTTTTTCTGATGATATGAAGATCATTGAGATCAGCAATAGTAATAGCTCTTCAAAGATAACCTTCAATTATTTACAAGACCTGAATTTGATTACGTCTCAAAAAGAGAAAAATGGAGTTTTTAATATTCAAATTGACAAAATTACACACTTAAATGAAGAAATAAATAGATTGAAATAGCAAACTGCCAATTATTAAGAAAGTAGTTTTGAGGTAAGTTATGATTGATAGATATTCACGAAAAGAAATGACCAAGATCTGGGATTTGCAGAATCGTTTTCAGTGTATGCTGGATGTAGAGATTGCAGCCTGCAGAGCAATGAATGAGCTGGGAATAATCTCTAATGAAGATCTTGATGTGATAGTAGAAAAAGCTGACTTTGATGTTGAGAGAATTGCTGAGATCGAAGAGATCACGCATCATGATGTGATCGCTTTTCTTACAAATATCGCAGAATATGTCGGTCCGTCATCACGCTGGATACATTTTGGAATGACCTCTTCTGATGTACTTGATACAGCTTCCTCGATCCAACTTAAACAAGCTGGTGAACTTATTCTACGTGATTTACAGAAATTTTCTGAGATCCTTAAAATGAAAGCTCGTGAATACAAAAATACACTTTGCATAGGAAGATCTCACGGTATTCATGCAGAACCTACTACATACGGTCTGAAATATGCACTTTGGTATGATGAGATGCAGAGGAATATTTCCCGAATGGAAAATGCAATTGCTATTGTTTCGGTGGGACAAATTTCCGGTGCTGTTGGAAACTATGCTCATCTTTCTCCCGAAATTGAAGAGATTGCCTGTAAATATCTTGATCTTAATCCGGTAAATATATCTACACAAATTATCCAGAGAGATAGAATTTCTGAATTTATGAACACTCTTGCTATTATTGGATCAACAATAGAAAAAATATCAATGGAGATCCGCCATCTGCAGAGAACTGAGGTTCTTGAAGTAGAAGAGAATTTCTCCAAAGGACAAAAAGGATCATCAGCAATGCCGCATAAACGTAATCCAATTATTACTGAACGTATGTGTGGAATGGCTCGTGTTCTGCGTTCTAATGCGATTGCAGCGTTAGAAAATAATGCTC
The DNA here is from genome assembly GCA_029932755.1 of Candidatus Cloacimonadota bacterium. GTDB lineage: Bacteria > Cloacimonadota > Cloacimonadia > Cloacimonadales > TCS61 > Tenebribacter. The sequence continues at coordinate 3,471 of JAOZPK010000054.1, read as the reverse complement.
TCTGGCACGAAAGGGATATTAGTCATTCTTCAGTTGAACGAATTATTTTACCCGATTCAACTATCTTGATGAACTACATGTTGAATAAAATGATCCCGCTTATTGAAAATTTACTGGTTTACCCTGAAAAAATGATGCAAAATATTGAACTAACAAACGGTCTTGTTTTCTCTCAAGTTGTCTTATTGGAGCTTTCCAAGAAAGGAATTTCCAGAGAAAAATCTTATACCCTGGTTCAACGAAATGCAATGGAATGCTGGAAATCTAAAAAACCATTTGCAGAGCTAATCCTTGCCGATGAAGAAATCCGCGAATTTCTTACCGAAGAGGAAATAGGTAATATTTTTTCCTATGAAAGATATTATAAAAATGTCGATTTTATTTTTGACAGAATTGGAATATTGTAATGCCGGAATATACTCCTGTTGAACATTTAACCAAGATCCAAAAACTAAAATATAAAGCTGCTTTTTCCCCAATTCTGCTAGTTATTGTCAGTTTTGTATTAAATATGATTTATGGAATTGATCAAATCAAATATCTCTCAATTTTTGGACTTATCTGGTACATAATTATAATAATCCAATTCAGGATTAGAAGAAACTATCCACCGAAAAGAAAAACGGAAATTGCACTTTCCCCAATTTATGGAAAAGTTACCAAAATTGAAGATCGTTCCATCACCATAAAAAAGGGATTTTTTCAATCTGCAGATATTCGTTATGCCGGACAAAATATCGAAGTAACAATAAAATCTAAACAAGTTAATTATTTTGAAAAACAACCTTCTCTTGCTGGAATATTAATTGGTGTAATTTCATCCTCAGGAATTTGCATTTGTGGGATTCCAGAGGACTGGAAAATTGAATTAAATGTCGGTGATAAAGTTGTAGCCGGTGAAACAATTTTGGCAGTAAAATGAATACAAATAAATTAAAGTATGTTGTCCCAAATTCATTCACAGCTCTTAGTCTTATTTTAGGATTATCTGCACTGCATTTAATAAGTTTAGGCAACTATTTTTTAGCTGCCTGGCTGATCGGTTTTGCAATGATCTGTGATTTTTTGGATGGAAAATTTGCCAGGATGTTGAATGCTCAAAGTAAATTTGGTGCTCAATTTGATACCTTATCAGATTTTGTAACCTTTGGAGTTACTCCCGGATTTTTAGCTTATTCTGGCTTGCTGAATAATGTAACTTTTGTTGGTGCAGCAGTATCAATTTTCTATGTTTTTTGTGGAGGATACCGTTTAGTAAGATTCACACTTAAAAATAAAATCACTTCAAAAAAACAACCTTTTATTGGATTGCCTATTCCGGCAGCTGCTGGAATGATTGCTTCATTTATTATTTTTAATTCCTATTTTCAAGATGCAAAAATAATCGTCGACCTATTAATAATTTCAACTTTTATGGTATCTCTTTTGATGATAAGCAAGATAGAATATCTGCCGCTTGAGAAGGGAAAGAAATTATCAAAAGAATCAAAATTCTTTATTATCTTAGCAATTATTAGTATTGTTTTAGCTGTTAAATTTTCCTATTTTATTTTCATAATCTGGATGTTAATATATATTCTTTATGGCTTGTTCAGGCAAATATTTCTTTCTTTCAAAAAAACACGCTCCTAAAATCACATAATATTTCATTTTCAAATTATAATTACAATCAAAAATTCTTCAACTTCTTGTATTTAGGCTAAATACCCTCATTCATATTCATGTATCAATTTTTTTATCCTTGACGTGTACACACTCATCCTTATAAAGGACACGTGAATGTACTCAAAGATTAAATGGATTGCACTATAAGGATAATGTAGTGACTTAAGGAGAGATCATGCCAATATTCAAAGATAATTATTTTACAAATGACACCTACTCACTTCGTACTGAAAGACTGAAGATAATAAAAAATTATATACTCGATTGGTCGGGACATTTATCACTTTCAAAAGAGTTACTTGATTGGGGAATGACTGCTCCGGGTCGATGGCAAAATATCCAAAAAAAAGTTGAAGAAAAAAAGAATAAATCTAATAATATTTATCTGGAACTAAAAGAAATTGATGAAATAACTTTCAAGTATTATCTACGTTGTAAACGTTTAATCTATAACAAATATTTTGAAAATAAAAAGATATTACATCAATATGGGATCGACACAAAATTTCCCAGAAACAGACAGGAAAAAATTTATACAATTAAGAAAATGCTAAAGGCATTTACTAAACAAAAAGAGCATAATGAACCCGATCTTATACCGGAAGATTTTATTATAAAACTTGAAACATTATATGAAAGATCTGAAACAAAATTTGAGAAAGTTCATTCAAATGGCAAATCAACTTCTTCGGAAGCAGTAAAAAAACAAGTTGAGATTTTCAAGGAAGATTCTAAGAAATTGCGGACATTATATTCATGGGCATTAATGACATGGGATACGGATGAACCCTACTTGGTTCAACTAGGATTTGCCGTAAAACCTAAGAAGAAAAGTAAGGTAGAAAACGAGACAGATGGGGTACTGGAATAATATGAATATTCTGCAAACATTTATTAGACTTTTTTTTCCAAAAACATGTTTGAATTGCGACGAACGTCTTTTAGAAAATGAACAATTTATTTGTTCAAATTGTAATAATTCACTTAAGTTTTTAGAGAATATCTGTATCATTTGTGGTGCACCAAAAACCACAGGAGAATGTAATGTTTGTCGGATCAATGAATTTCAATTTGATAAAGCTCGTTCGGTTTTCATGTTTAATAAAGTCGTGCAAAATATGATACATGAATTCAAATATAACGAAATGACGCAGATCGCAAAATTTATGGGAATGAAAGCACAAGAATATATTGAACGATTTCAACCATTTGATCATATTGATTATATTGTTCCAGTTCCACTTCATAAAGTAAAAAAGCGCTCCCGCGGATTTAATCAAGCAGAATATCTTGCTCGTGAGATTTCTAAAAATTTGAATTGGAAGCACCTTCCTAAACTAATTAAGAGAAAGAAATTTACAGAAACTCAAACTAAATTGAATAAAGACCAGAGAAAGAAAAATGTATCACTTGCTTTTGCCATTAATATTAAATATGATATCAAGGGAAAAAATATATTGTTAGTGGATGATGTATTTACAACCGGTGCTACAGCTAATTCTATTACCATAGCCTTAAAGGAAAAACAAGTAAATAAGGTTTATGTTTTAACAATTGCAAGAGCTTTGTAGCTTATTAAAATAGAGATAGAAGATGTTATAATATTATTATCAATTCAAATCCCTTAAAATTGTTTATTAATTATTTCTTTATCCTATTCCACATAAATTTTTCTTGCCATAATTACCTGACATTTTTTTTTAACTTTCTCGATTGTATATAGTTAGATTATTATATTGTGATCGGTTTAAAAAATGGTTAGGGAGAGAGTATGGTAGGAACATCTGATATCAGAAATGGGTTGAT
>JAOZPK010000053.1 GCA_029932755.1 Candidatus Cloacimonadota bacterium | reverse complement strand
ACTTCTCCGGAAGGAAGTTTAAGTTTTGCAACTAGAGCAATTTTACCCTGTTTCATTGTGCCTACCGGGGCTATACAACTTCCGAGATAAATAAGACAGTCTTTTTCGAATACTTCTGTAGCTGCTTTTTCACTGATCTCTGCCAGAACACCAAGTTGAGGCATCATAAAAATGCTATCAACTGCGAGCTTGGTAATACCTTCAGGTAAGAATGCATCGACCATCATCATCACAGATTGGTTTCTGCGGGGAGCGTGTGACATTACACCGCCGCTACCAACCAGAAGATCCAAGCTCATCATATTCACAATACTTGCACCGGAAACTGACTGAGCAAATGCGTCGGCGATCTCACGTTTTTTCTGTCCGCCTTTGAGTCCCACAGCAAATTCTTTATGTTGGATAAAAGCGTATTTCAGAGCTTCTTTGGCAATTGCCTGTTCCAGCACAAGTTCTTCCAGTTTTTGTGGAATTGTGGTTGGACGGATCATCTTATTTTTTATCATATTAAGAAGCTCAGATTCATCGATATCAAATGGAACCCAGCGCAGGATATTTTTTAAGCCGGCAGTTGCCAGCACGTTGGAAATACTGTAACTCATTCCCAAGTTTGCACTCACGGTTCTATTGAATACCTTATCTTCTGTGAATACAGAGAATACATCGGTAGTTGCACCACCAATATCAACTCCCAGAACTTCGATATCATTAATTTTTGCAATTGTCTGCATAATGTTTCCTACAGCGGCAGGAGTTGGCATAATTGGAATATTCACAAGTTTGCCGTCTATCGGACCTTTCGTCCAGCTCATTAGTTTATTGTATCCCGGAGCTTGTGCCATCACATGTTCCATAAATAGATCATGGATCTTATCTCTGGCGGGACCCAGATTTTCTCTTTCTAAAACAGGACGGAGATTTTCTGTAATAATAAGGTCTGTTTTACTTCCTAGTGTTTCTTTGATAATATCTTGAGCTGCTGTATTGCCGGCGTAAATTACCGGAAGCTTATAACTGGAACCAAGACGCGGTTTTGGATCGGCAGCACCAACAAGTTCCGCCATTTCTGCCACGTGTTTTGTAGTTCCTCCATCCACACCGCCAGCCATGAGTATCATGTCCGGTCGTAGTTGACGGATCCTTTCTATCTTTTCATAGTTGGCACGTTTGTCGTTACTGGCAATAAGATCCATCACAATAGCACCTGCGCCCAGAGCAGCACGCTCTGCGCTCTCTCCGGTCATTTTAGCAACAACGCCGGTAACCATCATTTGCAGTCCGCCACCAGCACTACTGGTAGATACATAAGCATCCACGCCTTCCCCTTCTTTTTTAGAAAGCCAGATTGCCTCATCTTTAATAAATTTGATACTGTCATCGTTATATTTCAAACGTGCAAGTTCTTCTAATTCCGTAACTGCATTAACAACACCTCTTGTTACATCGTTTAATGGTTTTTCCACAGTTGTGGGAGCTTCACCACGAACTGTCTGGCGGTATTCACCATCGACATACTCAATAAGGATCGATTTTGTTGTGGTACTACCGCAATCGGTAGCTATGATCCTCTTAAGCTTATGGGTATTGCCCATATTCTCCTCCATTTTACAATTTATTATTTTTCTCTTTTTTCTTAATTTTAAAGAACTGCTTTATTTTATTATTTCTTCTTTTACGTTTGAGTTTTTTACTTTCACGTTCCTCACGAAACATATCCACATCAATTTCGTCAATACGTTTTATCAGGAGGCGGACATATTCTTCATTTTCTAATAATACTGCAAATTCCTGATATTCTTTTGGTTTGAAAATGATCTCTGCAAAGGGAGCTAAAAAATGCATGAGCTGGCTGCCGATTCTAGCAAGAGGACGCAAAGATTCAATCGTCATTATTGCAGGGGCTGCCATTCTTTTTTGGGCAATAAAATTTGATAATTTTTCTATTAGTTCAACTGCTCTTTCTTCGCTTATTTCCAGAATCATTTAATTTCCTAAAATACTTAATTTATAATTTCCAGTAAAAAATCTGTTAGTGCTTTCTGTTGTCAAGACATAGATTATGCTAAAGTAATTAATTATGAGAAGGTTAGTTAACCTGAACAAAATTTGGATATTTAGCGGGAATAAAGCGAAATCAACTCTTTTTTAATATTAGTTGGTACTAAGGCTGAAATATCTTTGCCATCCGCAATCATTTCTCTTATAACTGTAGAAGAAATATTGATCGGTTCCATCTCCATAAAATGTAGTTTATCAATATATTCTAGTTCGTTCCAGGCAAATCTATCAATGCCTGGTCGGTGAGCAATAATAAATTCAATATTATCTAAAACCCACTTATAATCGTGCCATTTTTTTAGTTCGGAAACTATATCACTGCCGGCAATAAAATAAAATTTATCATTCGGGAATTTTTTATTAAGACGCATTACGAGAAGTTTTGTGTAACTTGGTTTTGCCGTTTTCATATCAAGGCGTGAAACTTCAAAATTTGGGTTGGAAGCTATTGCTTTCTTGGCTAGGTTGTACCTTATTTCTATGGGTGGGATGTTGCTATACTTTTTTAACGGATGGTTTCCCGAAGGCAGGAAGAGTATTTTGTCCAGCTTAAAAGAATCAAGGGCGGTCTGTGCCAATTCTATGTGACCATTATGCACCGGATTGAACGAACCGCCCAATAATCCAATTTTCATTATTTTATTTTTTCTAATTCAGATGTAATTTTTTCTGCTTCTTCTGTTTGAGGATAACGGCTGATGAGTTTTTCTCCGGTAAGCTTTGCCTTCTCAAAATCATCTCTTGCCAGATAAATTTTTGTGGCATAATAAAGAGACATTCTGTCCGGCTCATTGTTATTTCCCAATTCTATGATTTCATCAAAATACATTAATGCACCGCTGTAATCGTATAGTTTATAGTAAGCATAGCCATTATAATAACTTTTCATCAGCAGCTTGTACCTGCATTTTTGTATATAGTCTATTGCTTCTTTCTTCAAGCTGTCAAAAGGAAACTTCTCTATGAATGTTTCGAAGGCAGAAATAGCTCTGTTTGTCTCATCCTGTGTATAATGCGGATTTAGCGATTCATTGTAATAGCAGATACCAAGTTGGAAATATGCTCTCCCAATATCTTTGTAGTCAGAAAAAAGTCGTATCAGTTCTTGATATTCAAATCTTGCCTCGGTAAATTTATTCTGGTTAAAATAACAATCTGCCAGCTTCATTTGAGCAATAGGTGTATAAACTGAGTTACGTTCAAAAACTACTTCAGTATAATATGGTATCGCCTTACTGAATTTTTCATTTTCAAATAAGTCATTTGCTATTTCCATCTTCTTTTCAACAGGCATAGTTTTTGCTAATTTATTACCGCTGCATCCAAATAGAGCAAACAGAACAATGATCAGAGTTAATGTTTTTTTCACTAGTTTCTCCAGTTTATGCATTCTCAAAAAATGCTTTATAAGCTTTGTATGATGAGTAGATATCGGCTTTACTGGTGAGCTCATAAAGTGAGTGCATTCCTAAAACGCCAGGACCGCAATCAATAACTTCTGCACCATGCTCAGCCATGAATTTCGCAATAGTTCCACCACCGCCTTCATCTACTTTACCAAGTGCGCCAGTTTGCCAGCACACGTTTTCTTTGTTATAAACATCTATTATTTTAGAATTAAATTCTGCATTTGCATCGTTCGATCCACCCTTACCACCGCTTCCTGTAAATTTAGTTACACTCACTCCGAAGCCAATGTGTACAGCATTCTCTTTCTCGTGAACAGTGGGAAAGTTAGGGTTAATTCCTGCGTTTACATCGGCAGATAAAACCTGGCTGTTAATAAGTGTTTTTCTTAAGGTTAAGCTGTCGTAAGCTTCACCGTTGTGTTTTAGAAGATCAGCAATAAAATCTACAATAAAAATAGATTTTGCACCTGTATTTCCATCACTTCCGATTTCTTCTTTATCTGCCAAATATACAATTGCAGTTTTCTCTAATTTCTCTGTTGCATCGAATATCGCACTGGCAGAGGTGTAAGCGCAAATTCTGTCATCCTGTCCGTAACTGAGAACCAAGCTTCTGTCGAGTCCGGCATCACGAGCTTTTCCGGCGGGAACTATCTCAATTTCTGCGCTTAAGAAATCTTCTTCAGTTATGCCGTATTTTTCATGTAATAGAACAAGCGCATTCAGCTTAACAGCTTCTTTTGTCTCTTTATCTTTTGGATATGGAATTGAATTGAAAACGAGATTCATTTTTTCAGCATCAACAGCCTCACCGATCTTTTTTACATACTGAACTTTCCCGGCTAAATGAGGAAGAAGATCAGGCATCACAAAAACAGGATCTTTTTCATCTTCACCTATGGTGATCTTTATAGTTTCACCGTTTTTTTTGACGATAGTTCCATGAAAAGCAAGAGGAGTAGACATCCATTGATATTTTTTAATTCCGCCATAATAATGAGTTCTCATCATTCCCAGAGTTGTACCGCTATCTTCAAAAAGCGGGTTCTGTTTCAGATCTACTCTTGGTGCATCGATATGAGATACAATAAGGTTTACACCTTCTGAGATTGGTTTCTTACCGATAAGTGCAATACCGGCATTTTTGTTTCTAGATATACGAAAAACTTTTTTAGATTTCTTTCCGTTATCAATTTCTTTGTAGCTTTGTTTCTCTAATTCTTTTACGTAGAAGTCGATAGATTCACGTTCAGTTTTACATTTATTAAGGAAGTTTTTGTAACCTTCAGAAAAAGTTAAAGCCGCTTTCTGCTCTTTAGCAGAAGCTTCATTCCAAAAGTTCTTTCTTTCATAAGTTAGTTTTTTTCGTAATTCGTCGGTTTTTTTCATTTTTTCCTCTTTATCTTATTTTATTTCTAATATTTCAAATTTTCTTTTACCGATGGGAGCAATAACAGTGAATTGTTCACCAATTTTTTTCCCGATCATCGGTTTACCCACGGGAGATAAAATAGAAATTCTTTCATATTCATCTTCCGATTCAAATATCTCATCAACACCAACCAGTTGCACTTTTCTCAGAGAATTATCTTTAAGCTCTTTCACTAAAACCCTCGCCCCGAATCTTACAGCATCTTTTGGGATATTGGCAGTGTCTATAACCTGTAAATGATCCATCCTCTTTTTTAAGTGATTAAATTCATTTTCTAAAAATCTCTGTCTTTCTCTTGCCGCATGATATTCTGCATTTTCGCTCAAATCTCCCATTTCCCTGGCAGTAACCACTTGCTTTATCACAGTTGGTCTTTCCTTTATAAGTTCCTGTATACGCTTTCTAAGACGCTGCATTCCTTCTTTTGTAATGTAGTTTGCCATTACTTTTTACCCTTTCTGCTTTTTAGTAATTTCTGTCCATGCAGACCGATTTTCTTAACCTTGATATTTCCACTGTGTGACCATGTATCACAGATAGTTTGAATATTATTATCATAACAGCAAATAGCTTCACAAAGAATTTCTGCAAAGATCGGGTTTCTGGTTGATTGATAATTCTGATAAACGGATAAATAAAATTTCTTATCTTTTTTATAGATAGCCTTTAAGAATTTTGAATTAACCTTCATAATATTTGGAGTTGCATAAAGCCAGGAAGTTTCTAATTTTTTAAAGATAGGCGCAATGAGTTTTATATCTTGCCCGATAAGTTTATTCAACAATTTAATTATGCTCTCTTCGAGTAACTTATTATCCTTTTTTATCCAGTTAATTATCAGGTCAATATGCTCTAAGGCATTTTTCTTTAGAAGTGGATATATTGCTTTATCCATAACCAGATTACACGTTTTTTGATCATGTGTATTAAAGAAGAACTCCTCTATATAATTCAGGAATAACACAGGTTGCTTTTTTATTGCTCGAGCCATAATATAGGCAAATATCATTCCGCCATGCTCACCTTTCTTCTTTAAAATGTAATCGTAGAAATCAAAATATTTATCCGCTTTTTTATATATTTTAGCTGCTATTGTTTTTCCAACCAGAGTAATTACGGCATTTGGAATATTGCCGTCGATTCTTTGCGGATATGCATTATAAACTATATCAATATCATAGTTGCCTTTAGGTAATTTTCGCTCTACAAAATCTTGTGTATCCATTTTCAGTCTTTCTTGCCAATCTAATGAAATCATGGTCGTCTCCTTTATGAAATCTAATTAATTATTATGATCTTTCCTTTGCGTGAATCCTTGCCCATTCTAAGAAGATAAAAATATATTCCTGATGAAATTCTGTTGCCGAAATTATTTTCACATTCCCAACTGAAATAGGGCATCAGATCATTTATATTATAAGGACCCACTTTGCTCTTAAAGATCAATTCTCCATCTAAATCATATATCCATATTCTGCCGGAAACATCAGTGGGGAGATTGATAAAATTAACCTTATCAATCAAGCTTTCACTGATATTAAGCGGATTCGGATAAACTATCATTTGTTTTAAATTTTTTAAACCCAACATAGATGTCAAGCTGAAATGACATTTATTACCGCTATTGGAAATTAAATTGCCAGCCAGATCTATAATGTTTTTCACTTTTAAGAAATAGGGCTGATTTGTGTATTTAAGTTCATCTTTAAATTGCATTGCTATATAACACGAATCAGTCTCAAAATATTGTAAGTTTTCTATCTCATTATCTTTATCTACTGCCGGAAAAATTAGTGTGTAATTGCTAACATCTTCTGCCAAGAATTCATCTAGTGCTTCACTGAAGATAATATTAACAGTATTTGTACTTGATGCTCTAGCGTTGATTATTTCAGGTGGTGTAGTATCCTCTTCATATTGGAATTGGTAAGGGCCCGGAGATACTGGAACACCTGTTTTACCGGTTAGCCCGGAAATATTTAAAATATAATCATCATATTCAGCAAATTGGATGTTAAACTTTAAGATCAAGGCAGTATTTTGCTCGATCATATTTACGGATATCGGATAAATTTTTTCTCTGCCAAATTCTACAGAAAAAATGGCTGAATAGATATTATCAACTTCCAGATCAAATTTGAGTTTTATCTCATATTGTGAGATCATTCTGATATTTCTAAGTTCCGGAGCAAAATATGGAATTGCAATTTCCCATGAAGTAGGAAGACTTTCAGTCGGATCAAATGAACCGTCTACAGCAGTAACTTGGTAGTAAAGTGTATCTCCAGTAATAAGGTTGCTATCTGTGTAATAGTTATCTTGCACATTATCTGCGATCAAGGTTACATCATTTTCCAACTTACGATAAACATTGAAGTGATCTGCACCTGCATGCTGCCAGGATAGATGCACAGACACAGAATCAAGAGGAGCTACAGTAAAGAATTGCGGAGAGAAAGGACCTGTGAATTCTTCCATTTCTGTAATTAAAGCACTTTTTATAATTCCGCCATCTTCCATATTTGTAATAATAAAAGCATTCTGTAAAGCTGTCTTGCCGGAGAAGGCAATAACGTTCGAACTTGTTTTTACCGAAATCCCCTGCCATATTGGTTGGAATTGTCCGTCAGTATAATCAATGATGTAGATATTGGGTGGTACGGCTATCACAATCTCATCATCTCCATCTCCATTCATATCTGCTGAAGCGATAGAATTTTTAGTATCGATCTCTGAAAAAGCAAGATAACCAAGTGATTGATATTCGTTATTTACTCCAGTATTCTTAAAAAATTCATAGAATGAAAATGACCTAGCAGGATTGGATGTATCTTGATTATAACCACCGACACAGAATTCTGATTCACCATCTCCAGTGAAATCTCCCGAGCAAAGATTATAAGCGTTACCAACGGGTAATCTGTAATTCCAAACCATTTCAAATTCATCAGATTCCCGTTCAAATATCATGATATCCCCGTCTTTATCAGCTGCCAGAATATCCTGATAATTGTCATTATCCAATTTATCACAAACTACTTTTGTAGAGAAGAAATTCTTCAGAGAAGTTGGTGTTGTATTAAATATTAATTCTTCTCTGTCAAAACCGTTTCCATTTCTCTGATTAAGCGTAAGAACGCGATGTGAAATTCCATCAATATCTTCGTTCTTTATCAGAATAACTTCGTCGATCCCATCATCATCATAATCAGCAAAATTAGCACCAAGAGCATTTTCATCAACGAAAATAGGTTCACTTGGATATGTTCCATCGGAAGTTTCTAGAACTATTGGTCGGTCAAGCTGAATACCGATAACTTCCATCCCGCTCTCATTTGAGTTTCCCATATCATTCGGCCAGAAAACTGCAGAAAATTCATGTTTTGTTATAAGTTCTTCACCGTTTAATTCAAGAATTTTCAATGTTTGCAGTTCATCTTCTATTTCAAGAGCGAATAGCTCATTTTTCCCATTACCGTCAAAATCATAGGTTTTTTGGATTGAAACGAGTTCATTACCGAGGGCTATCTGGTTGAAACCATGAATATCAACAGCTATGGCATCTGTTTCAAATACATATGCACTATCAATAATTGTTTCTAAACCGCAAAGATTTTCAGCCTTTATATCAATGAGAACGTTTTGTGGAAGACCATCTATCTTAATTATTTGAAGTGAATCCGCATCACCAAAATGAGGAAGAAATTCAGTTGATGGATGTTGCCTAAGGAAGATATTCACATCTTCATCAAATAAAGCTTGAATATAGTATTCTGGAATTTCTGCTGAATATCGCTTCATATATGCTGCATAATCTGCATAGAATTCAGGAGCTGTTTGATCGATTGTAACGGTTCTAAAATAGCTATAATGCTGGTTATCTGAAGTTATAATTTCAATTCTTATTTTGTAAGTTTCATCCAGCAAAAATTCATCAATCAAGAATTGTGCGATAAAATCATCTTCTACCGGGTCATAATAGTAATCACTTTGTGGATCAACATCGTGCCAATCTGTTGATACCGGCATTTCTTCGGAAGTGTATTTAACAGAATAGCGCCAGAAATTGGGACACTGTACAGTTCCAATAATATCAAAAGTTGAATTCAATCCTGCGTTATCTTGAGGTGTTGTTATCTCTATTATCGGGTAGGAAATTTGAGTAAGTAATGAATAAGCATCTAGAAGTCCGTTCCCAAAGACATAGTCGAAACCTTCTGCACCGAGATCATCAGCAGAAGATATAAGACGTCCCCGAACCTCTGAAAAATTCAGACCGGGCTCTACTGATAAGAGAAGCGCAATTGCACCACTCACAAAAGGAGCTGCCATAGAAGTGCCTGATTGTTCTTTATAAAGATTTTCAGGAGAAGTATCAAAAGTACTTAAAACAAGCTGTCCCGGTGCCACAATGTCAATTTGAGGTCCATAACTAGAGAAGGAAGCAATGTTCTTATATCTATCAACCGCACCAATGGCAAGAGTTGTGGAGAGTTGGGCAGGATAGACAACTTGGTGTTCTGCAGTAGCTCCTTCATTGCCGGCAGCAACTACAATAATGCTTCCCATATTATAGGCATAATAACAGGCATCAGCAATTATCTGGGAATAATTTGTATCTCCCCAGCTAAGATTTATCACGTCAGCCCTCATATCGGCAGCATAAATTATACCTGCGGCTGCATCATCATCCTGAAGATAACCACCATTCAGGGTTTTGAAACCAGAGCGAACAATTAGTAATTTTGAATTCCATGAAATGCCGCTTACACCCTCTTCATTATTGGTATCTGCAGAGATTATTCCGGCAATATGTGTACCATGACTCAGCTCGTCATCAGGATCATTATCTTGTTGCAGATAATCTCCCAGTGCGATACTGCTAAGTTCCGGGGCATCTACAAAATCCCAACCGTTAACATCATCAATATATCCATTTTCATCATTATCAATGCCGTCATCCGGTATTTCATCCTGATTAACAAAAACATTATTCTGTAGATCAGGATGATCGAAATGAAGACCGGAATCAACTATAGCAACAATGATCTGTTCGTTCCCAACCGTGTAATTCCAACTTTGAGGAATATTACAATTATCAAGATGTACCTGTTGATTAGGGAATTCTGGATCATTGGGATGTAAATAGAATTCATTTAAATAATTAGGTTGGAAATATTCAATTCCATCGAACTGGTAATTCTTAATATTATCCCAGTTGATATCATTGGGAAAAGTTGCTACAAAATATTTGTTATCCGATTTTGGCAGGATAGATTTTAAATTATCAATATCTCTATCGGCAAGAAAATTATCAAAACTTTCCAGACCGATCGTTTTATTATTTATCTGTTTTTGGGAAGTAGTTTTAAATATAAGCTGATTGGGAACATATTCCATTCCATAAAGAGAAAAGGAAATTGTCATTATGAGAATTATGTTCCAACCCAACTTCATAAAACCACCTCATTAGAATTTATATGATAACCCTATTACATGCACATCGTCAACGTTATACTCGAATGGTACGTATGCATAATCGATAGATATTTTCTTTAAATTAATACCAAAACCAGCTGTAAAGTTTTCTGCATCGAAATTTAGTTTATAGCCCATTTTTAGATCCAGGATCTTATTTAATTCAATCTTTGTTCCAAGCACTGCCCTAAATTCGTCATCATCAATATGTCTTATCATCTTCATTTCGCTGGAAAGTTTTATATTATTAATAGCAAATTCTTGAGTAACTCCTAGTTCAAAAGAAATTGGAAGGTCAACTGTTTCATTTTCCATCGCGGAAGTATACCCTAAATTTTTTATAGCAGCACTAAATTTCTGTCCTTGTATTAAGGAAAGGTAGGTGTAGCCAAGATCAAGGGTATATCCGTAACTGGAAGCAGTATCTATCTTTTCGTAAAGCGCATTTACATTAATTCCGGCATATTGGTTTGGAGTGATACGGTAGCCAAAATTAAGAGAGAATATTAGATCCATCGGATGGAACTCACCGATAAGTTCTCCAGTATCTGTTCGATTTTCAAGCTTGCCGTAATCCAGGTAACGGTAAGCAACTCCAAATGAAGATTTACCATTCGTATTAATGTATCCGGCACTATTCAATTTTGTATCGAATATCCAATAATTCTGTGCTATAGAGATAGCTCTTTGTTCCGCAAATAAACCAGCAGTTGGGTTTATCATAAAAGCATAAGCTTCGCCGGAAGAGAATGCTCCCGTCCCAGCTTGTGCAGCACTTTCCGGTCCTGAAGCTATCTTTAGTAACTGAAAGCCATATTCTCCACTGGTTTCAGCAGAAAGCAATATAGCTAAACTGAAAATGATCAGGATCATCAATATTTTATTTAATTTTAACAATTTTTCCTCCACGTAAAATGAGATTCTACCACACTAAAGAACAAGACTATTTTTCTATAGCAAATTTTAATTTTAAAACCTTCCCCTTTGCACTCAATATTACAAAATAAACACCAGATGACAGATCCGATGCATCAATATTGATCTTATTATCAAATCCTATCTCACAAGAACTGGTGTTTTCATAGATTATATTAGCTGCGATGTCAAATATTTTTATTTTTACATCAACATTTTGATATGTTTCAATCCGTAAAATTATTGTCTCATCAGGAATTTGAGAATGATAATTTACAGCTTTATTAAAAGTTGTACTCAAAGGATTCGGATAAAAATATGTTTGAGCTTTATTGAAAACCTTGTTCCCATTTTCTGGTGATTCTCCGGACGGAGCAAGCAGTGATGCTGTTCTTTGAAGATTAGCATATTCCACCTGCCATATTTCTGCATCTATATCTGTTTGAGTAGCAGTGATGCCTGCTCTGTAAATTGTACCATTATTGGAAGGGATAAATGCATCTATTCCTGTATCTAAATAAGCAGAGATCAACGGATAATTCAAACTGCGGCTGCCAAACGAAATATTGTAGTTTCTGTTTAATTCAAAATCATTAAAATTAACATTATCCCACACACAAAATCTGTTGCGGGACATGTTCCCTAGTATCTCTTTTTCATCATCATCATCTATATTTAAAGCGATAATACCTGAAGCAATAAAAGAGGAATCGGGATCGATAAGCTCATTGTTTGGTTTGGAGACATCACCGTTTTTATTGAATATGGCAAATGTATTTTCGCCACCTATCAATATTTCTGGGTAACCATTATTATCAATATCACTGATGGATGGAACAGCAGTTGAATGAAGTGGAATTTCTTGCGGGAATCCATCTAGGTTATTTCCGGTAGAATCGAAAACATATAGAATAGAGTTGGCTGCTGTAATAATGAAATCATCAGAATCATCTAGATCGATATCTACAAGCAGGGCAGATGAAATTTTGGGGTAAAGCGTTACATCTATATCTAACGGGAATTCTTCAAGTTCATAACCGGGAAGAGTGATCTTATGCACAATCCAACTATTATCAATAAAATATAAAAAGTTATCTTTATAAATTAAGTTGGATGAAATATGTTCATCAAAGCTCAGAGTCTCAATTATCTCATAATCAGCATTTAGAATAACAATTTCACTGCCGATGGAATTGTTGACAAGAAGTGGAATAAAAACTCTGTTTTCACTATCTTCATCAGGATTTACAACCGGAGAGGCTGCCCAGCTTCGTTCTAACAATAATAAAATATTATCTTGGTAATTTTCTAGATCATAATCTATTTGGTATAAAAATACGGTACTGTTATTGGCAGATTTGCTAGGAATGAGAATACTTCTTGTTTGTTCGTCAAATGCAAAATAATTGCAAACCTGGGAATTGATTAAAAGGTAAATGGGAAAATTAGGATAAAGTTCATCATCTTCCCATAAACACATTTTTCCATTTGGCATCAGGTAGAACATTTCATTATTACCATCGCCATTAAAATCTATTGTAGCAGCAGAATACGGATTTTCTCCAAGAAAAAATGCATTGAGTGCCCACTCATATTCTACCGAAAATGTCATTATAGAATCTGAACTGCTAATATTAAAAATTTCAAGTGGAATCCCACCATAATAACTATCCGCTATCGGAGTTGAAAAAATATCATTGTGGTAGTTTTTCCCGAAATAAGTATTATTTCCTTCTCTGTAGGAATCATCTTTTGAGCCATAGAAACTGCTGTACCCATGAAGCGTAGAATCAAGTTGTTGTATCCCATCAGCTTCTTCCAGATCAACACCTTTATGAGAAGCATCGCCGTTTACGGAATGAACTTCGAAATCGGGAGTGAAATTTTGGTTAATAACATTTTCATCGATATGCCAGATTAGAATTCCGGAACCATCGTTCTCGGGAGCAGCACCAAAGCCATATCCGGGTAGATAAAAATCCCATTCACAACCGGTATAAGAATTTTCCATAAAACTGAATTTTGGCTGTCCGGCATAAGCATGTCCGGGAGGATAAACGTTTTGACCTGCGATAGTTTCAAAGGTAAAAGTAGCAAGTGTGTCTCCATCAGCATTTATGAAAAAGCTTCCGTCAGGATTTTGCTGCCTGTTCTCTATAAGGAAGTATTCGCTTTCTGAAATATTGATCTTATAAAGTTTTGGCGTTTCTTCATCTTCCAACATAGGGAAAGCAAGCGACAAATTCTCGAAAGAAGAATTTATTTCTACAATATTGTCATCTTCCCAACCCAAATAATAACGTGACCAGGCACATGGCAACGGAGGGACAAAACCATTTGCATTCCAAACTCCTGTTCCCATAACACCGAAACCACCAATCCCATATGAACGCCCATTGGAACTATCATTATCAAAAAGAGTTGGTAACCCGATCTGATGTCCAAATTGATGAGCGATAACACCAAAAATTCCGTAGATAGGATCTTCATTTGGTACGGAATCAGGTTGCCATTCAGTTTCCGGTATAATTACAAACTCAGTAAGATACAATTCATCATTTGTTTCAATCCCCGGGAAATCATCATTTTCCGGATCTAATCCGGCTTGTAGGGAACGGCGCGATAGAAATGTACTGCTTATCTGATCTTCATTTTCTCCAATTGGAGCTGCTTCTTCACCTGCTCCAGCATGAATGAGGATAATCGCATCATAATCATTGTAATCTATCTGATCATCAATTTGCTGTACGGTTTCTTGGGTGAATTCACAAATACGCTCGATCTGTAACTCATTATCACCGTAATATGCCATTGGTTGAGTGAGAGTAACAACATCATCCCAAACTGTGTAGTTGTTTTCCGTGAGTACATAATTTCCATGAGAAGCATCAGCATAAAAGGAAGCCAAATGGAAAAAGAGACGTTCAAAATACTCTCTGTCATGAG
>JAOZPK010000169.1 GCA_029932755.1 Candidatus Cloacimonadota bacterium | reverse complement strand
ACGTTGACATCGTAGAGGTCACAGGTTCGAATCCCGTATCACCCACCATTCTTCGCTCACTCGTAAAACTCATGAGCTTCGAAACATTAACCAATTCCAAAAAAATCTTTACTATAAATATACACTCCTAAGAGTGGTTTTTATAAAATTTAGCTGGAGTAAAGTTATGGAAGAGCTTGGTAACATAATCGTGATCGGTTCCGGAAATTGGGGAACAACACTTGCAATGATTTTTTCCAAAAGGAATAAAGTTTATCTTTGGACTATAAACGAACAGGAAGCAAACGAGATAAATAAAACTCGAGAAGTCAAATTCCTGCCAGGTATTAAATTACCTGAAAATATAGTTATTGAGAAGAAATTCTCGCGACAGATAGAGAAAAATGATATTATTATTACTGCTATTCCTTCACGTTTTATAGATGATCTTACAGATGAATTTATTGCACATAATACCGAAGAATTCATTATTGTGAATGCTTCCAAGGGAGTTGAGCATACAACCCTAAAAACTGTTTGGGAAACCGTTATGGCAAAATTGCCTAAGGTTCAATTCGCCAATCTGGCAGGACCAACAATCGCCCGTGAACTTGCTGAAGGGATTCCGGCTAAAGCTATTCTTGCAGCACGAGATGTTGCACTTCTATTCCAATTACAACAAAAACTTGAAAACGATCTTTTAAAATTTGAATTTAGCAGAGATATTAAGGGAGTGGAACTTGCTTCCGCCTTAAAGGGACTTATTGCAATAGCGGTGGGAATGGCTGATGGACTGGGATTTAAAACAAATATTTTCGGCATTATCATGACTTACGGAGTTGATGAATTTGTTACAATCATGAAATTCCTGGGTGTTTATCACAAAACTGCTTATAGTATTGCCGGAATTGGTGATTTGATAACAACTTGTATTTCCGAGAATAGCCGAAATAGAAAATTCGGAAAACTTCTGGGTCAAGGCTATTCCACGGAAAATGCATTGAAAGAAGTAGGCATGGTTGTGGAAGGAGTTTCCATGGCAAAAACAATTAATAAACTTGCAAAATTCAATCTTTCCATTCCACTCATCTCTTGCGTTACACGCATCATCTTTGAAGATGTGAAAGATGCAAAAAAAGAATTTTTGAATACCCTGAATTCAATTTCTGGATAACTTGAACAAACGTTAAAATCAAACTTGGCAAATCCCCCTTTGTAAGGGGGAACAAAAGGGGGTTATATTATGAAAAACATTAACGTTAAAGGTAGTTATTTCCTTTATTATCTTTATTCATCTATATACAAAACCCCTCTGGAAACTTCGTTTCCTTTCTCCCCTTCTAAGGGGGAGTATATACTTGATTAGATAACATGTAATGATAAGAATAGAATAAAATAAAATTTTGGAGATTAAAATATGATCGCACGATATATAGCTGTTTTTCTTTATGCTGCAATGATTATTACAATCGGGATAAAAGGATCACGTAAAACAAAATCGTTTGATGATTTTGCACTAGGTGGTGGAAAGGTTGGTCCTTGGATGACAGCTTTTTCTTATGGAACTGCATATTTTTCTGCTGTATTATTTATTGGGTTTGCCGGTAAGATCGGTTGGGCTTTCGGACTCTCTGGTTTATGGATCGCACTAGGGAATACAATAATAGGCGTATTTGGAGTTTGGTATCTTCTTGGCATTAAAGTAAAAGAGGAAGCTCTTACCTATAATGTTCACACTATGCCGGAACTGCTGGAAGCACGTTATAAGAGCCCATTTATGAAAATGTTTACTTCAGCAGCTATCTTCATATTTTTTATTCCCTATACAGCTGCTGTATTCATGGGTCTCAGTTATCTTTTTGAATTCACATTCAATATGCCATACACTTATGTGCTTTTATTCATGGGTGTTTTCACAGGAATTTACCTGGTTCTCGGCGGTTATAAATCCATGGCTATGATAGATGTGATATTTGGTATGATCATGACAATTGGAGTAGTTATTCTTTTTGTCAGCACGATTCAAAAAGGTGGAGGATTACCAAATATTTTTACAGCTCTCAGAGATGTAAATCCGAAACTGATTGCTCCGATTGGTCCTCCCGGAATTATTCCTTTGCTGTCACTTATTATGCTAACCAGCGTTGCACCGTTTGCCATGCCGCAGTTATTACAAAAGTTTTATGCGATTAAAGATAAAAGATCTGTAAAAATTGGAATGTTCGCATCAACAGCCTTTGCCTTGCTAGTAGCGGGAATTGCCTACTTCACTGGTGCCCTCACCAGAATTTTCTTGAATCCCGCCAACAACCCTTCAGCATTCGAAAATGGTAAACCTGTATTTGATGCTTTAATGCCGGAAATGCTGATCACAGTTATTCCTTCAGCACTCACGGTTGTTATTTTGCTGCTTATTCTAGCGGCTTCGATGTCTACTCTGGCATCTTTGGTACTCATTTCAAGCACATCCATTACCAAAGATATTTATAAAGGATTCATTAATAGAAATGCAAATGATAAACAACTTACTTCACTGGTAAGAATCGGCAGTGTATTTTTTATTTTACTGTCTATGATGCTGGCCTTTATGAAACCGGCTGTAATCGTAACGATCCTCTCTATATCATGGGGAGCAATTGCCTCTGTTTTCCTGGGACCCTTCATTTGGGGATTATTCAATAAGAAAGTTACTCGTTTGGGAGCAATTACCGGTTCCGTTGGTGGATTGGGAATTTGCCTGATCTTGTTTGTTGTATGGGGAGCCAGAATGGTACCGCAAGCGGGTAGTGTGGGAATGATTGCATCTTTGATCTTGGTGCCTGTATTTAGTTTGTTTGGAAAAAGGAATTAGCGACGAACAATAACAAACAAAAACGAACAAAAGAAAAAATATTGTAAGGGTGATTCACGAATCACCTTTTTTTCAATTAAATTGTCAATTCTTCCTCGTTCTCCAACACAAATTCAACTTCAACAATTACCAATGGAAGATCATGTTCAATGAATTGCAACTTGGCAAAGTCCTTTTCTGTTGTCAGTAAATAATCTATTTTTTCAAGTTTCACATCAGTCGAAATTTGTTTGATAATCTCGTTGTTTTTGAAATCATAATGGTCAGGAAAACGAAAGTGTTTTTCAAAATTTAATTCGGCTTTATGAATTGTATTTTCAAATGATTTTGGTAACCCGATTCCCGATAATAAAGCCAATTTTCCTGTTGGTTTTATTTCTTTTCTATTTATATCTGTAAAACGTTTAATATGGTATTCACCTTTAAAAATTGGCTTATTGTATTTTTGGATTTGAGAAGGAATATCTCCCTTCCCATTAAATACAATATAATCTGAATATTGTAGTGCAGAAAGTGGTTCACGCAAAATCCCGGAAGGTAAAACAAAACCATTACCAATTCCGCCGATTGCATTGAAAACAACAAAATCAAGATCGTGTTGAACCTTGAGATGCTGAAAGGAATCATCTAAAATAATGTATTCTAAATCGGGATATTTTTCTTCCAATATCTGAATTGATCTTTTACGATTTCTGCCCGTGATAACAGGTATTCCTACCAGTTTGGAAGCAAGTAAGAAAGTTTCATCTCCGGCATCTTTAGCAAAATCAAAAACTTTATTTTCATCTGAAATCAGTTTATTATCTTTTTCAAATTTTCCTTTGTAACCACGATGTGAAACTGCAATCATTTTCCCCTGTTTTCGCAGATATTTTGCCAGAAAAATAGTTACTGGAGTTTTGCCGCTACCGCCACTGACGATGTTTCCCACACTAATTATTTTACAACTTGATCTATATCCTCCTAAATGCAGCTTTCTACGAAGGATCAAAATCAATGAATATTTTATTGATA
>JAOZPK010000168.1 GCA_029932755.1 Candidatus Cloacimonadota bacterium | reverse complement strand
TTCGTGAAGGTGGAAGAACTATCGGTGCTGGCGTCGTTGGCGATGTTATCGAGTAGGAAAAAATGAGAGAAATTATTACGTTAGCTTGCGAAGAGTGTAAAAACAGAAATTACACTACTACGAAAAATAGACGAACACACCCTAAAAGAGTTGAGTATAAAAAATACTGCCCAACGTGCAGAAAACATACTGAACATAAGCAGACTAGATAAATAAAAATGCAGGCTTGTAGCTCAATTGGTAGAGCACTGGTCTCCAAAACCAGGGGTTGCGGGTTCAAGTCCTGCCGGGCCTGCCATTAAAGTGAGATAATTATGTTTAAAAAAATATTTCGTTTCTTCAAAAGTGTTAAGACAGAAATGTCATACGTATCTTGGCCAACTAAGGCTGATATTAAAGAAGGTACTACTGTAGTTATTCTTATGTCAATTTTTGTAGCTATCTTTTTATCTTTGGTTGATACAGGTTTCGGCTTTTTGATTAAACAATTACTGCTGAAAGGTTAAGTAAATGAAGTGGTATGTTGTTCACACTTATGCTTCCCATGAATTCAAAATAAAAGAAGCTATCGAAAAAGGAATTAAAGGTTCACCCCTTGAAGATAAGATCGGGCAGATATTAATTCCTACCCAGAAAACATTTCACATTAGAGATGGGAAGAAAATAGAGCGTGAAAAAAAATTATTCAACAGTTATGTTATATTGGAAGCAGAATTAACACCTGAGTTGTACTCATTTGTTGTTGGGCTTCCTAGTGTAACTCATTTTCTGGGTACAGGAAAGAAACCTCAGCCTCTATCTGAAGCTGAAGTAAAACGCCTGTTGGGTATTGACGACCGCGATAAAGCCACATCCCAAAATGTAGACTATATCCCTGGTGATATGGTAAAAATCACAGCTGGTCCATTCAGTGATTTCGAAGGTGTTATTGAAAAATTACATGATGACAGGCAAAAACTTACTGTAAAAGTAACTGTCTTTGGTAGAGTTACACCTGTAGAAGTTAGAACCGATCAGATTGAACTTATGTAAATAGAGGAAAGAAATGGCAAAACCAAAAGATATTGAACATTTAGTAAAATTACAGCTTCCTGCAGGAAAAGCAACTCCGGCACCTCCAGTAGGTCCGGCTCTTGGTCAGGCAGGAATTAACATTGGAGAATTTTGTAAAGCATTCAACGATAAAACAAAAGACTCTCCTGGAATGATCTTCCCAGTTGTAATTTACGTTAAGAAAAATAAATCCTACACATTTGAGATCAAAACTCCACCAGCGGCTATTCTTATTAAGAAGGAAGCTGGTCTTGCAAAAGGTTCTGGAGTTCCTCATATGGAAAAAGTAGGAACGATCACAAAAGCTCAGGTAAAGAAAATAGCTGAGATAAAGATGAAAGATCTAAACGCATATAACATTGAGGGTGCTATGCGTATGATAGAAGGTACTGCAAGAAACATGGGAGTTTTAGTCGAAGGCTAAAGCACTTTAGTTTTTATGCAGGAGATTATCGATAAGGAGTGTTAATGACTAGTAAAAGGTACAAACAAGCCTATGAGATGATCGACAAAACAAAAAGATATGAGCTCGACGAAGCCATAGAATTGCTTTTGAAATATCCAAAAGCTAAATTCGATGAAACCGTTGAACTACATATGAATTTAGGTGTCGATCCTCGGAAAGCTGATCAACAAATCAGGAACTCTTTAGTATTGCCAAATGGTAGTGGAAAAACTTCTACCGTTCTTGTTTTTGCAGAAGGTGATAAAGCCGATGAAGCAAAAGAAGCTGGTGCCGATTTTGTTGGAGTAGATGAATACGTTGAAAAGATCAATTCAGGTTGGTTTGATTTTGACGTTGCAATTACAACTCCAAACTTAATGGGCAAGATTGGTCGTTTGGGACGTGTTTTAGGACCTCGTAGTCTTATGCCGAATCCAAAAGACGGTACAGTTACAATGGACGTGAAGAAAGCAGTTGCAGATGCAAAAGGTGGAAAGATCACTTATCGTATTGATAAGTTTTCGAATCTCCACATTATTGCCGGCAAATTAAGTTTTACTGCAAAGCAGCTTTCAGAAAACATTCTCACTATCCTTTTAGCAATTATCAGAGAGAGGCCTGCAGCATTAAAAGGCATTTTCATCAATTCAATTAACATTACTTCAACAATGGGCCCCGGAATTAAATTAGACGTTGCAAGCGTATCAAAGCTTGCTAAGCAGTAGGAGAGTTTACTATGGTACAAGCATACAAACAAGACGCAGTAAAAGTAATCAAAGATAGACTCGACAATGCTAAATCAATCGTTCTGATTGATTATAAAGGGATCAATATTGAAGAAGTTGATGAATTACGAAACAGAATGCGAAATGCAGATGTTGATTATTTCATTTCAAAGAACACATTCATTAAAATCGCACTTAATGAATTGGGAATCAAAGAATTTGACGAACATTTAAGTGGTCCAACTGCTATAGCAATCTCTAAAGTAGATGAAGTAGCAGCTGCCAGAGAATTAGCCAAATTCAAAAAAGATATTATGGATGACAAGGACTTCCCGAAGTTCAAAATCGGTTTAGTTGGAAAAGATATTATGGATATATCTCAACTGGAAAAACTAGCTGATCTTCCTTCTAAAGAAGTTCTCCTGTCAATGGTTCTACAAGGTTTCAACGCACCTATCAATGGCTTTGTTGGTGCACTTAGCGGAATCTTGAGAAAATTTATCTATGCAATCGACACAATAGCCAAACAAAAAGAAAATAAATAAACATATATACGATGGAGGATATAATGGCTGATAAGAAGCAACAAGTTATTGATATTATTAAGGAAATGAGTGTAATCGAACTTTCCGAACTTGTAAAAGAACTCGAAGAGATCTTCGACATTACTGCTGCTGCTCCAGTAGCCGTTGCTGCACCTGGTGCTGCTACCGGTGGAGAAGCTGCTGAAGAAAAAACAGAATTTGACGTTGTTTTAACTAGCTCTGGAGCAAAGAAGATCCAAGTTATTAAAACTGTACGCGCAATCACAAAATTAGGACTTAAAGAAGCTAAAGAATTAGTTGATAATGCACCAAATCCAGTTGTTCAAGGTGTTTCAAAAGAAGAAGCTGAAACCGTTAAAGCTCAGATTGAAGAAGCTGGCGGATCTGTAGAAGTTAAATAATCAACAAAATTATTATACGGAAGTGAGCCATGGCTCACTTCCGTTACCTTATTTATAATGATAGAAATTTGTATGGAATTTTAATTGTACGCAAAAAAATAAGGAGTATGAACTTTTGAAAATTCAAAATTTTTCTCGTATCAGAAAGAAAGCTGAGCAGTCAGGGTTACCTTTTGTACACGTGCCGAATCTGCTTTCGATGCAAATTGATTCTTATAATCAATTTCTTCAGAAAGAGGTTCATCCGCAAAAACGTTACGATGATGGACTTCAAGCTGTTCTTAAGTCAATATTCCCGTTAGAAGACCAAAAAGGGATCTACTACCTCGAATTTATTGATTATATTGTATTAAAAGAAAAATATTCAACTGATGAATGTATAGAAAGAAATCTTTCCTATCAAGCACCTGTTAAAGCAAGGATGAGACTCGTAATTTATGATGAGGAAATTCTTAAAGAGACGGGTGAAAAAAGGGTTAAAAGCACGATCGAACAAGATGTATTTCTTGGTGAGATCCCTCTGATCACTAATCAGGGTACATTCATTATTAACGGAGCTGAACGTGTTATTATTAGTCAGCTTCATAGATCTCCCGGTATCTTTTTCTCAGAAGCAAAACATCCGAGCGGTAAGATATTGAATTCAGCTAAATTGATCCCTTATAACGGTTCATGGCTTGAATT
>JAOZPK010000052.1:4958-14356 GCA_029932755.1 Candidatus Cloacimonadota bacterium | reverse complement strand
GTGGCTTAAATTCACCATAGCCCATAGCTTGCATCTGTTCAGGTGGGAAAAAATTATTATCCATAAAAAATCTTACAACATTCAATGCCCTTGCAGATGAGAGTTCCCAATTGGAAGCAAAGTCACCACTCAATATAGGAATATTGTCGGTATGCCCCTCCACTCGAACCTGCCATCCTGGCTCACCCTTAATTCTACCTTGAATATTTCTGGCAACTTGAGCTAAAGTGTGCAAAGATTCCCACTTTAAAAGTGCTTCACCCGTACTAAATAAAACTTCACTGGGTATTATGATAACTTGTTCATTCACATCTAAAAGAGAATCTAATATAGCCAGCTCCATCAGGCGTTGATTTTGTTCAACTATTTGCTCATTTTGTTTAATTATTTTTCTATTCTTCTCATAATCCGTCGTCACATAAAAGAATACAAAGAAAACTAGAAGCAGTGTCATCAGATCTGCATAAGGTATCATTACATCCAGCAGGTTCTGATTCTCATTAGCCTCATCGCTAAGATCCTGGATCCTGCTTTGTTTTGAATGTAAATTACTAGCGAGTATATCTTCTGTTATCAATGTAAGTATCCTAATAGTTTTTCTTTAATTTTATGAGAATTTTCATTTTTTCTAATGGAAATAATTCCTGCAATTATTATCTCTCTTACTCGTGTATCTGTATTATTTTTATCTCGGATCTTCCCTGATAATGGTTTGAAAATCAGGGCTGCAAGAATAAGACCATAAAGTGTTGTGACCAAAGCCAGCCCCATCGCTGCTGGAATTGCGGCAGGATCTTTCACACGGTACAACATGGCAATAAGTCCAATCACAGTTCCCATCATACCAAACATTGGTGCAAAGCTACCTGCTATTCTAAAAACTCTCTCTGCAATAATATTCTTCTCTGTTATAGATCTACTATCTCTAATTAAAACTTCTTCAATATGTTCAATATCTTCCCCATCGGCTACAAGATTCATACCTTTAGCTAAAAATGGTATCTCGATTATAGATTCATTCTCGATCAGGCTCTTGTAACTGGTTTTGCGGGATTGTTTGCTGATATCTAATATCGTATCAACAAGGTATATTTCTGAATATTGTTTATCTTTGAATATTGCAATTAACGACTTCCCGGCATTCTTCATTGCTTGCGGAGAAAAATAGATAATAACAGCAGATAATGTACCTCCAAGAGTAATCGCCATTGCCGGCCAATTGAGATACAATGATGGATCCTGCTTGAAAAATATCACCGAAAGAATTATACCAAAACCTAGTAAAAAACCAACTATAACTGATGATTTCATATTTATTCCTTAATAAATTGTAAAATATTTCTAATATTAAAAAGCATTTGATGCTGGATCTTTTCCTGTTCTTTTTGTTCGATATGTCCCAGGTAATCCATATCTTCTCTGATAATAGAAGCTGCTCTATGAGTTAAGCTATTAAAAAACTTACTTTGCAGATCCCTATCAATGCTCTTAAGGAATTTAACCATCAGATCATGATCTGTAGAGAAAACGATCTGCTCGATCTCCTGCACATTTAGTTTAATAATATCAGAAAAGAGGAATACTTTCTCTCTCATTTCTTTCCCAACTTCTACATCTATTTGATTTATTTGATCTAGATATTTTTTAGTTCTATCCAGATCAAGTTGATTAAGTACGTTTATCAGAACTTCTTTGCTGTTTGTATTTAATTTTTCATCTTCTATTATTTTAGTGAATTTTGTATACAATTTGTTTCTTAATCCAATAACTTCTTTCTTTATTTTACTGTTTTCAGCTAACATTGATTTTATTATCTGATCTGTCTCTCCTATATAAGAATTCAAAAAATCACTTACAAATTTGTAATTAAGATTAGTTAGTATAAAAGCTATGTCACTCGCATTCTCGCCTTCAAGTAGGTTTGAAAAACTTTGTACAGAGAGTTCTTCTAAAAAACTGAAATCAAATGGTTCTATCTCTTTTTTGTTGTCAACAAGTCGAATAGCAATTGCTTTCTTTGGAAAGGTAATAAGATTGGCTGTGCTATTCCCGGAACCACCTACCCCCTGAGCCGACATATTCCCTTTTATCTGAAGTGCTTTCTCAAAACCGGTTACATTTACATCCTGCATGGAAGTTGTTAGTTTTGTAAAACCAGATCTTAAGATAAAAACGGAAACAAGAATTATAATGAGTAAAGCTATTCCCATATAAAGAAAAAAGAAATTATTTACCTCTTTTTTTTCTTCTTCTGCAGCGATACCACTTCTAAAATCCATAATATTTTTTACTTGTAGAATATCACCCTTTTCAGGATTAATATTCATCCAAAGTGCAACATTCTGCTTAATGAATTGCAGTATTTCATCTGTTACATCTTTTTGTAAATAGATCGTGATCTCCTTTCTGGCAACAATAGTTGGATACGTTTCCTGATCATCTATCATTGTAGTCATAACAGATTTTGACTTGGCAATTGGAAGCCCGGGAAGACTTTTTTCTTTATCCAGCATTGAACCATAAACCTGCAATCGGCTGGCAGGATAATCTAGGGTAAGATTAGCAATAACTATAGTTTCTCCCACAATTGGAAAAAGCATTGCTTCGATCCATTCCGCCAATTCACGTTCTGCTTGAATTTCTTTTACAGTCTCAATATCAAAGTCTTGTGAAAGGAGCTGAAAGGTGAATAATAAAATTAAAATTATCAACAATTTCTTCATATAATTTCCTTACCTATTCGCTTGATAGTAATAGCATCATTTTCTTAATTTCAATATTATCCGGATCCATTCTCTTGGCATGTCTTAATTGATACATTGCCTCTTCAGTATCACCTAGTCGATAATAAATGGAAGCTAATCTGATGTATGATAGTGAGAGATCCGGAGCAAGTGAGATCGCTCTGTTGCATTCATCTATTGCTTCATAATATTCTTCGGAATAATAAAATTCTAATGCGGAATTCAAATGAACTGTAGCCTTGTTTATCTTCTGAATGTCAGATCTTCTTATTTTGGATGCTTCTTCCTGAACTTTCTTCTCAACTTCTTTTTCATCCATTACACGTTCAATTATCTTAATTGTATCATGAATCGTTCTGGTTCGAACTATTGTATCTATTACAACTTTTTCTATAAATACAGTATCAACTCTTCCATCGAAATCCGATTGGAATAATGAGGTATAGTTTTCATCTAAATCACGGCTTTTGCCAAAATCAATTTTTATCCCAAAGAAATGTTCACCATAATCAGATTCCAGGCTATTCCCTGTAGAAAAGGTTCCACCTTCGTTTGAATCACCCAACGGATATTGAAAAGCAT
Organism: Candidatus Cloacimonadota bacterium; assembly: GCA_029932755.1. Taxonomy (GTDB): domain Bacteria; phylum Cloacimonadota; class Cloacimonadia; order Cloacimonadales; family TCS61; genus Tenebribacter. Next base: position 11,030 of record JAOZPK010000052.1, on the reverse strand, counting down.
AATCCAGACTTATCTGAAAAAAACTGAAATCCAATTCCTCATTCTTCTTCTCACTAGTTGGTTGTATCCATTTTTTAGAATATATGTTCACACCAAAACCACCAGTGAGATCGTGATTGTTCACTCCAAATCTAAGTTGGAGATTCTTCGCCAATAAATATTCAGCACCAAGACCAAAACCAAGCTCATTGTAACTCTGATATTTTCGAAATACTAGATCTCCTGAAAGAACTATTTTCTTCCAAATAAATTCAGAACCAAAACCCAAGCGCATTGGAAGTTTATCTTCATTATTGCTGTCAATTGCCATATCAGCCTGTAAAATATTCCCAGCCAGAAGCCCAAAATTTACAAATTTACTCAATCTATAAGAAAATCCCAAATCCAAATCAAATGCGTTCTTACTCTCGTTGATCTCCGAGAAGTTAGTATAATGATCAAACAAACTTAGCCCAACTGATATTTTATCCGGTAATTTTTCAGGGAGGATACATGCTCCATAATGTAATCCAAATTTCCCTTCTGTATAAGCATTAGAATTGAAAGAACCTCCCGTTAGTGCAAAAGCACCCGGAATCTTATTTATTGGAATTGACAAATATACAAAGTTCTGTGCGATCTCATCATTATCCATTTGTATCATATAGGGACGTGAATCTGTGATAAGTTGAAAATATCGAAAGCCAGCTAAACCTGCAGGATTCCATACTGCTGTAGACACATAATGAGAAGAAGCAATACCTGTTTCGCCCAAAGCTGCATTTCGCACTCCACCATTTTCAAAATCATATCCAAAACAAACGATTGGGATTATTATAAGAGCAATTACAAAAATTTTAAATTTCATTACATTACCTTGCAATTATTATGCTTCCTTGGTAAATTCTATTATTTATGATTATCTGGTAGATATAAAATCCACCACTAACTAAATTTTGTTCAGTATCTTTTTTATACCATCTAGCTTGTTTGTTGTCTCCATATGGTTGAATATTCAAATTTTTTATCAATTTTCCACTTCTATTGAATATCTTACCTGATATTTTCTCAATATCAACCTGGCTGTAGATGGTAATTTCACAATATTCATTATTCCATTTTACAGTATGAGGTTCAATATGGATCTTTTCATCCGGAATTTCTGGAGTAACTGATACAACAAGCTCTGCTGAACACGTAGAGCGTGATACATTGTCATCCAAAATCACTGTTAGCACTTCTGATCCTGTCCAATTCTCCGGTGCCGAGAAGGTCACAACAAAATCTGTAATATCAATATTAATATTCACACTATCCGTAATAGTTAGAGTTATTTCCTCCGGTAACTGCTCTGGATCTATAATCATTGGACTGAAATCAATAACTTTCTCGGTGTTTTCTGTGAATGTAATATTTTCCGGGAACAGATCAGCATCAAAAGAAGGTGCATCATTCACACTGGAAACAATGATATTTGTATTATCGTTTGCAAGTGGTTCACCCATTTCATCGCGAATAATAAAGCTTACATTTTCTATACCGAACCAGTTAAGATCTGGTTCTATGATAACCATATAGCCATCTATAGTTATGGTTAAATTATTAGTGAGCGTTGCTTCCAGTATCGGATCATCATTCTCTGGGTCAGTTATATAGAAACTGAAATTCTCGATGATCAAACCATCTTCCTCACATACCAGACTATCCGGTAGATTAATTGATGGTGGTTGATTCTCCTCACATACAAAAGAAAAAGATGCATCAATAAGTACATTTGGGATGATCGCCAAGTCAGCTGCTGAAATATTAACTGTGATAAGCTCACTATAATTAAATGGTTGCGGAGTTTGATATGAGATTATGTAGCCCGAACTTCCCATTATCGAGATTGCTTCAAGCTCAAAATCTTCTATTGCAACATCGTTAATGTCCATTTCAATTGAAGTAGAATCGACATTACTCCCATTATCGAGAATATAACAACTTATCGCAGTAAATACAGAAACATTCACAGCGCCATTGGCAGGATTTGGTTGCCAGATGAAAGGTGGATTAACATCTTCCATAATGCATTCAAATGAATAGCTGTAAGTTCCCATCTGATTAGCGGGGATAGCCATATCGGATGCATTAATAGAAACATAAACAGTATCACCGGAATTGAAATCTTCTACCGGATCGATAATTATCAAATAACTATTAACCGTCCCGCTGTAGAATAGGTTTCCCAACGCAACTGAATAGGCAACATTCTGCACATCAACAGCAACACTATTAATCTCTACTCCATATCCATCATCATTTATATGAAATGAAATATTTGTATTTACCGGATTATCAATGGATAATGGTTCAGGATCAAGATCTGTAACATACGGTGTTTCTTCATCACTTATACACTGAAATGTGTAGGAAAAACCGGAAAGCTGATTTTGAGGAGTTGCAAGGTCTGCTACATCAATTTCAACTGTAATCAACTGAGAAAATTCGAAGTTCTCTGTTGGATTAATGCTTATCGAATAGTCTGCTGGATTACCGCTAAATGACAAGTTCCCATTTGCAATGGAATATTGTACACCATCTATTTCAACCAGTAAAGTATTAATATCCACCCCAAGATCATCATCATAAACATGAAAATTTATATTAGTATCAATTGGAACATTCTGCTGTCCGGGAACCGGATCATAATCTCCTGTATATGGAGGGATAATATCATATTCACATTGAAAACTGTATATAAATGTAAGCATTACATTAGCCGGTTGGGAAAGATCTGCGGCATCTATCTGCACTGTGACAACCTCTCCGTAATTAAAATCACTGGGTAGATCTAATGTAACCGTATAACCGTTTGGAATTGTTTGATATGAGAATGATGTATTGAGATAAGTAAATTGAATCCCCTGAATATCAACAACTACAGAAGTGATATCTACACCCTCAATGTTATCATATATATTAAAGCTTACATTTGCATCAATGGGTACTTCATCACCTCCAGGTTCAGGATTCCATTCTCCGGTATATGGTGGTTGGATATCATCTATTATCTCGAATGAATATTCAAAGGTTGCCATTGTTATTCCATTCAAATCTGAGGCATCAATTGCAACTTCAACTATTTCGGCGAGTTCAAAATCTACTGGTACATCAATAATGATATGATAAGCATTTGCATTACCATAATAGTAGAACAGTCCATTATTGTGAGTATAGGTAACACCTTGTATTACTACGATAACTGAAGTTAAATTCACACCAATTCCACTATCATAAATAATAAATTCAATATCAGTATTCTGCGGAACATTAACTGCTCCTGCTTCCGGGTCTAACCCGCCAATATAAGGAGGCTGCAAATCTTCAACGGTCTGGAACGAATATGAATAAGTCGGCATCACATTTGCTGGCTCTTCAAGATCAGATGCATCTATTTGAATATTTATCAGATCATCAAATTGGAAATCCATAGGTGGGTTTATGGTGACAATATAACTGAAAAGAGTACCGCTATAGAAGAATGAACTATTACTATTAGTATAAATTATCCCATTGACATCAACCTGAACAGTGTTTATATCAACACCATCTATATCATCGTAGATATAAAAAGTAACGTCCGAATCTACTGGGATTCCTGTTGCACCGGCTGTTGGGTACAATGGTGCAACATAAGGTGGAACTGAATCTGCAAATAAGGAATAACCAAATATTAAAATGAGAATAACTAAAATATATTTCATTTTAACTCCATAAATTAGAATAAATTATAAACACTAAATTAACACAAATGTGTCAATATAATATTATAAAGAATTTTCTTTATTAGATATTAAGTGATTTTATTTCTTTTACATTATTATAAACAGCCATCATTTCAGCTGTAATAGCTATAGCAATTTCCTGCGTAGTTGTTTTACCAATATTTAATCCAATAGGTGCATGAACACTATCTATCAAAGCTCCTTGATAATTATTTTTCTTGATTCTATTCAAGGCATCAGCAGCTTTGATCTTCGATCCGATCATTCCAATATATTTTACTTGAACATTTTTTTCACATAATTTATCTAAAATATCAAAATCATATTTATGCCCGTGAGTAAAGATCACAATCGAATCATTTTCTTGAGGCTCAAAATTTTTTAAGAATTCAAAATAATCTGTAGCATAAACCTCTTTTGCAAGCGGGATTCTCTCTTTGTTGCCATATTCTTCTCTGTTATCTACCACAATGCAATAGAATCCGATTGAATTAAAAATTGGAACAATGCTTCGGCAAAGATGTCCGGCTCCAAAAATATATACTTTCTTTGTTGGCGGAAAATATTCCAAATAAACTTTTGCATTTCCCCCGCACATCATGCCAATACCTTCGGATGTTTCAGTCAGTTCAAATTCCAGAAAAGCATTTTCTTTAGTTTCATGAATTTCCTCACATTTATCCAACACCATTCTCTCTAATTTACCACCGCCAACTGTTCCTTCACTTGTTTTATCTTCATAAGAAATAAGTTTGAATCCAGAACGACCTGGTGTTTTTTCTACACCTTCTACAATAGTGGCAAGAACAAACGCAATGCCTTGCTTTTGATTTTCTACAACTTTTTGTAAAATTTCAAATACTGCTATTTCCATAATTTCTATCCTTTAAATTTATCATCAAACTCTTTTTTTGTGTTTAAATTATGCAGAATTGATTCATCATCAATCTCAATGAATTTTCTGCTTTCACTGTTATCATTAATTACATCTTTCAATTGTGAATTAATCGAGTAGGAAAGCACAATATCTTTAAATGCTGCAGCAAAAAGAATCGGATGTCCACCACGTTTAATTCCATCTTTCATATAAGATGGTTGTATTATTAAATTATTAGAATCATAATTTGAAACTAAATCTTTATAAATATTTTGTGAAATAAAGGGTTGATCTATAAGCTGAAGTATTACAGCATTTTTCCCACTAACACTTTTAAACCCTTTTTGCACTGACGAAAACATGCCTTTCCGATGTAATTCATTATGAATAAAGCTTATTGCTTTAGAATCACCAAAATAAGCCAGCACTTCTTTTTTAACAGTGTCCAAATTATCTCCAAGTACTATGTATATGTGATCTGAAAGAGAAATGATCTTATTAATTATGTGTACAATAACTGGAATCCCATCGATATCCAACAATGCTTTATCGCTTCCCATTCTGCTTGATTGTCCAGCAGATAGAATAATAATTTCTAACATTGTGTTCCCACTACTATTTTGACAACTTTGAATAGCACAAATCTATAATATTCTTTAATACTATTTATATGAGAATTTGCGTTATAATTCATGTTAATACAGCGTTGTCCATATTCTTGCATTCTCTTCTGTAATTAAGAGCTTTTGTTTTAAGTTCATCATTTACACCTACATTTACTAAATAATTTGACACATAAAATCAATTTTTATTACATATCCAAGATTAAAGTTAATATTTATTATGTCAAATAATTCAGTGTTGAAGGGATATTATGGAAGATAAAAAAGAACTTATAAGACAAGTCAAGGCGCTTACCAGAATTGGGATCGCACTTTCGGGCGAAAAGGATATTAACAACTTCTTTAAAATGGTACTAGAAGAAGCAATTAATTTTACTAATGCAGATGGAGGGACGATCTACACACTTTCGGAAGATAAACAAGCTCTTGATTTCACAATAATTTATACAAAATCTATGAATTTAAATCTTGGAATGGCAGATACAGCACAGTGGCCAAGTGTTCCGCTTTATGACGATAAAGGTAATAAAATATATAAAAATTTTGCTACTTATGTTGCGCATACCGGAAAGCCCAGCAGTGTAGAAGATGCTTATGATCAAAACATATTTAATAACAGTGGGACAAAGGACTATGACTCAACAAATAATTATCATTCTAAATCGATGGCCGCTATTCCCATGAAAGATCACGAAAATGAATTACTGGGGGTTATTCAACTTATCAATGCTTATGACAATGAAGGTAATATAACACATTTCACCGAAGAACATCTTACAATGTTAACTTCCCTAGCCTCACAGGCAGCAATTGCCTTTACTAATAA
>JAOZPK010000052.1:0-4858 GCA_029932755.1 Candidatus Cloacimonadota bacterium | reverse complement strand
AAGGATATTGAATATTCAAAAACACAAGGGAAAAAAGAAGAATTAAAAAAGCTTAATGATAAACTTATGGATGATATGGAATTCATTATTAAGGTAAATACTGGAGGTGAATTCATGCGGGATGAATATATTGAAAGAATTAAGGAGATATATAGTTTTAAATATACAGCAAATAGTAAAGAATACCATCTAATTACAGAAGATGAGAAAAAGAACCTTTGCATCCGCAAGGGAACACTGCTGCCGGAAGAATTAGAAAAAATGTGGGAACATGCTCTTGTCTCTCATGAAATGTTATCGGAGCTTACATATCCAAAGAAATTTAAGAATCTTCCACTTTATGCAGCTTCACATCACGAAAAACTTAACGGCAAGGGTTATCCCTTCAATAAAACAGCAGAAGAACTTCCACTTCAATCACGCATCATTGCCATTGCTGATCTTTATGAAGCACTAACTGCTTCCGATAGACCATATAAAAAGGGCAAAACCCTCACTGAAACACTTAGAATTATGGCATTTATGGTTAAAGATGGTGAGATCGATAAAGACCTGGTAGAACTTCTGATGGATTCGAAATTATACTTAAAATACGCTGAGGAATTTTTGAAGCCGGAACAAATTGATGATGTTGATATTGATGCTATAAAGGGAATATATAATAAATAATGATTATTAAACTGACTCAAAATCATGCAAAAGAACTAGCTAAACTGCATCTGAAGAAATACCGCACATTGCATAAGAAAACAATAGTTGAAGGTGTACGCCTGATAAGTCAATTGAATGATTACGGCATCAACTTTGATGAACTAATCATCTGTGACAAAAGTGAATTTGATACTTCCCAATATTCTGCTAAGCAATCCTTTATTGCAAGCCAAAATCAAATGAAAAAGATCACAACTACCAAAACACCTCAGAATATTGCAGCTGTAATTAGCATAATTCATATTCCGATTAAGCAAACACAATTTCTGCTCTACCTGGATGGAATAACCGATCCGGGAAATATGGGAACAATATTTCGCACAGCAACAGCGGCAGGAGTTTCCGGTATAATCCTTTCACCCGATTGCTGTGAAATATATAATCCAAAAGTGATACGAGCATCATTGGGATCGGTGTTCCATTTGCCTTCGGAAACTCGTGAGCATAACTGGCTGAAAAGTTTGCAAACTACTATCGTTGCTACAACGCTGGAAGATTCTACCAATCTATTCGAATTATCAAAACCTGCCAGTTTAATGCTCGTTATCGGTTCAGAAGCTTTTGGAGTAAGCAAAGAAATCTTACAACTAGCCAAACATAAAGTTAAAATACCAATTCCTGGAAATATTGAATCGATAAATGCCGCTGTTGCCACAGGGATAGCAATCTATCATTTTATTAATAAATAATTATGAATATAACAACAGAAGAACTCACTAACCAAAAAGTATGGCTTGCACCTCTAGCAGGAATTACTGATAATCCATTCCGAGCTATTTGTAAAGAATGCGGCGCTGATGTTGTGGTTAGCGAAATGATAAGCGTAGATGGCCTGCTTTATAATAGAGACCGCAGTCTTGAATATGCAAATTTCGAAGAATCTCAACGCCCTTTTGGACTCCAGCTATTTGGTTCAGATCCAAAAATATTTAAGAAAGCACTCAAAATTGCCTTAACTAAAAATCCTGATTTTATTGATGTTAACATGGGCTGCCCGGTAAAAAAGGTAATAAAGCGCGGTGCCGGATCTGCTTTGATGACAACACCAGATATTGCTGCCAAAATTGTATGTGAAACCAAAAATATTTTATTACCTCTCAATATTCCGTTATCGGTAAAATTTCGTTCCGGTTGGGATTTAAACAGCATAAATTCACTTGATTTCGGTATAAAAATGCAGAAAGCCGGAGCAGATATGATCTGCCTTCACCCTCGCACACGCGGACAGATGTTTTCGGGTAAAAGCAATTGGGGTCTGATAGCTGAATTAAAAAGAGAAGTGACCATCCCCGTAATTGGAAACGGTGATATAATCACGATTAACGACATGATAGCAATGTATGAACAAACCGGATGTGACTCGGTAATGATAGGTCGTGGAGTTATGGGAAAACCATGGCTATTCAAACAGATTAAAAACTATTTAGACACTGGAAATATCACACAGATAACTACAATGGAAAAACTGGAAATTATTAGGAGACACATGGAACTGATGATATTCCATAAAGGCGAAAAACAAGCTGTTTATGAAATGCGTACTCATTTTTCTCATTATACCAAAGGGCTTCGCGGTGGAGCACAAGTAAGAAACAGTATAAATAAATTATTTGATGTTGATAAAATACTTTTGCTGGTTGAGGAATTATTTAGAATACAAAATTCTAGGGAAAATGATGGAAAATATTAAGAAATTGAATAATATTCTCTGGCAGGCAAAAATGCAGCTAAATACAAACTGGCTGGAGGCTAAGAGAATTCTGCAGACCGGGTTGAAGGAATTTCCAAAAAATATTGAACTTCATCTTTTCATGGCTGAGGTCTACTATAATAAAAGATTATTCCGAAAATCTGTTGGTGCCTATCATGAAGTTCTGAAAATTGAACCGGAGAATGAAACTGCGATCTTCCAAATTGCGAATTCGTTTATGGCGATCAATGAGTATAAACTGGCAATAAACTATTATGACATGCTCTATGAAAATTTTCCCGAATTGCTCTATAATAAAGCGTATGCATATTCTAAAGTTGGAAGAAATGAAAGAAGTATCGAAATTTTAGAAAACATATTCAATTTTAAAATATCCTCACTTCTTCCCTATATTTTTCTGGCTGAGTTATATTTTTTGGCTGGCAGGCATGATGACTCTATTAATACCTTAGAAAAAGCGGAGATAAAATTTGGGAAACATGGAAATATCTCTTATCTTAAAGGGCTGGCTTATTATAATTTAAAGAATATTCTTAAGGCTTATGTGGAATTTGAGAACGCTGCAAAGTTAAAAGTTAAATCTGCTAATTTTTATAAGAATTATGCACTCACTTGTGATAAAATTGGAAAAACAGAAAAAGCTATAGGGCTGCTAATGAGCGGCATTAAGAAAAATCCATTTGATCCGGTTGTATATATTGAACTCATTCAGATATACCTTGAACATGATAGATATGGAGAAGCACTTTCGGTAGCAGAACTCTCTAAAAAGAACGTTCCCTATTCCGTCACTCTCTCTATGCTGCATGATAAAATTGTACTTTATCTGGAAGAAAAGAAAACAAGAGAAGAATAAAACATGGAAGGATTTAGAATAGTCTGGTGGGTTGTAGTTGTTATATTCTATCTATTAGGAGTTATTGCAGCCCTAGATGCTATTTGGAAGGGCAGAACTTCACAAGGCTCAGTTGCCTGGGCTGTTACACTTATTGCCTTCCCATATCTTGCAGTTCCGCTTTACTGGATGTTTGGTGATAGAAAATTCCATGGATATGTAAATGCACGTCGTTCAGGTGATCTTAAAATAAATGATATTGCTAATGATCTTAGAAACAAATTAGAGAAGAAAAATCTGATCTCTGATGATGAACATCCTGATTTCAGCGTCTTTGAAAAACTGGCAAAAATGCCATTCACTTCCTATAACAAAGCCGAAGTTCTCATCAATGGTGAAGCTACATTTGGTGCAATTTTTAAGGGAATTGAGGAAGCACAGGATTATATTCTGGTACAGTTTTATAAGATCATTGATGATAAGCTGGGAATAGAGCTGCAGACCAAATTGATTGCAAAAGCAAAAGAAGGTGTGCGGGTTTACTTACTTTATGATGATATCGGCTGTACACCTCTGCCCCGTTCCTATATGGAGAAAATGCGTAATAACGGGATAGAAGTTCATAATTTTAAAAGCAGAAAAGGCTGGGCGCACAGGTTACGCCTGAACTTTAGGAATCACCGTAAAATTGTTGTAGTCGACGGAAAAATTGCTTACGTGGGTGGATTGAACGTGAGCGATAAATATATGGGAACACATCCTAAATATAAATTCTGGCGCGATACCCATGTGAAGATAGAAGGACCTTCCGTGCAAAGTGTTCAACTGCCCTTTATCTCTGACTGGTTCTGGGCAACCGGAAATGTTCCCGAACTTAATTGGGAACATAACTACAAACAAGATTGGAAGAATAACATTTTAGTTTTACCCAGCGGACCGGCAGATGAACTGGAAACCTGCGGAATATTTTTTGTGCATGCTATAAATTCTGCTAAAAAACGTTTATGGATAATCAGCCCGTATTTTGTGCCGGATCAGCAGGTTTTGTGTGCATTACAATTAGCCGGTTTGCGCGGTGTGGATGTGAGGTTAATGATCCCGGAGAAATCTGATCTGTTTATAACTAACCTCTCGGCACTTTCTTACCTGCAGGATATAACAAAGGTTGGTATTAAAGTTTATAGATACAAAAAGGGATTCCTGCATCAAAAGACAATGCTGATAGATGATGAGAGATCTATGATTGGTACTGCTAACCTGGATAACAGATCCTTCCGCATAAACTTTGAGATAAACATCTTATTCAGCAGCAGGGAATTTGCCAAGAAAGTAGAAGATATGATGATAGAAGATTTTTCTAATAGCTTCCAGATAACCGAAGAAGACTACACTAAAAAACCATTCTGGTATAAACTGGCAGTTAAAGTTGCACGGTTACTGGCACCGATACAGTAAAAGAAATGCCATAAAAGATCAAAAACGCAAAGATACAAGAACACTAAAGAAAAGAAAACATGATAACAGTTTGTCGTTTTTCTGTAAAGACGCAAAATATTGCGTCTCAACGATAAGAGCAGCGAGAAAGAGTAAGGGCTTGCCGG
>JAOZPK010000051.1 GCA_029932755.1 Candidatus Cloacimonadota bacterium | reverse complement strand
TTTTTAATCTCACTTTCCCGATGGGAAACAGTCAAACCAAACTGGAAAGCCAGCCTATAAGTTTTCGAACGACATCATAGACATCTGCCGTTTATAGCTATTAATTATGGCGATCTACTGCAAGCCTAACAGCCAAGCTTAACAGGATCGTAGCTGCACTTAGGCAGCTAATGCAAAGTTATCGTTTGCGTTTAATTAGTTTATCACCGTGATTAACGAGTAGGTAATCTTCTCGGCATGCATCAGCAATCCCCTTTATCCCTGTCGAAACCAGGGCACCCCCGTATGTATATCTAATGATCTATTTCTATGGACAAACTAATTTGGAAAGTTCTGATGTCAAATGAAAACATCATAATATAATTGACTAAATTTTAATGGTGAATTAATTAAACAAGGTATTGAATAACTTGGAGGATGAAATATGAAAATATTATTTATACCCAAGGTTTTCCCACATTCCAGGATTGTTGGAGGACCGATAATTATTTATAACAGGATAAAATATCTATCTGCAAATCACGAAATCCATTTGCTTGCGTTTATCAAAGAAGAGCAGAAGCAATATATAAACACGGTTGGAAAATTCTGCAAAAAATTGGAATATGTTCCATATCCTCCCAAAAGAGGAATAGCAGGGAATATTTTCGATTTCTTTTTCTCCTCACGACCAAACTACATGATCCAGGAATATTCCAAGAAAATGGAACAAAAAGTTAGTGAAATGGTTTCCAAAGAAAATTATGATGTAGTTATTTCCGAATTCACCATGATGGCGCAGTATCTCTATAAAAATAAGTTTATTCCGAAAACAACTAAAAAAGTGATGTCCGTTCATGAATGTTACACGGTTGCCAGACTTAAAATAATGAAGAAAAAACCACTCTCATGGGACGCAGTTAAAGCATTTTTTTATTATATTCGTTTGCGACCTTACGAATTTAAAATGTATGCGGATGCAGATCTGGTGCTCACACTTACTCCTGAAGGCAGAGAAGAAATTTTACATTATAAAAAAGATCTTCCTGTGAAAATTGTGCCGCATGGAGTAGATATAGATTACTTCGATCTAAAAGATAGAAAACCTGAAAGAAACTCAATTATGTTCCTTGGAAACTTTGGACATCTGCCCAATGTAGATGGAATTGAATATTTTTATGAAGAAATTCTTCCAATGATCAGAAAAGAAATACCGGATGTTAAACTCTTTATCGTGGGTCAGAATCCTAATCAGAAAATTATGGATTTTGCAGAAAAGGGCAAGGTGATTGTTACAGGTTTTGTGGATAGTGTAAAGCCCTATTTTGATCGCTCAATGATATCGGTTGTACCGATAAGATTGGGAGGTGGATTTCGCGGAAAAGCTTTGGAAGCAATGTCTTGCGGATTACCTCTAATTTCCACAGCTTTAGGGGCTGAGGGCATTCAGGGAAACGATGGAGAACATTTTCTAATTGCGGATAAACCTGAAGAATTTGCTGCAAAAGTATGCCAGGTTCTTACAGATAATAATTTATATCAGAAACTATCAGAAAATGGCAGAAAGCTGATGGAAGATAAATACTCCTGGCAGCAAGGTGTGAAAAAACTTGAAAGTACTTTGAAAGAGCTTATTACTGAGTAAGTTGAATTTCATTCAAGATGGGATCGTTTCCTGATAAATATCAATAACATTTTGTAGAGTTTTCTTCCAGGAATAATTCTCAACTGCATATTCTCGTGCATATTTTCCTTTTGTAAGTTTTGTATTGTTTTTCAATTCCTCAATAATTGCTTCTGCAAGAGCTTCCACATTTTCCATTTCAACCAGTTGTCCAACATCATTATTCACAAAGTCGGGAAGACCTCCGGCATTCGTGGCAACAACAGGAGTCCCACAACCGAGTGCTTCGATAGCAACTAATCCGAAAGGTTCAATACGGGATGGCACTACGGATACATCAGCAGCAGAATACAATGAAGCTACATCCTCCTGAGTTTGATGTCCCAGAAAATAAATATTTTTCAATTTTAATTCTGCGGTCAGTTGTTTCATCTCAGTCATTAACTGTCCATCTCCGGCGAGAGCAAAAACTACTTCCGGAATTTCATCAGTAACTTTACGGGCAGCTTTTATTAGAATATCAATTCCTTTAAAATCGGTGAACTTCCCAACAAAACTTACTAATTTTTCAGGGATAATATCTATTCCAAATTTTTTAAATAGTTCTTTCTTAGTGATACTTTTGGGTCGGAACATCTCATCATCAAAACCATTTGGATTCAACTTCAATTTCTCTTCGGGCAATTTATATAATTCTAAAGTATCATTGTGAACCTGCCGTGAGATCGTGATGACCTTTGCAGCATTTATTGCTCCTTCCAAAGCATATTTATGATAACGTTCATCTTTCTTAAATCCCATAAGATCAGTGCCATGAACCGTTACTACATAAGGAACACCACTTGTTAGAGCGGCATATGGTGTTATCCATAAATGCTGGGCATGAATAATATCAGGATTAAAATCTGCAACAACTTCTTTTGTAATTTCTATAAATGTATGAACATATTCTTCAACTTGTTCATCAGAAATATTATAGAATGTATTCAAACTGCGAGGATGCGTTGTAAAACAGGGGAAATTGAAATTGAGGTCAAGGTTGAGATCAAGTTTGAGGTCGAGGTTAAGGTCGAGGTTCTCTTTTGCACACATTATTGTTCTTCGTTGGAATGAATAATCTTTGGTATCCAGTTCACAATCTATATCGATAACAAAAACTTCATGACCTTCTTTTATTAGTTCCTGTGCAATATTTAAAGTATAAATTCCGCTTCCTGATCCCTGTAATGGAAAATGATTTATCAATAGGACTTTCATTAACTTTCCATATGATCAGAAACGTCAGAAATTTGATCTTTAGACTCCGAGAATTTGTCGGTTGTATGCATAAGATGTTCACTGAGTTTCTTTGAAACGATCCACAGAAGTTTGGCAGATAGTTCACAGTTTTCTTCAAGAATTTCTAAAAACTCTTTGTTTTTTATTTTTAACAAATCTACATCGGATGTTGCAATTATCGAAACTTTATGTTCTGAGTTAAAAAATATTGATGTTTCGTTAAAATGATCTCCTTGCCTGATTTTGGATACCATGATGTCATGATCGGAGTTCTTTCTTTCCTTAATTATATCAAGTGTTCCCTGGAGAACTACATAAACATTATTATCCGTATCACCTGCCTTAAAAACATACTCACCTCTTATAAGGTTTATTATTTCAGAAATAAAGAAAATGTTTCTTAATTCCTTTTTAGAGAAATTTTTAAACAATTCAATTTCACGCAGATGTAGATTTTGATGAATACTTGTTTTTTCTAATAATTTTCTTTTTTCGATCTGATATTTGTCAAATTTGATGATCTGTCCTTTTTTAATGATATCTTTCAGCGTTTCGCCAAACGATTTTGTTAATTCTAAAGTTGATCTCCACTCTTTTTGAAAACTTAAATATGTTTCAAAAGTATTATAATGAGGAACTGCCTTATATCTCGCTAAATAGATATTCTCAATTGTTCCCTTACAGGCTTCCACATCGCCATCTGCAAGGTAATTCAAGGCAAGAATAATGTTAGTTTTAAATATTTTATCACCCAGGTCCTGTTTCATGAACGAACCGGGATAAGGATCAAAATCTTCCGGTTTGATCTCGTGAAGGTTAGTTTTGTAAGTTTGAGTATCAAATTTAGATTTATTATAAAGGAATCGATAAATATCTTCTCTGAATCTTTTCCAGACAGGATGCTTTTTTTGCGGAGGTAAATGTTTAATAGCCAATGTATTATCGAGATAGAAATTGAAACCGAAAATTCGAGCATTAATTACATAATCTGTATCTTCTCCCCGGGTAATCCGCGGATCGAATGGAACAATTCGAATTAGATTTCGATGGATCACCATTGCACCACCAAAGGCAAATGGTGTCTTCTTCAACCGCGGTTCACTTCCGATTATTTTATCAAATGCCTCCCGCTTCCCGCCAAATCGATCCCAATAAGTCATCCATGGAACAATATTAACTTTATCATAATACTCATTATCTTCATTTAAATAGTAACCTGCAACTCCATCGATGGTATTTCCATAAAATCTTTTACCGATGAATTCCTTTGCTTTTGTAACGAACTTTGGATCTTCAAAAACTTCGTCATCATCGATCAATAATGCAATTTCAGCATCTAAAATATAAGGAACAAAAATACACATATTCCTGATCTGAGCATAATTATCTAAACTTAAAACATCTTCACCCTTATAATCTTTGTAGAGTTCTTTTTTAAGTTTAATTAGAGATGATTCTGTAAATAATATTGTATCAACAGGAATATCTGCTTTTGAGAGCATCTTCTCTAACTTTTCTTTCATCGGTTTCTCATATTTTTTATTGGTTGCAATGGCAATGATCACTAAAGTATACTCCTTATTCTCAAGTATATGAAGTGATTCAAGTGTTCTACCTAAAGTTCCATCTTCACTAATTGGCGTGGCATGATCAAATACCTTGTCTCCCTCTTTCCATTCATTATTTGGTCCTGTCCAGTATGTTGGAATTACCATATAAGTTCGCATGTATTACTCCTATAATTATTTTGTCATTCCCAACTATGATTGGGAATCTCTATTTCTTTTACTCAACTTCGGAAAGTTGATTTACACTATTTCATTAACAAACATTTTCTTACAGCTTCAGTTTTTCCATTAATGCTTAATTTATATAGATATAAACCTGAGCTAACAGGTTTCCCGTTTTCATCATCTCCGTTCCATACGATATGGTTAACTTGTGAATTGCTTAATTGATTAATTTGGAATGATTTCACTTTTTGTCCTTTGACATTGAAAATTTCAAGATTCACAAAATCGGAATTTTGTGTTACTGAAAAAGATATTGTTGTGGTTGGATTGAACGGATTGGGATAATTAGTTAATTTGAAATTAGCAGTTTGTAATTCGTAATTTTCTATTCCATTTATTTGATCATAATAAAATGCTCCCATATCGGCAATTGTTCCATCTGGATCAAAAGGAGAGTTAGGATCTCCTGCATCAATGCAGGGTGAATCTACTGTTAGATGAAAATCTCCATTTGCTACATCTAAAAATAATGGATTCTCATCTATATTTCCTTCCTGCCAAATCACACTACCATTATTATTGGTTTCAATTCCTGCTTCTCCACCTTGAATATCTGAATATGAAATTGTAATTAAATTTGGATTACCATAAGAATCAAAATAAATTTCTGCAAAATCCAGAGGATTATTTCCCCATAAAATTGTATTTTTAATATCTACAAATGAATTGTCAGATAAGTAAATTCCTGTTCCATAACCATAAACTGAATTTTCTGAGATTGTGTTATTTATTAATTCTGCTGAACCATTTCTCAGACATATTCCACTACCATAACCTAGATCAACTTCATTATTACAAATTAGATTAAATCTGATTAGAATGTCATTCGACTGATTTATACAAATTCCAGCACCGTATGCAACTCCATTTCCACTTTGTGTAAGATGTCCGTTAATTTCATTGTTCTCAATAAGTACATTTTCTGATTGATAAACATAAATACCACCACCGTAATAAGCACCGTCATTATCCTTAATTATATTGTTCATAATTTGAGCTGATGAATTTTGTATACCAATTCCACAACCATTTATATACCAATAACAAATGTTGTTTTCAATGATATTGTTTTGAATAGTAGGAGAACTATTAAATATGTGTATTCCAGAACCACCTGCATCCTGAGGTCCTGGATATAATGCATATCCATTTGTTATCGTAAATCCACACAAAACTGCAGTAGAATCTTCATCACTTTCAAAAGTTACTACGCTTCCACTCTGATTTCCATCAATAACAGTTTGAGAAATATAGGATGTATCTTGTGTTGTTAAGAATAGCGAAGCGACTGTGATATCCTTTCCGTTATAGTTAATGTTTTCCACATAAGTTCCAGGTTGAACAAGAACTGTATCTAAATTTGTAGAAGCATAAATACCAGCTTGTATTGTTGGCTGGTCTGCCGGCACATTGATAATGGTTGCGGATAATTGTAAAAAAAATATAATAAACAACCAAATCATTTTAGTTCGCATGTGTTACTCCTTAGTCAATAATCGTCTTAATTTCTTCCAGACAAACATTAAATTTTCATAATGTTTAATATCATCATCTAATTTCTGATATGAAAGTTGAAAAGCTTTCGGTAATTTTAAAAACCTTTCATCATTAAAGTAATCAGCAGCTGATCCACTACCTATCACAAGAGATTCATATCTTTTTTCTATATTGATCTCTTCTGCGGCAAGGGCATATTTATTTCTTATCCAATTTAAAAAAGGATTTCTGATCACCCAACCCATGCAGGCATAATAGAAACGGTCTAAATTTTTCTGCTTGGTTATTTCAGGTTTATTAGGAAAATCTCCAAAACAATTATGAAAGATGAGAAGATCAATATCCACACATCTTCCTAAGCCATGAACTTCCGGTCCAAATAAAGTATCTTCTCCACGACCTAAGAAACACTCATCATCAAGAATTAAGGTTGTTGAGAAAAAAGGTGGAATAATATCAATTTTGGAAAGATCAAGTGCCATATTTCCACCGAGAGCTTTTTGTGTATCGAAAATATTTGTGGAATGTATATCCCTGGTTACAGGAGTATCTACACTAGAAATATAATAAAACCTGTCTTCCTTTTGGATACCACGCAGAAGTTCCATCAAATAAGGGAAATTCATTTTAGGGATAATGTAATATCCGGAGTAATCACTTGTAGTTAAAATGACATCGTTATCTCTTAAATATTTCAAATGTGAGCCTACAAAATCGATATCAATGAAATCGTACTTCCCATCATGAAACTCAGTTAATATTTTTGGGTAAATATCAGTATCAAAAAACATTAGGTAATCTATTCCAAGCATTAATGCAGCAATAAGTACATAATTTCTAGAAGTTCCGTAAGCTATCATACCATATCGTTTATTGTATGGAGTTCCTAAGATTGTTTTTATCTCGTCTTTTGTTAAACCGAGTTTCAGTAGAAACGAATCTAGTATTGGTGCATTTCCTCTTTTAACTGTGGTTACATGGCACTCCTGTTGTAATGTACGTAATACAGAAGGATCAATTTCATCTTCATAGGAAATTATTAAATGCTTTACTGTATGACCGTGTTCTTTAGCATTTTCAAGAAAAGTATTAATTGGTTCTAACTTCAATAAACTTCTGGTAATAATTCCAAACGCCTTACTATCTTTTTCCATAGTTAATCCTTTGTTTAACAATTAACCTGAATAATGTGATTTTATTTATTGTCAAATTAAAATCAGTTTTTTGTTTACATCATATTTGAAATTTCGTTTCTATCTTTTTTAATTATGGATTTGGAATTGTTAGAGTTTTAATATTTAAAATTGGATGTGTACTCGTTTTTATGGTTAGATCTTAACTATAAAATGCAAAGTACACAAAAGAAATAAGGCAGAAATTATGCAGGGAATTCCTGATAAAGTAAAACCAAAGTTAAGGTTAATACCGGTTTCTCCCGGTGTTTATATAATGAAGAATACATCAGGGAATATTATCTATATTGGTAAGGCAAAAGTACTACGGAATCGGGTGCGATCATATTTCAGAGGTTCATCCCAAAATCCCAAAACCATAGAAATGGTCAATAAAATTGCAGATATGGAATACATCCTTACAAAAACAGAAAATCAGGCATTGGAATTGGAAGCGAATTTAATAAAAAAGCATAGACCTAAATATAATATTCAACTCAAAGATGATAAAAGTAAACCATTTATTAAAGTTACAATTAAGGAACCTTTTCCTCAAGTTTTAGTTACAAGAGAACTTAAGAAAGACGGCTCAAAATACTTTGGACCTTATACCGATACAAAAGCTCTTAGAAAAACAATGCGTATTCTGGAATGGATCTTCCCAATAAGAACTTGCACAAGAACTATTCCGGAAGGAGAACCAGCATTCAAACGACCATGTATAAATTTCCAATTAGGAAAATGCTCTGCTCCATGTGTTGGGTATATTAGCAGGGAAGAGTATAAAAAAAATGTAACAGCGTTAATCCAATTTATAAAAGGCAGAAATCAGGATGTTATTAGCGATCTTACATTACGAATGAAAGAATACTCTGCTAAACTCAATTTTGAGGAAGCGGCAAAATTTAGAGACAAAATTGGAAATATTCAAAAATTGAATAGATCTAAGAACATGTTTTTTACAGATGAAAAAAACAGGGATGTAATTGGAGTTTATCAGGAAGGTAACAAGGCTGCGGTTGCTGTACTGAAGATACTTTCCGGTAAATTATTAAATAAAGAGATATATTCATTAAATAATACTGAAGGAACAACTTTAGCACAGATTATGGAAGCATTTTTGAAGCAGTATTATTCTTCTAAGTTAAAAGAACTTCCGTTCCGAATATTTCTGCAAACAGAACCTGAAGATCTTGAAACTCTTAACAAATGGTTAAAGAATAAATTAATAATTCCCAAGAAAGGTGATAATAAAGCGCTAATTACTATTGCACGAGAAAATGCTTTTAATTTTGTAGAAGAGGAAAAATTAAAATATCTTAGAAAAAGCAATCGAACTATTTTTCCGATAAAGGAACTAAAGGATAAACTTAATCTGAATAAGCTCCCCAGGAAAATGATCTGTATTGATATTTCTACGATACAAGGCACCGATACGGTTTCATCATTGGTTTTTTTTGAAAACGGGAAACCAAAGAAAAAAAACTACAGACATTTCATCATGAAAACAGTGAAAGGGCAGGATGATTTTGCTTCGATGGAAGAGACAATGAAACGTTATCTTATTAAGATCGAAGAAAACGAAAAACCAGATTTGATCGTAATTGATGGTGGAAAAGGTCAATTAAATAAATCATATAACATTCTAAAAAAAATGAAGATAGAAGAAATTGAAATGATATCTTTAGCTAAACGTATAGAGGAAGTATTTTTGCCTGGCAGTAAAAATTCGATCATTCTACCTCGCAACTCTTCAGCGCTTCGTGTCCTTGTTAAAATTCGTGATGAAGCTCACAGATTTGCGATAACATTCCATAGAAAAAGAAGAAAAAAACGTACTTTGAAAAGTGAACTTGATAATATTATTGGAGTAGGAGATCTGACAAAATTTGCTTTACTAAAGAAATTTGGTTCAGTGGATAATATTAAAAATGCATCAATAACAGAATTGATAAGTGTTAAGGGTATTGGAAAAAAAAATGCCGGGATGATTCTTGAATATTTATCTAAAAAATAATAATTTATTTGACACTTCTGTCAATCCAAGATTTTCAGATAATAATTATATAAGGTGTGTGATATAAATGAAGAGAATAATTATAATATTGATATTTACATTAATTCATTTTTTTGCTTATGCAACTGTTGTTGATAGTTTAAATACTACGCTAAATGAACCCAATGTAGATAAGGGTGAAATTTATATTCAACTTTCTGCAGAGCATTTGAATATTTCTCCAGAAAAAAGTATTAAATATGCAAAATCTGCCCTTGAATATGCTAAATCTTCTGAAGCCAAAGTTGAATATTTAAATCAATTGGGTGTAGCTTATGAGTATTCGGGGGAATATCATAATGCATTACTTGAATACAATAGTGCATTAAAACTGGCTGAAGCAAGTTCTAATATGAAGGGGAAAGGTGTATCATTACTTAATATTGCTATTGCTAAAACGCAATTAGCAGATTATGATAATGCTCTTGATTTTGTTTTGAGAGCTATAAAGATATTTGAGAAAGAAGATGATGAAAAGCATCTAACTAGTGCTTTGAACAATCTTGGAAATATTTATTTGCAGATAAATGATCCCACTAGGGCTCTTTATTATTATAAGATAGTATTACAAGATAGGCAAGAAAATGAAGATGAACCAGGAATTGCAAAAATACTTCATAACATTGCATTAGTTTATATTGATTTAGAAGAGATGGACAAAGCTTTAGATTACCTTGAACAATCACTGAAAAGTATGCAGAAGATAGATGATAAATTTGGAATGGCATTTTGCTATAATAATTTATCTGGTATCTACGAATTAAAAGAAGAATATGAGAAGGCTAATAAGTACAATTTTATGGCCTTAAAGCTTTTTGAAGAAATTGAAAACCCTGAAGGTATAGCACATACTTGTAATCTTCTTGGCTCAACTTTCCTGTTGATAAATCAATATAAACAGGCTTTTAGATATTTTAAAAGAAGTATGAAATTAGCTGAAGAGATAAATTTAACAGAACTTATTTCTGAAAATTATAAAGCATTATCAGTTTATTATGGCGCAATTGGAGACTACAAGCAGGCTTTTACATATCTCAAAATACATAAAGCAAAACATGATTCCATTTATTCGGAGGAAAAGAGTCAGAAAATTGCAAATCTACAAAATCAATTTGAAATTGAAAATAGAGAAGAGAAGATAAAAAGATTGCAGGAAAATAAGGTATATCAGAAAAAGATTACAACAATTCTTGTTCTTGGTTTGATATTTGGTTTAATTGTTCTGGCTTTTTTATTCTTTTTATATAAAGAAAAAATTAGTGAGATTAGCATCAGGAAGGATACAGAAGACAAATTACATGATAGTGAACATAAATTCCGACAACTTACAGAGAATATTTCTATAGCTGTCTTCACCTTCAATATGGAGGGTAATTTTACATATGTGAATCCTTCTACAACAACAATAACAGGTTTTTCAGAGAAAGAGCTTTTATCTAAAAAGTTCTTTGATATTGTGCATCCGGAAGATAGAGAACAGGTAATGTCCAGAGGGTTTGATCGTATAAAAGGTGAACAAGTTGTCCAGCAATATGAGTTTAAAATAATCACGAAACAAGGAGATATTAGGTGGATAGAGATATTAAATAGTCGAACAACGATAGACGGTTTGGTGGTAGTTCTAGGAACAGCTACCGATATTACAGAACGCCGATATGCAGATCATAGAATTATTGAAAGCGAAGGAAGATACAAATATCTAGTTGAATCTATTGAAGAAGGACTTGTCATCGCTGATGAACTTGAAAACTTTACTTTTACCAATAAAGCGGCAAGAGAAATATTTGGTTATTCTGAGGATGAAATGGAATTTATGAATTTTCAGAAATTAGTTTCTTCAAAAGATTTTACTAGATTAAAACTGGAAACTGATAAACGAATAAAGGGACAAAGCTCAAAATATGAACTAGACATTATTCGTAAGGATGGTGAGAAAAGACTGCTCTCGGTTACTGCAAGTCCGTTGTTTGATGGTGAAGATTATACTGGATCAATTGGAATTTTTGTAGATATAACAGAAATTCGTAAAGCTGAGGAAAAAATAAAATCTCAGTTACGTGAAAAAGAAGTAATGCTTCAGGAAATTTATCATCGTGTAAAAAATAATCTTCAGATCATTTCAAGTATGTTGAAGCTGCAATCTTCCTATGTTGATGATGAATTATCTACACAATTATTCCGTAATTGTCAGCATCGAGTTAAATCTATGTCTCTTGTCCACGAAAAGTTATATAGATCTGATAATCTTTCTAAAATCTGTTTTAAGGATTATACAGAGTCACTTATTAAAAATTTATTTGCATCTTTGAATATCAGCGGCAATAGAGTGAATTATGAACTAGATATAAATGATGTAGAATTAAACATATCTTTTGCAATCCCTTGTGGTTTAATAATTAATGAATTAATCACGAACGCATTAAAATATGGTTTCCCGAATGACAAGCAAGGTCTCATTAAAATATCAATGAATAAACTTGATAATGGAAAATTGAATTTAACAGTTTGGAATAATGGAATTGACTTACCTGAAGATTTTGATATGGACAATTTAAGCTCTTTTGGTATGCGACTTGTAGATATTCTGAAGTTACAATTAGAAGCTGAATTGATCATTGAAAGAAAAGAAGGGGTAGCTTTTAGCCTTATCTTCACAATACCCGATTGATCTCATTGGAGGGATATTGCTCAATAAGAAATATATTATATTTCTATTATTAATAATTCTGTCTATAAGACTGTTCTCAATTTCAGAAATTGATAGTTTGGAAGCTATTCTAGACGAGGTTAACGAGAGAGAAAGGATTGTCGTCCTAAACGAACTTTCATCAAAATATTTACCTGTAAATCCAGAGATTAGCTATGATTGTGCTACTCAAGCTTATGAACTTGCAAAGAAGGAGAATGATGAAAAGGGTAAAGCTGATGCTTTAAATAATATTGGTCACTATTTCAGAAAAACCCATGATTTTGATAAAGCTCTTGAGAATTCCCAATTAGCTCTTGATATTTATCGTAAGCTAAAGGCTGATTATGATATTGCAAATACATATGATAACATCGGTCATATATATTGGTTTGAAGGGGATTTCTCAAATGCTTTAGATTACTATAAACGGTCATTAGGAATGTTTATTGCTTTAGAAAAATTAAAGAGACAATCATCATCGTATAATAACCTTGGGAGTGTATATTTCCGTTTAGGTATGTATGATGAATCAATGAGTAATTACCTTAATTCATTAAGTATAAGAGAAGAAACGAATGACCCCAAGCTATATTCTACATTAAATAATCTTGGAAATATTTATGTACGATTAAGTGATTATGAAAAAGCTTTGGAAATGTATCAACGATCATTGGAATATAAGCGCAAGGCAGGAATAAATACTCAATCTACATTAAATAATATTGGAAATATCTATATACAAAGAAATGATTATGAAAATGCATTAAGATATCTTTCCGAAGCACTTAAAATTAATGAAGAAAATGAAGATGAAAAAAGAATAGCTACAAGTTTGAATAATATCGCGATTGTTTATGAAGAGGAAGGAAAGATAGACGAAGCGTTATATAATTATCAAAAGGCACTTGAATTAAAACAAAAAGTAGGGGACACATACGGATATGCAAATACATCTAAAAATTTGGGTAATATCTTCCTTGTTAAAAAGGATTATAAACAGGCTGACTTCTATTTGCAGGAGACTTTAGAAATTGCTAAAAAGATCAAAGCAAGAGATATTATAAAAGACGTATACGAACTGATGTCTAAACGTTATTATGAAATCAATAATTATGAAAACGCATATTTGTATAAACGCTATTGTTCAAGTATAGGAGATTCGCTTTTTAATGAAGAAACAAGTGATAAAATTGCTCAATATAGAACAAATTTTACCATTGAAAAAACATTACGTGAAAAGGAAATACTGGTAAAGGATAATCAAATTTACAAACTCCAGTTACAAAAAGATAGATCTTATAAAATAATCTTGTTTCTTCTGGTATTACTTCTTATTGTGATCGCTATCTTCTTATTTCACAATAATAATAAGAATAATAAATTAAATGAATTACTTGAAGAAACAAATGAAGATCTAGAAGAGAAAGTAACTCTTAGAACGTCAGAACTTATTGAAACAAATCAGAACCTGAGAAAGGAAATCAAAGTCAGAAAAGAGACTGAAGATAAGCTTACATCATCCATTGATGAAAAAGATGTTATGCTTAAAGAGATACAACACAGGGTTAAAAACAATCTTCAGATCATTTCCAGTATTCTCAATATCCAATCCAAATCTTCTAGAAATAAAGAATCAATAAACATGTTTACAAACACATATAATCAGATTATGTCGATGTCATTGGTTCAAGAACAATTATATTTGTCTGATGACCTTGCTCTTGTCGATTTTAATCATTATGTTAGGTCATTGATAAGTAATATATATGGAGCTTATAAAATTAAACACTCAAGGATCAAATCAATTATTAATGTCAATGATATCCACTTAAATATAAATACTGCAATCCCCTGTGGTTTACTTATCAACGAAATAGTAACAAATGCTATCAAACATGGTTTTAATGGCAATAAGAAGGGTGAAATTGTTATAAACATGGAAGAGGATGAAAACAATTATTACCATCTTGAAATCAGTAATAATGGCAAAGGATTACCTGACAAAATAAATTATAAGAAACCGGAATCCACTGGAATGGAAATTATCAGGATTATGATCATACAACTTTCTGCAGACGTTGAAATAAAAAAAGAAAATGGTGTATTATATAAATTCAAATTCAAAAAAATAATAAGTTGAGGGGTCTATGAAAACAAAAAGTAAAATTATGGATGTAAAAGCTATCGAACGCTCAATGCGAAGAATAGCACTGGAGATTGTGGAGTATAATAAGTCTATGAAAAATGTATATTTGGTTGGAATTAAAAGCCGAGGAGTTCCCATGGCAGATAGACTTTCCAAATACTTAAGAGAGATAGAAAACTTGGATGTAAAAA
>JAOZPK010000167.1 GCA_029932755.1 Candidatus Cloacimonadota bacterium | reverse complement strand
AAGATCGTTTTGTAATCTACAGTTAATTCAAATTCCAAGTGCAACTCCTTTTTCGGCATTATCCGATAAGTTATAAGGGTTGAGTGATATTCACTTCTCAGCCATTTGTTTTGGCTCCCCTGTCATTGGTTTGTGAGATTCTATAAGGTTGAGGTTAAGTCAAATCATTTTTAATATTAAGAAATTCTTTGACATTCAAAACGTGAATTTATTTTTCAAATAAGAGATAGTTCTTTATATTATTGCTGCCAATGGGGTGCTGTTTGGTGTTTGCTAAGCGGTTGAGAACATACCCTTGAACCTGATCCGGATAATGCCGGCGTAGGAAACTGAGAAAATATATTTCAACCACAATTCGGTTTTCTTCCGGATTGTGGTTTTTTGTTTTTAAATAATAAATGGAGAAAATATGAAAAAGATCATTTTAATTGTTGTCACCTTAATTGTAACGAGCAGTTTAGTTTTTGCTGATCAATTAACAGGGAAAATTACCGATTATCGAACTGGAGAACCGATTGATCAGGTTAGTGTTTATGTAGAGAGTATAAACTTATCTGCGACTTCGGATACGAATGGAAATTATGTGTTGAACTTCATTAAACCGGCACTTTTCACGTTTGTTTTTGAGCGGATTGGTTATGAAAAAAGAGTTGTGGAACATAATCCATTTGATACATCTGTTCTGAATATGCAGCTTACAAAAAAACCACAGAATATTTTGGGAATTAAAGTATCAACCACAAAAGCAAAAGATCGTGAGACACCTGTTACATTTACAAATGTGACTCAAAAGCAGATTTTACAAAACAATTTTGGTCAGGAAATTCCAATGTTGTTGGAAGATGTTCCTGGAGTATATGCCTATTCTGATGCTGGTGGTCTGGTAGGGAATGCATACCTTAAAATCCGTGGTTTCGACCAAAAGCGAATAGGTGTAATGATAAATGGAATACCGCTTAACGACCCGGAAGATCACAATGTCTACTGGGTAAACATGCCGGATTTTGCAGAGAGTACATCCGATATACAATTCCAGCGTGGTGTGGGAAGCTCACTTTACGGGATCTCAACTTTTGGTGGATCACTGAATATGCAGACGAATAGCTTTGCTAAAGAAAATAAAACAGAAATATTTTCTGCTTTTGGAAGTTATAATACTTATAAAGTTGGAATAAAAACAGCTCATAAGTTTGGAAAATACAGCACTAATATTCGTTTCTCCAAAATTGCTTCCGATGGTTACCGTGATAATTCAGCTTCTGATCTCTGGTCTGTTTTTACAAATCTTTCCAGAATGGGTGAGAGATCTATTACAGAATTAAATTTTTATACAGGGCATGAACTTACACACGCTGCTTGGGAAGCATCATGGGAAGGTTACTTGGAAGAAAATCATCAGCACAATCCCTACACATACGAGAATTATGTAGATGATTTTTCCCAACCTCATTTCGAATTACATAATAGTTATTTCCTGAATGAAAAATCGGATATTAAAAGCTCTCTTTTTTATATTCGCGGGAATGGTTTTTACGAACAATATAAATATGATCGTAATCTTTGGGAACACGGTCTGGAAAGTGATGAAGGCTATGAAGATGCAGATATTATCAGGCAAAAATGGGTAACTAAAAATCATTATGGCTGGGTTTCACAATACAATCTACATCATGGAAAAGGAACCTTAACAGCGGGAACTTATCTCAGTTTGTTCGATAGTGATCATTGGGGAGAAATCAAAGAAGTAATTGGTGCCGATACGCTTGGTATTGATTATAACAGCGGTCAGGATTATTATAATTATATCGGAGAAAAGGAATATTTAACTGCCTATGTGAATGAAATATTCAAGCAGATCAACAATCTTTCAATCATGGCAAACCTTTATTTTCAACATATAAATTACAGTTTTGAGCAACTGGAATCGGGTAATTTTAGCGGAGAATTTCTGAATACCTATGAGGTGGATTACAATTTTTTTAATCCAAGATTTGGGGTTAATTATAATGTAAATGATAATTTCAATATTTATGGGAACATCTCGATCTCTCAAAGAGAACCAACAGACAGTGAACTTTATGATACTTGGGACGGACCAGATGATTTGGATGTGGCACCACTATTTGCTGTTGCAGATACAGTGTTGGCCGATGATGGAAATGTTGAGAAGATCAACTGGAGCGATCCTTATGTGAAAGAAGAGAAATTGCTGGATTATGAAATGGGAATTAGCTACACAGGTGGAATTTGGGATTTGAAAGCAAATTTATATTGGATGAATTTTACAGACGAGATCGTAGCTTATGGTGGGGCAGATGACGAAGGAAATCCCATTCGCGGCAATGCTGATAAAACTGTACACCGAGGTGTGGAACTCTCTGCAAAAGTGCAATTACCTGCATATTTAGAATTATCCGGTAACTTCAGTTACAGTGATAATTATTTCGAAAAATTTATTATGTATGATTGGGGAGAAGAAATTGATCTTTCCGGCAATACAATTGCTGGATTCCCAAGTATTATTAGTAATGGAAAACTTGCATATAATAATGGTAATTTAAATCTTTTTACTCAAATGCAATATGTGGGAAAACAATATTTAGATAATACAGAAAATGAAGATCGTAGAATCGACCCATTTAAAGTGCTTAATATTGGTGCAGTTATCAACATCGCAAAACTTTTTAGTAAAACCGATCTGCAAATGAATGTGAGAGTGAATAATATTCTGGATGAAGAATATGAAACAGCTGGATATCATGATAGTTGGACAGATGAAAAATATTTTTTCCCTGCGGCCGGATGTAATTTTGTAGCTGGATTAAGAATAGGATTTTAGAATTTCTTTGTTTTTTGTATATATACTAAAAGATCCTACTTATGATGTTAATTTTGTCAGAATAATTCTGTCAAAGTTCATTGTGTCCAGCTAATAATGCTTCCAGCATAAAATGGTTGTATCATTCCAGGTTTGAGTTCAATGAGTAATGCACCATTTTTATCAATTCCTTTTGCTTTACCTCTAAAAATATCGAAATCTGTATTCAACTCAATTTGATGTCCTTTCAATAAAGAATGTTGATTAAAATATTTCACATCCAATTTTCCCTCTACAAAATCAGGTAGAGCGGAAGCAAAATTGTCAAAAATTATAGCTAATAATTTTTCATTATCAACAAGTTTACCTAATTCAATTTGCAACGAAGTTGCATTTGGAGCCATCCTTTCATCAAGTTCTCCAATATTTGTATTCAAGCCGATTCCAATAAGATGATACTTCCTACCAGTGAGATTACTGGAAAGAATACCACATAATTTCTTATTATCTAAATAGATATCATTCGGCCATTTGATTTTAAGTTTATCAGAGATTGAAGGGAATAATTCACTTAACGTTTTATGAATGCATATTCCTGTAAAAATTGTTATGTTAGATTGGAAGTTAAAACCATAAAGTGCAGCAGTTAACCAAATTCCACCGGTTGGTGATAACCAAGAGTTCTTTCCTCTTCCCCTGCCAGAGGTCTGTTCGCCTGCCATGCATAAAAAATTGCCATTAGCAGTATTAGAATTTATCAATCTTTCTGCTTTTGAGGAGGTGCTACCAAGTTTATTAAAAAATAAAACTTCATCAAATAATGGATGTTTGAAATCTTTCAAAAAATCTCCTAAATTTTTGTCTTTCTGACGTTTCTTTCACGTTGTTCTCAGGAAGAATCTCTTTTATCTTTAGTAGAAAAGTGAATAAGTTTTCACAAGATTCTTCGTAAGTAAGGTTATAAGATTCCTCAGAATGACAAGACATGCTCTCTCTCATAATATCAACATTGAATCACCATAACTAAAGAATCTATATTTCTCTTCTACAGCAATTTTGTAAGCATTCAT
>JAOZPK010000166.1 GCA_029932755.1 Candidatus Cloacimonadota bacterium | reverse complement strand
TGAGCATCTATCATCCCTGGAATGACCAGTTTGTTTTTTATATCGATAACTTGGTTAAAGTTTGTTTCGAGTTGTCGTTCCTTACGACTCGAATAGATATCAATTATCTTATCATCTTCAATAAGAACATTCCCTTGACCTTCTGCGAATTTGCAGTTTTTCAGTAATATTCTATAACTCATGTCTTTTCCCTGATGCATCACGATGATACTTTCCAAATTCAGTTAGTTGTTCTACTTTCTCTTTTGGAAGTACCGGACCTTCAACACAAAGCCTTAATCCAAGTGGATCCATTGTACAGTTTCCGCAAATTCCGATAGCACATTTCATATATCTCTCAAAAAGGAATTCATAATTAGTATCACCAATCACATCTTGAAGGGCTTTCATCATCATTTCCGGTCCGGATGCATAGAGAAAATTAAAATTATCTTGAGACATAATTTTCTGAGCGATATCTACAGCAGTTCCATTTTCACCAAAAGAACCATCATCAGTTGTATTAATTACTTTAATATCTAAACTTTCAAATCTATCAGCAAAAACATGTTCAGCTTTTGTTCGTGCCCCATTTATCAATGTAACATTAGCTCCCGCTTCTAATAACACTTTTGCAAAGAAATAAAATGTTGGAACAGCATATCCACCACCAACAAGTAAAACCTTGTTTTTAGATATAAAAAAAGAGGAGCCATAAGCACCTCTTATTGAAACATAATCCCCAACGCACTTTTGGAAAAGGCGAGTTGT
Organism: Candidatus Cloacimonadota bacterium; assembly: GCA_029932755.1. Taxonomy (GTDB): domain Bacteria; phylum Cloacimonadota; class Cloacimonadia; order Cloacimonadales; family TCS61; genus Tenebribacter. The sequence continues at coordinate 3,153 of JAOZPK010000166.1, read as the reverse complement.
GAATTCACCTATCCTTTTTACAGTTATGGAAAATTCCTCTTTTGTACAATCAGATATTGAGAAAGGTTTCTCTCCACCTTCGAAATCTGTAAGCATGATGAACTGTCCAGGATTTGCACCGAGTGTATATTTAAATGTGAATGTTTTAATGTCAGATGTTTCTTCAATAATTTTATCAATTTTTAAAGTATAACGTTTATCCATTAAGGTTCCTTATCACAAACAAGATATTTGTGTTACTTTCACATTTCTAATTTTTCTAACTTTGGAATATCTTTCACACTGCTGTACTCATTCTCTTCCATAAATTCAAGTATTTCATTATTGATCTTATTAAAGACTTCAATTCCGCGATAATGTACAGCTGTTCCAACTCCAATAACTGTAGCTCCTGCCATTAACATCTCAATAGCATCTTCACCATAAGTTACTCCACCCATTCCAATAATTGGAATATCTACAGCGGAATAAGTTTGGTAAATAAGTTTGAGTGCAATGGGTTTTATACAAGGACCGGAAAGACCACCAAATTTATTATAGAGAACAGGTTTTATTATTTTTGTATCAATTAGCATTCCGGGACCTACAGTATTTATCATACACAAAGCATCAGCTCCAGCAAATTCTGCAGCTTTTGCGATGGATACAATATCATAAACATTTGGTGAAAGTTTAGCAATTATCGGAAGGGTTGAAATCTGTTTTACTGCCTTAACAATATTATGAACTTCCTCTTGTGAAGCTGCCAATGGAATTCCAAATTCATCAAATACATTTGGACATGATAAGTTTAGTTCCAGGAAGTCAGTTTGAGATTTGTTTACATGTTTAGTTAGCTTAAGAAAGTCTTCTGTATTTGTAGCAAAAACGCTCGCAATAACAGGGATATCGGAGTGTTTCTTAAATTGGTCGATCTCAGCAAGACCATCAACAATGCCGGGATTACATAATCCCATACAATTTAATAAACCACCTTCAAATTCAGCAACTACCGGACCCTTATGTCCCATTCTTGATTCTAATGTTAGTGATTTACTTGTAACTATTCCTGCGCCATTTTCAATTGAAATATTAAAACCGGAAAATGCCATACCCATCACACCTGCCGGTAATACAAGCGGTGAGGTTATGGTTATGCCCAAAAACTCAGATTTCAAACTTTTCTGCATTCCCCATTCCTGGTTTAGATATTTCTAGTTCGAGATACTTATGTTTTTAAATTTTCGTAAATTTCTTACCTCATACTTGCCTTACTAAAAAATATTATCTGGATTATTGGTCAATTATTTTATCATTGTTAAAGCTCATATATTTTTATAAAAAAAATAAACCGCCATTAACAGCGGGTTATATGATTTTATTAATTTCAAATTTCTTTCATTTGTTTAAAAATATTTCTTTGAGATTTCATTTAGCTTTTCTATCATGTCTGTTTTTTCCCAAGTAAACTCCGGAAGTTCTCTTCCAAAGTGACCATAAGCTGCAGTTTTTTTGTAGATCGGTCTTTTAAGTTTAAAATGATCAATTATTTGATGCGGTTTTAGTGGAAATATTTCTCTTACAATCTTATTTAATTCAATATCGGATATTTTACCAGAATTGAATGTATTGACCATTACAGAAACGGGATCGGCAACTCCAATGGCGTAGGCAAGCTGTACTTCACATTCGTTAGCAAATCCTGCTGCTACAATATTCTTTGCTATATATCTTGCCATATAAGAAGCACTTCTATCAACTTTTGATGGATCCTTTCCACTGAAGGCACCACCACCGTGACTTCCCTTTCCACCATAAGTATCCACGATGATCTTCCTACCTGTGAGTCCTGTATCTGCATGAGGTCCACCCAGAACGAATCTTCCGGTTGGATTCACAAAAAATTTTGTATTTTCATCAATTAATTCTTTCGGAATGATAGGTTTGATCACATTTTCAATGATATCTTTTTTGATCTGATCTTGCTTAATTTCTGGAGCATGTTGTGTGGATACAACAACTGCATCAACCCTCTTTGGTTTGTTATCAATATACTCTATTGTTACTTGAGTTTTTCCATCCGGTCTAAGATATGAAAGTGTTCTATCTTTACGAACTTGTGCTAATCTTTGAGCAAGCTTATGTGCAAAAGCCGTTGTCATCGGCATTAATTCAGGTGTTTCATTGCAAGCGTATCCGAACATCATACCCTGATCTCCAGCACCTTGTTCATGATCTTTATTTTCATCAACTCCAAGTGCAATATCAGAAGATTGTTTATCAATTGTTGTAAGCACTGCACAAGTTTGATAATCCATTCCATAATCTGCATCTGTGTATCCGATTTCTTTTATTGTATCACGAATTATCTTAGGAATATCCACGTAACATGTTGTTGTGATCTCCCCACCAACAAGTGCCATACCAGTAGTAAGAAAGGTTTCGCAGGCAACACGTGCTTCTGGATCGCATCTTAAAATTGCGTCTAATATTGCATCAGATATTTGATCAGCCATTTTATCAGGATGACCTTCCGTAACAGATTCTGAAGTGAACAAGTGTTTTTCGTTTTTCATTATTTATCCTTTTAAAATTAAATTAACTTATTAATCTCTTTTGATGTTTTGCAAGATAGTATTTCATCTAATTTTGATTTCATTTCAGTAATATCACAATCAAGAATTTCTTTTTTAATGATCAATAATCTTCCCGGACTAACACTGAGTTCATCAACTCCGAGTGCCAGGAGAAGTTTCACATATTTTTTTTCGGAAGCCATCTCACCACAAACAGCAACTTTCTTACCAATTTTATGTGCATTATCAACAGTAAGTTTAATTGATCTGATAACTGAAGGATGAGTTGGTTTATAATAATCTGAGATCGACTGGTTATCCCTGTCAACAGCCAAAGTATACTGGATTAGATCATTCGTCCCAATACTCAGGAAATCACACTCCTCTGCAATTGAATCTGAAGTAATTACAGCAGAAGGAATCTCGATCATCGCACCAAGCTCCATATCAGCATTAAAAGCAATTCCTGTATTAATCAGCTCTTTACTACATGTCTCAATAATTTCTTTCACTTTTGATAATTCTTCCACACCTGATATCATTGGAAACATGATCTTGATATTTCCGTGAACATTTGCACGTAAAATAGCTTTTATCT
>JAOZPK010000165.1:1551-3927 GCA_029932755.1 Candidatus Cloacimonadota bacterium | reverse complement strand
CTAAAGCAATTGACAATAAAAAAGGTAAAAAATATAAACAATTCTTAATAGAGGATAAATGAAAATAGATAAAATCTGGGTTTATACAGCAGCAACTCTGGCAGCTCTTTTCTGGGGATTTAGTTTTGTCTGGTTCAAACAGGCATTTCTAGTTTATAGACCAATAACAATCGTATTTCTGCGGCTTGTTTTCGCATCGGTTGTGTTGAATATTTTTATTAAAACAACCGGCAAAACACAGCATGTTACCAGAAAAGATCTTAAATTGTTTATGCTCTTGGCATTCTTTGAACCATTCTGTTATTTTCTTGGAGAGAGCTTTGGCTTAACGTTTATCTCCGCAACTATTGGAGCAATAATTATTTCAACTATTCCTTTATTTACGCCCTTTTTCACTTATTTTCTTATAAAAGAAAAGATTACAATTTATGGTATTATAGGATTGCTGATTTCATTTTTCGGAGTTCTATTGATCGTTGTAAAAGATTATTCCGGGGCATCAACCATAAAAGGTGTGATATTGATGTTCATTGCTGTTTTTTCTGCGATAAGTTATGGAATAATAGTAAAAAAGTTAACAGTGAGATATTCTGGTTTTACGATCGTAAAATGGCAGAATTTATTTGGAATGATCTATTTCTTACCCGTTTTTATAATATTTGAGAGTAATCATTTTATTTCTGTAGAACATACAATGAGTGCGATAATTACAATATTGAAATTAGCAATATTTCCCTCAACGCTATCGTTTATTTTTATTGCTTATGTTATCAAAAAGATCGGACTTATCAATGCCAATATCTTTGCCAATTTAATTCCCGTATTTACTGCTGTTATTGCATATATTATTCTTAAAGAATCTTTGGAATTACAAAAAATTATTGGAATATTTGTTGTGATTAGCGGATTGTTTATTTCACAAATTCCACAGATCAAAGGAAAAGATAAGACTATTTAAAATTATTTATTAAATACAAATATACGAATGTAAATAAATATAATTATCAAAACGTAATTCCCAATAAAGACTAAAGGTTTTGACCAATGCAAACCATTAACTTTAAAATTAGATATTGGAGTTAGAAATTTAACCGGAAATGAGTTATTATTATGAGTGGGAATATCCATAAAAATGTGCAAAGGTGCAGCAAGCAAAAACCAGGGGATCTGGTTTTGGTAGAAATGATAATATGTGAAAATTGGAATGAGAATAATTGCCCAAATAATTAGGGAATGAGTCCATTTATACAGGTTTAGCACCCATCTATTTTCTTTTTTGTTGTACCATTCCATCATTTCTGCCCGGGTTTTAAAACCGGGCTGCATTTTACCTTTGAATGCTTGAACTGTGAGACTAGTAGCAAAAACCGCAACATCTGGTGCAATTCCAAATATTACTTTTTCAATTGATGGAGGACCAGGCAATAAAGCCAATGACCATAAAGAGTGAGCCATGATATCCATTTTGTATTCCTTGAATTATTATTTTCTTGCATATTTTATGGTTCGTCTACGCTCACCATGACAATATGCTATTTATTTCTTGTTCCTTCTCCGTGCACTTCGTGTACTCTGTGTTTAGTTTCTTTCACTTCCTCAACGCAGCCTTTGAGAATCTACTTTCAGGTATATTCACATCAAACTGGATATCATTAATAATAAATTCTGTACCTTTTCCTTTTTTCAGAACATCTTTAAAGATCATCACTTTTGGATACCAGCGATCATCGATCTGCATTACTTCCAATATCTCCGTCGTTTTAAGCAGCTTTCCACTTTTACCGTAACGTTCTTCTTTTATAGGGATCAATTTATCTTTATCTATCCAAACTTTTTTGATCTGATATGCTGCATCATCGGTGATGGCTGTTAATTCTAATTTCCAGCAGCTCACATCATTAAAATTCTCTTCTCCAATAGTTTTTGCAGTGTAGATCTGAGTAAGCTCATTTTCTTCCATCATGTCTTCGTAGGAAATATCGGAGCCCATCATAGATTGACGGAGCATATGTCCTGAAATTTGAATAGTTCGGTCTGCTGAGGGATTGTAGATCCACAGTTTATCATCGAGTTTAAGCATTTTTGTTCCTGCATCTTTGGGAGGAGCCAGGTATTCCGAGAATGATCTGTCATCTCCCTCTGTCCATGATCTTAGTTTCATTGTTCTACTGCCCCGTCTGCCATGCACGATCATTTGTGAAGTTGAAATCATGTTCTTTGCATACATATTCTCATCGATCTGTTTTAGAATCTTATTTCCATCCGGGTATTCTGCATATAAAAAAAAGGTCGAGATTAAGATCAAGATCAAGGTTAAATTTAGTTTTTTCATGTTTCCAACTCCTTGAATAATTGTGCTGTACTTCTTTTATAGAT
>JAOZPK010000165.1:0-1451 GCA_029932755.1 Candidatus Cloacimonadota bacterium | reverse complement strand
ATGTGTCCTTTGCTCTCTCCAATAGCCAGTCGCACTCCGATCTCTCCATAGCGCCTGATCCCGTTCATCAAACCGGAATTCCATAATACCAGTGACATTATAAAAATGAATACGAAAATGAACATTCCCAATCTATCATCCATTGTATTGAGCATGAATTCCATATTACTCTGTTTTCTCAAAGGTAGCATAATGTCAGAAAATTCATCACTTTCATCATTATATTTTGCATTAAAAACATCAGCGATCTCAAATGTAGGGCGTTCTTTATACTCGGGCAAGAAACCAAGAATCTCACTGGCAGAATCTTCCATGTCCAAGAACGATCGAACATCAGAGATATCTACTACCACCGCTCCTCGATCCATTGCCTGAACACCGAATCGAACCATTCCGCTTACAGTGAAATTGTTCATAGCCATCGAGCCGTACATTGTACTTCCAATGATCGTAACCTTATCATTGATCTTAATTCCAAGTTTATCTGCAACTTCCTGGCTGATCAATATCTCTCCCTGTTTGGTTGGCAGGCTTCCATCTGAAAGGGCTTCTTTCAGATTTAGAAGTTTCTGTTCAAAAGAATCAGAAAATAGATCAACACCAAAGCCGATAACTTCTCCCTGGCTCAAGGTCTCTCCATTTTCATCGGGGAGATCTAGTAAACCACCAAAATATATTCGAGGCTGCCAATGCATCTGAGGATATTCGTTGGTTAGTATTTCGATCTTCTTTGTTACATTCATTAATCCCAGGTCATATGGTTTCTGATCAATCAAATCATTGTAAGCTCTCGTAATAATTTTAACGTGTCCTGTTTCAAATCTGGCATTTTCCCGGATAAACATGGTTGTAAATCCCATCATCCAACTGTACATAAGAACGGTAAAGATAACTCCTGTTGCGATGATCATAATAGGGAAGAGGCTTCTGGAGCGATCCCGCAAGAGTCCTTTGGCTAGAAATTTTAACATATTAATTTCCTCACTTTGTCATTTTTCCGCGCAAAGCATCGGTTGGTTTCAGTTTTGCAATTCTTCTTGTGGGAAGAAAACTAACTATAGTTGTAGTTATCAGTACCAGGATTATCGTTCCCACAACCAGCTTCCAGCCGTAAACCGGATAGAGTGCATCATCCAGTCCGCTCAAGCCCCACTCCTTAGCATCGGCTCCAAGCTGCATTCCTACTTTTTCAAAATGTCGTAATAGCGGAATTCCATAAATGGCACCCATAAATATTGCCAAAATTGCATGCAGAACACCTTCTAGAGTGAACAATTGAATTATTTTAGGACGTGTCATTCCCATAGCCATCATTGTTCCCATCTCTTTTCTACGCCGGAAGATCGCCAAAATCTGTGTATCGAAAATTGCTATCATTGCCAGAAAAAGTAGAATTGCATACATGATTGATGATCCTACCGTTTTTGCCTGGATCATGTTTGTAAGATCTA
>JAOZPK010000164.1 GCA_029932755.1 Candidatus Cloacimonadota bacterium | reverse complement strand
AAAAAAGTTTATTGCCTAAATTATAATTATTTATGAAGTTGGGAACAGATGAATTTGAAGGGAGAATAACAAATGCACAAAAATTTAATAATTATATTTTTATCATTAATTATAGCACTTTCGGCAGTTGAAATGCCGGATTTTGAATATATTGTACAAAAGCAGCATGAAGCAGCTAGGATGAAGGCAGAAAGTTATTCAAGATGGATGGACAATCTACAAGAAGATATGCGTAATATGGATTGTTATGATGTTCGTTATTATTCCATTGATATCGATGTTGATTTTGATCTGCATTATGTAGAAGGAATTGTAATTTCTCATTTGGAAATTCTGGAAGATAATGTATCACTTGTCAGTTTCAATTTCACAACTGATCTTGATGTAGATGATATTATAATGAACAGCACCTCACTTAGTTTCACTCATGCAGATGATCTAATTGAAATTGATCTCGACTCTTCCTACAATATAGGAGATATCATTGAATTGGAAGTGCAATATTCTGGCTATCCGCAGAACAGACTTAATGACGGTATGAAATTCCGAGAACATGCAGGTGTTCCAATAGTATTTACAATGGTTTCACCAAAAGGTGCACGAAAATGGTGGCCCTGCAAAGATACCCCGGCAGATAAACCAGATTCGCTGGATTTAAGCATTACATACCCTTCCCAATATATTCCAGCTTCCAACGGAACACTTACGGAAGTTACAAATAATGGGAATGGAACCAATACTGCAAAATGGCATGAGTCGTATCCAGTTTGTACTTATCTCACCTCTTTTGCAGTTACGAATTATCAGATTTACTCTTTTAATTGGGAATATAATGGAACCAATATGATGGTAGATAATTTTGTTTATCCAGAACAGTATGGCATGAGCGTTGCGCTCTATTCACTTTGCGAAGAGATGCTTACTTTTTATTCTGATACTTATGGAGAATATCCATTTATTACCGAAAAATATGGTCATGCTACCTGTACAGATCTAGGTGCATTAGCAATGGAACATCAAACATGTACATCATTTGATTCTGGTTATCTCAGCGATCCTGCAGCAGAATATACGGTTGCCCATGAATTAGCTCATCATTGGGCAGGAGATGCTTTGAGTATTGGAGGTTGGGATCACGTGTGGCTTAAAGAAGGTTTTGCTTCCTACAGTGAAGCACTTTGGGCTGAAAATCTTTTTGGTTTGGAAGGATTGCATTCATATATGGAAGCTGAGGATACAGGTTCTCAATTGGATGAATGTTTATATCGCGATCCGGAAGGTAGTGGAAATCATATTTTTAATATTGTTATTTATAATAAAGGTTCATGGGCAATACATATGCTGAGGGGCTTATTGGGAGATGACGATTTCTTTTTAATGTTGCAGAATTTCTTTCAAAATCCCGATTTGATCTATGGAAATATTACAACTCAGGATCTGGAAAATGCAGCAGAAAATATTTATGGTGAAGAACTTGATTGGTTTTTTGATGAGTGGTATTATAATTATGGCAGACCTCAATATAAATATGTAGCTTATACATCCGAAGTTGAAGAGTCATTTAGGATTACATTGCATTCAGAAGGAAGTGCAGGGGATCCATTTTCAATGTATGTTCCATTCAGAATAAATGATATCTATGATGGAAGGCTTTTTGTGGAAGATAATTTTAATTATTATTCAATAAGTGTAATGGAAGACATGGAATCAATTGAGTTTGATCCGGATAACTGGGTTCTAGATTATGGATATTTGGAACAAACTCCTGTTTTGGAGGATATAGAATTACAAAGAAATGGTGCAGTGGTTTTAACTTGGAATGAGTTTTTTGATCCGGCAATTGAGGGAATGAATATCTATAGAAAACAGGCAGGAGAAGACTATATTCTTTTAAATTCTGAACCTGTTTCCGGTACTGCTTATTTTGATGATGATGTTACTCCTGAAGAAGAATATTTCTATAAGATCGCTGCTGTATTTCAGTCAGAAGGGAATTATATAAGCAGTTTTTCAAATGAGATTTCAACAACACCGGTTAATTTTACTTTGGATGAAGGGATCTTACTTGTAGATGGAACACTTGATGGACTTCCTGCATCACCATTTCCAACCGATGAAGAAGTGGATGATTATTATGCAAATCTGCTTTCTGGATATTCTTATACAAACTGGGATATTGCTACACAAGGTTCACCACCACTCACAGAAATTGCAAAATATTCCAGCATTATCTGGCATACCGATGATATTTCAAATTACCCATTTGTGGATGGTGTTTATAATATGAAAAGTTATCTGCTGGCGGGAGGGAATTTATTTGCATCTTGCTGGAAACAATTATGTATGGTTTCAGGAGATTTCCAAAATAACTTCCTTTATCTTGATGAATCTACATTACATGATCAAGCTGATTTTGCAGGAGCTTTTGGAATGAATGGTTTTTCTGATATTACAATTGATATAGATAAAATTCCACTTCCAAACTGGGGAGATAATTTGCAGTATGTGAATAAATTTTTACCTGTAGAAGATGCTGAAGCTATTTTTTCTTACGACTCTTTTTCTAATGATCCCAATTGGGAAAATGCAATTTGCGGTCAGAGATTTAGTGGTGATTATAAAACATATATTTTAGGTTTTCCACTCTATTATATGATGCAGGAACAGGCAGAAAATATAATTCAGAGTATTTTGGAAGATTTTGGAGAAGAGAGCAGTATAGAAAATTATGAGTTAGAAGTTATAAATTGTAAGTTAAATAATTATCCAAATCCATTTAACCCATCAACCACTATCTCATTCAATTTAACCACAGAGTACACGGAGAGCACAGAGTTGATAGTTTATAATCTAAAAGGGCAGAAAGTAAAGGATTTTTCCCCGAGCTTGTGTCATCCGGCAGCTGCCGGACGAGGGGAAACAAAATATTCAGTTATTTGGGACGGAACGGATGACAACAACCAACCCGTTGCCAGCGGCATATATTTTTATAAATTAAAATCAGGTGATATTGAGATAAGCCGGAAGATGTTGCTGTTAAAATAACAATATAATCTTGTCCCCCTTTTAAGGGGGAATAAAAGGGGGTTTTATTGGATCAGTATACAACTTCATGGTATAACTATTCCCCTTTTTTCTTTACAGAAATTCTTACTTCCTGATCTTTACAATAATTGATTTTAGAGTAAGTTAGAAAGTTGTTAATAGATGAGCATTTATTGTCATCCTGCCGAATCTTTCACGTTGTTCTTTAGGAAGGATCTCCACTTATATTGAAATTATATGCTTGAGTAGATTCTTCGTAAGAAGTTTCTTTGAAGATATTCTCAGAAAGACAAAATATTATAAGTAAAGTTTTTATGGAGTTTGAAAAAATGAATAGTAATGAAATCAGAAAACAGTATATAGAGTTTTTCAAAAAGAAGGAACATAAAATTGTCCCTTCTGCACCTGTAGTTCCAATAGATGATCCCACACTTCTTTTTATAAATGCCGGCATGAACCAGTTCAAGGATATATTTTTAGGAAAAAGAAAACCGAAATATAAAAGAGTTGTGAACAGCCAGAAATGCATTCGAGCCGGTGGAAAACATAACGATCTGGATGAGGTTGGACGAGATGGATATCATCACACATTCTTTGAAATGCTGGGCAACTGGAGTTTTGGAGATTATTATAAAAAAGAAGCAATTAAGTGGGCTTGGGAATTACTTACCAATGTATGGAAGCTTCCTAAAAATAATCTTTATGCAACAGTTCATACATCCGATAAAGAAGCTTTCGAAATTTGGGTAAAACAAACTGATATTGAAAAATCTCATATTGAATATCACGGAGATAAAGATAATTTCTGGGAAATGGGGAATACCGGTCCTTGCGGTCCATGCTCCGAGATCCATATTGATAGAGGTGAAGAATTTTGTAATTTAAAA
>JAOZPK010000163.1 GCA_029932755.1 Candidatus Cloacimonadota bacterium | reverse complement strand
CCAAGACCGAGTACAATACCACCGGACATAGCAAGTTTTTTGGGTCCAAGTTTTGGCATAAGTCTTCCTGCAATAACCATCACGATTGCAAATAGTGCTAGACCTGCAGCAAATACAGCTTGAGTTTGTGTTTTTGTCCAGTCAGCATCAACCAGAGGTTTCGTAAAAACTGACCAAGCATAAATTGCACCAAGACAAAGTTGGATCAATATCGCACCAAATACTACAAAATTTCTATTCATTACTTTTATTTTTTCAGCCATTTATATCTCCTTTTTTAAAAAAAACCGGAACTATAAAAATACAGTTCCGGCTATATTCTATAATTTAAATTATTTAATCAACTTACGTTCTTCAATTAAGTGTTCAACAACACTTGGATCAGCAAGAGTTGAAATATCACCAAGGTTATCAGCACTATTTTCTGCGATCTTTCTAAGAATCCTACGCATGATCTTTCCTGAACGAGTTTTAGGAAGTGCCGGTGCCCATTGAATTGCTTCCGGTGCAGCGATAGGTCCGATTTCCTTACGAACATGCATGATAAGTTCTTTCTTCAGTTCATCGGTTGGCTCAACATGACCAACAAGAGTAACATAAGCATAAAGTCCCTGTCCTTTAATATCATGTGGAATTGGAGTTACAGCAGCTTCAGCAACATCTTTATGGCTTACAAGAGCACTTTCAACTTCTGCAGTTCCGATTCTATGACCGGAAACATTCACAACATCATCAATTCTTCCCATTAACCAATAATCACCATCATCATCAATACGGCAGCCATCACCGGCAAAATAGATATCATCATACATTGTGAAATATACATCGATGAATCTGTCGTGATCGCCCCACATTGTTCTCATCATTCCGGGCCAAGGTTTTTTAATGCAAAGTTTTCCACCTTCGTTGCGGTCGCATACTGATCTGTCATCTCTTAAAATAACAGGTTCTACGCCGAAGAAAGGTCTTCCTGCACTACCTGGTTTTAAAACATGAGCACCAGGAAGCGGTGTGATCATAAATCCACCGGTTTCAGTTTGCCACCATGTATCTACTATCGGGCAATTGCTTTTTCCAACTTTTTCATAATACCACATCCAAGCTTCCGGATTAATTGGCTCACCAACCGAACCAAGAATTCTAAGAGATGGCATTTTATATTTTTCTACCCATTTATCACCGAGTCTCATCAAAGCTCTGATTGCTGTTGGTGCTGTGTAGAATACAGTTATGCCAAATTTTTCCACAATATGCCAGAAACGTCCAGCGTCTGGATATGTTGGAACACCTTCGAACATTACAGAAGTTGCACCATTTGCAAGTGGACCATAAACGATATAACTATGACCTGTTACCCAGCCGATATCAGCAGTACACCAGTAAACATCATCTTCATGGATATTGAAAACGTGTTTATGAGTGAGAGTTGTGTGCATCAAATAACCTGCTGTTGTATGAACAACACCTTTTGGTTTTCCTGTGGAACCAGAAGTATAAAGAATAAATAAAGGATCTTCTGCTTTCATTGGAATAGCTTCGCATTCTGCATCAGCTTTTCCCATTTCATCATGATACCAGAAATCTCTTCCTTCTTCCATGTGACAGGGTTCATTATTAACTTTTGTAACGATAACACTTTCGATAGTTGGAGTATCTTTTAATGCTTCATCAGAAATATCTTTAAGACGAATGTGTTTTCCAGCCCTATTAGAAACATTTGATGTGATGAGCATTTTGCAATCGGAGTCATTCACTCTTCCTTTGATCGCATCTGCGCTAAATCCACCAAAAATGATTGAGTGAATTGCACCAATTCTTGTACAAGCAAGCATCACGATAGCAAGTTCAGGAACCATAGGCATATATATTGCAACTCTATCGCCCTTTTGGATTCCTTTTGATTTCATTACATTTGCAAATTTGCTTACTTCTAAGTGTAATTCTTTGTATGTGTATTTTTTTACATTATCTTCTTCTTCACCTTGGAAAATAATTGCTGTTTTGTTTTCAATTGGTGTGCCGAGATGTCTATCCAAACAGTTGTAACTTACATTCATTTCACCATCTTCAAACCAAGTATGCTCGATGATACGATTTTTTGTATCCCAATTGTATTTAAGACCTATTGTTGGTTCCTTGAACCAATGTAAAGTTTTTGCTTGTTCTAACCAAAATCCATCAGGATCCTTAATTGATCTTTCCCACATTTCTTTATACTGCTCATCTGATGTAATATAAGCATTTTTCCTCATTTCATTGGATGGTGGGAATGTCTTTCCTTCGTGTGCTAACGAAGTAATTGCTTTCTTTTCTGCCATCTGGTATGTCCTCCTTTAATTATTAAAATAAATATAACTCGAAATCTTACTCTCATATTGACAAGTCAAGTATTTTTTAAAACTTTCTATAATATAAATATATTTTGTAAAAAATATTATTAATAATTTGTGTTAGATAATTTATCTTAAAAAAATCTAATACTAATGTAATGTTAATTTAGTGGAAACCAATCCTTCTTAAAATCATCGAAAAACGAGATTTTTCCAGTATGCATATCATATAGCCATTTGTGAATTTTTATTTCATCTTTTTTTTGTTTTTTCTCAATGTAATCGAAAGTTATAAGGTTATTTGCTTGAAGAAAAATATTTTCCTTAATTGTCTCTAATTCCAAGGAATTTGTTCCAGAATTTTTAGCTGTTTCTTTTGCAAGGTGTGCATACTTCAGCCAATCATGTATTTTAGAATCTTCTGGAGTGCCATCAATTAAGGCATTTATCCCACCACAACCTGTATGCCCGCAAATTACAATATGTCCCACGTTTAAATGCAATACTGCGTATTCTAAAACGGAACTTGTACAAATTTCATCAGCATCTTTTGGTGGGATGATATTTGCAATATTGCGGATTACGAACAAGTCACCGGCATTTGCGTTAACAGTGAATTCAGGAACTACTCTTGAATCGGAACATCCAACCCATAAAACTTTTGGATGCTGACCATTTTCTACAAGATCATGATAAAGTTTTTCATTTTCTTTAAATTTATCTGTAAATACTGCATTACCTTTTTTCATTTTTTCTAAAGCCATTTTATCCTCCAATTCAAAAATACTTTTTCAATTATTGTCTTCTAATTGTTACATGAATTATTATGTCAAATATTTTTCTTGCAAAAAGAAGACAGAAACAATTTTTTGCATTCAAAATTGAATAATAAAAAAGATAATTGGAGAAAAAATGAAACAAAATACTTTACTTTTGATCAAGCCGAATTCAACCAAAAAAAACCAAATTGGTGAGATCTTACAAATGGTTGAAAAAAATGGATTTGTTATTGAAGAACTTAAGATGTTTAAGATGACAAGTGATCTTGCTGATGCGTTTTATGTAGAGCATCTTGGAAAAGGATTCTATAATGAACTTAGTGAATTTATGAGATCAGGAAAAATTGTTGGTGCTGTGCTAAGTAGGGAAGATGCAGTTTTAAAACTTCGTGAGTTAGTAGGAAATACTGATTGCGCTAAAGCAGCTCTTGGCACAGTCCGTTCAATTTATGGAGAATCCATAGGAGAAAATGCGGTTCATGCTTCTGATAGTATTGAGAGTGCAGAAAGAGAGATAGGATTGATTTTTAAATAGAAAAAGTCTTTTATAATTTATAAATACGGAGGTTTAGCCAAATGAAACAATCTCCGCATTTTTTTATTTAATTTAGTGTGATATACTTCATAAGTCCTTCCCTGAAAATCTTCATCGCTTTTTGCAAATCATTTTTGTTTAAGATATAAGCTAAACGAATCTCATTTTTACCTAATCCTGGTGTTGCATAAAAACCTTGTGCTGGTGCAACCATTACGGTTTCATTTCTATAAGTAAATTCTTCCAGCATCCATTTAGTAAAATCTTCTGCATCATCAATTGGCAGCTTTGCAATAATATAGAATGCACCTTTAGGTTTAATACAGAT
>JAOZPK010000162.1 GCA_029932755.1 Candidatus Cloacimonadota bacterium | reverse complement strand
TTATTTCTAATATTATCTATCATCTCATTAGTGAATTCTTCTGTAGTTATATAAAAAACTTTTTTATCTTCCATTTCATCCATCACAAAATTTCCAACAGCCTGCATGAGATGTGTCTTTCCCATTCCAGATTCACCGTAAATAAAAAGTGGATTATAGGTTGTTCCAGGTGATTCAGCAACTGCCAAAGAAGCTGAATGGGCAAAGCTATTATTTGTTCCAATTACAAATTCATTGAAATTGTAATTCTTATTTAATTTTGTTTGGTAAGTGGGAATATCTTTCGATTGTGGTCTAACAACATATTTTTTTTCTGGGCTTGCAGGATTAATTCCGGTAAAACGAATACGATATTTATTTTTAAACAAATTAAAACAAATTTCAGAAACCAATTCACTGTAATTTGAATTTAAATAATCAGCAATAAACTGAGTTGGAACTTTTACAGAAAGTTTATTATCGTCCATGTCTATAATTTCTGTTTCACTAAACCATGTGTTAAAGCCCTGTTCACTAATATTTTCCCGAAGTGTATCAAGGACTCCAGACCAAAGTTCTTCATAATTATTCATAAAATATCCTTAAACCCTTTCTATTATTGCCAACCAAGAAAAACACATGTTTTTTATACACAACTTATACACATGGTTTTCCGCCGAAGCTAACGCATTGTTACTTAAATAATTAAACCCGTTAAACTTTTGAAAACGAAAACTTATACACATACCAAAATTTCACGTAAACTATCTCTATCACTAATTAAACAACGAAAATGAAAACAAAAGTTTATTTGTCAAGCCCGTAAAAAAGTTTAACCTTTGTGGATAATCTATCGCTTAAAATACCTAATTAATTGTAAAATAAATAAATACAAAACAATATTTAAGTAAAAGTTATACACAATTAATTTCTTCAACTCTATGTTTTATATGTAATTAACATTTTTTTGTGTATAACTAAAAAATAGTATGGTAATAAGTAGCTGTTAACCACATGTGAACAGTGATAAACACAGATCAGAATACTAATAATGTATTTCTTAAAATATCTTTATAAAATATCGAAAAACAAAAATTTAAAATGTATAATTGTTAATGTTGTTGAATTTATGTATGTATTTAAAGGTTTCTTAAATTATTTGACAAAGAAATCTACTTTTAGGGTATTGGGAATGCTTAATAATCTAAGTAGGTAGAGGCTGGAATGAAATTTGAAAAAGAAATGAAGTTAATTAAAAAAGGCGTTGAAGAAATTATTTCTGAGAAAGAACTGATTGCCAAATTAGAAAAATCTAACAAATCGGGCAAACCACTTCGTATTAAATATGGAATTGATCCCACAGGTTACGATGTTCATATCGGGCATCTGGTTCCGATCAGGAAAATGCGGGAGCTCCAAGACATGGGGCATATCGGAGTAATTATTATTGGTGATTTTACGGCGCAGATAGGTGATCCGACCGGAAAGGATGAATCACGTCCACCACTTACAAAAGAAGAAATCTTGAATAATGCAGAGAAATATATGGAACAACTTTATACTGTTCTGGATAAAGATAAAACAGAAGTTCGTTGGCAAACCGAATGGTTCGGTGATATGAAAATGTCTGATGTACTGAAGTTAATGGGAAAATTTACCTTAGCGCAATTCATGGCACACGACACATTCCGTAAACGCTACGAAAAGGGATTAAGCCTGGGAATACACGAACTTATGTACCCAATACTTCAGAGCTACGATTCTGTGGCAATTGAAGCCGATGTGGAACTTGGAGCGACCGAACAGAAATTTAATATTCTGGCTGGGCGTGATATGCAAAAATACTTTGGTCAACCGCAGCAAATTGCAATTCTTTCTCCAATTTTAATGGGAACAGACGGTAAAGAAAAGATGAGCAAATCACTCAATAATTATATTGCTGTATTCGATTCTCCCAAAGAAAAGTATGGAAAAACTATGTCGATTCCAGATGAATTGATCATTAATTATTTTAATTATGCTACAAAAGTTGCACCGGAAGAGATAGAAAAAATTAAGAAACAACTTGCAAATGATGAGATAAATCCAAAAATTATCAAACAGCGTTTAGCACGTGAAATCGTTGCCTTATATCACAATGATAAAGCTGCGAAACTGGCCGAAGAAGAATTTAATCTTATCTTCAAGAAAAAAGATATTCCTGATGATATTCCGGAATTTAAAATATCAGGATCAATGAAAATAATTGATATTCTCGCACAAAGTAAAACCTGTGCATCAGGTGGAGAAGCCAGAAGAATGATCAAACAAAATGCTGTAACTATTGATGGTAAAAAAATTACAGATATATTCCAAGAGATAACAGATGAATGTGTGATAAAAGTTGGAAAACGCAGATTTGTGAAAATTGTGAAATAGAAAATTAAGAGGAAATAGATGGATACAATAATTCGATTATTAATACAGATCCCAATTTTGTTGCTCACTCTTACAATACATGAATTCAGTCATGGTTATGTAGCATATCTGCTTGGAGATGATACGGCAAAACGTGCCGGCAGGCTTACCTTGAATCCGATTTCACACATTGATCCAGTTGGACTTCTAATGTTGTTTATTGTTCGTATCGGCTGGGCAAAACCGGTTCCGGTAAACCCGTATAATTTCAAAAATCAAAAAAGAGATATGGCGATTACGGCAGCAGCCGGACCTGCTTCCAATTTTGTAATGGCTATCATTCTTTCTGTTGTTTTCAATTTGTTGAAAGCAGCAAATCCGAATTTACTTTATTCAGGCTCTGTTATGGCACAGTTCTTCATAGGTATGCTTGTGTATGCTATTCTTATAAACCTGGCATTGGGTATTTTTAATCTACTCCCCATCCCGCCAATGGATGGATCTAAGATTCTGGGTGGATTTTTATCTGACGAAGCATATTATAAATACACTGCACAGGAGAGAAAAGGTGCTCAAATTCTAATGATAATATTTGCCATTTCATTCGTGTTTAAACTCAATATTATAGGGGCAATAATTATGCCGCCGTTGAATTTTTTCTTAAAGCTTTTAACCGGGATTACTTTTTAATGTCTTTGCGAGTTTTCTTTCAACTGCTTCAGACGAAGCAATCTGTGTCATTGAAAGAAAAGAAAGAAATGATTGCCACGTCACTACGTTCCTCACAATGACAAAAAGTTAAAGATAAAAAAAATAGATGGAGATAGATTATGAATTTACAAGAAGTAAAAAACATTATTGACGAAAATCAGATCAGAACATTAGATTTGAAATATTCAGACCTGGCGGGAAACTGGTATCACATATCATGTCCAGCTAGGAAACTGGAATACGTTATTGAGCACGGAATACCGTTCGATGGCTCAAGCATTCCCGGTATGAAATCTGTAGAAGCTGGCGATATGATACTTCTTCCTGATATAGAAACTGCGATCGTAGATCCATTTACATACCATCCAACCTTGCGAATGCTTTCATATATTTGCGATGCAGATACAAGAATTGGTGTAAAAAAAGACCCGCGAAGCCTGGCTAAAAGAGCTCAGAAATATTTGGAAAGTACGGGGATTGCAGACGAATCTTATTGGATCCCAGAATTTGAATTCTATCTCTTTAATGAAGCGATAATTGATAACGGTAAATTTGCTGCCGGTTATAAGTTTACTTCTGCAGAGAACAAGAATGATCTTCCAGGCGGTTACAAAGATGTTGATGGAACCGCTGTTGCAAATAGAAAGGGCTATCACATTGATGTTCCATTTGATAAATATGCAGATGTACGCGAAGAAATGGTTCAGCTTATAGAAGATATTGGCTGTCCCATAAGATATCATCATCATGAAGTGGGGCTTTCTTCTCAGCAGGAAATTGAAACCGAACTTATTGAATTTGGTTTGATCACCGATAAAATGATGTATATAAAAGACATTATTCATAATTGTGCATTAGATAATGATCTTACTGCAACATTTATGCCGAAACCAATTTACCAGGAAGCTGGAAACGGAATGCACTTTCATATTCAGCTTAAAAAGAAAGGTGAAAACAT
>JAOZPK010000161.1 GCA_029932755.1 Candidatus Cloacimonadota bacterium | reverse complement strand
GCAAGGTGAAAAACAAGAAGAGCGTGGCAGCTGCCAAACATTATACACCATAAAAGGAGTTGAATGAAAAAGTTTAGTTTCATCTTAATCATATTGTTCACTTTTTTCTTAATTGTTTCCGCAATTGAAGTCGGTGGTCATTTAACCGAAGACACAACTTGGTCACCTGAAAACAATCCTTATCTAGTCACTTCTGGTGTTTATGTGGATTCTGATGTTACTTTAACAATTTTACCAGGTACAATTATAAAATTTAATGCAGATTATTACGATGATCTTGGAGATGATCAGTTTTACTTTCACAGTGGTGAAGAACCGATTGCAAAATTCATACGAGTTGAAGGTAAGATAATTGCTGAAGGAACAGAGCAAGACAGCATTATTTTTACCCGAATGCAAGATGTAGAATATTATCATTGGGGTACGATCTATTTACCTGAAGGTGCACCAAAAAGCAGTTTTAGGCATTGCGTTTTTGAGTTTTCTGCCTTTACCGGATTTTCTCTTTGGGAACAGCCACGTGCTGCTATTGCGATGTGGAATGGTTCTGCAATGATAGATAAGTGTGATTTTATTGATAATGATACTGCAATTTATATTCGAAACAATGTTACAGCAATTCAGATTACGAATAACTATTATGATTATATTGAATATCCTCATCCAAATATAATTAGCGTTTCTGGTTATGATTTTATTTCAGCACATTATATTTCCAATAATGATATTGAAAGCCCATTAATAGCGGGTAATACTTTTAAGAATGGCACAGCAATTCATTCAAGTAAATCTGTGTATTTTGTAAGTAACAGTATTGAGTCTGTTGCTTTAAATCGCAAAGCAATATATCTAACATCAACCGATGGCATAAGTTATTTCTACAATAACGCAATAGGAAGCTGTTCAACAGGAATCAATTCATATTCTAATAGTACAGATTCTTTATACATTAAAAACAATTATTTTGCTACAAATGGTGGTGAAGGAATTGCAATTGATGATGCTTATGTGGAAGTATCGGATAATTATTTTGATAGTTCTAAGTTAAAATTATATACTGATTATTGTATTTGCTTCAATAATATTATTTGTAATGATCCCGGACCTAATTCAAATCCGGTAATATCTGGGTCAATCGAAGTCTTCGTTAATAATATCATTAATAATTGTCTTTATGGATTTTCTGGAGCAGCAACTGAATTATTTAGCAATAATCTTTTTATTGGAAATTATTCTGTCTTCAATTTTCTTACTGATAACAATGTTTATGAGAACCAGATTATTGTTGGAAACGTGGAAATTATTGATTGGCCTTACGATGATATATACGGCAATCCCATATTCCGTAATTGCATTCTTGATTTTGAACTCCCGGAAGGATGCATCGATGGTGGAGGAAATATTTGGGTAGATTCATTGCAAGTGCAGGAGTTTTTTGAAGATATTGAGAATGGAGATTTTCATCTCATTGAAGGCAGCCTGGCAATAGATGCCGGTTTCGATACTCTTGGTTATTATTATCCCTTTGATATGGATTACAATCATAGAGTCTGGGATGGTGACAATAACGGAAGTGCAATAATTGACATTGGTCCTTACGAATACGGAGCACTAGCATTTGGTGGTATCGAAGGTTATACATATAATCCATCAAACGGAGAACTTGTAGACTATGTTCTGTTAAAAATAAATAATCAACCTGGTGAATTTACTTTTACAGATAGTATCGGTAATTTTGAATACAAACTTTCTTCTGGTATTTATGATGTTTATGCTGAGAGAGTTTTTTATGACGATGTCATTGAGTATCAAATTGAAGTTATTGATGGTCAGTTTACACAATTATATATTCCGATGTATGAAACAGTTGATGTGATAGAAAATACAGTCATTCCGCCAGTTAATGATTTTAATCTCACAAATTTTCCAAATCCATTTAATCCGACTACAATAATAGCTTTTGAATTAACCACTGAGCACATAGAGAAAATAGAGTTGGTAATATATAATTTAAAAGGGCAGAAAGTGAAATCCCTTCCAATTAACCAATTAACTAATTCACAAGTTCACCAAGTCATCTGGAATGGAACTGATAAAAACAATAAACCTGTCTCTTCAGGAATTTATTTCTATCAATTGAATGTTGATAATAAGCCTGTAGCAAATAATAAAATGCTTCTATTAAAATAGCTGTAAATAAGTAAAAGAGGTTTAAATCTATGAGTGATAGAATCACACTTCTCTTCACAATAATACTAATATTATTAATTTCTCCTGTTTTATTATTTAGTATTTGTGAAGATGTTAGCGGGATATGGGATCAACCTGAATACATTATTAATAATGATATCAGAATTCTTTCCGGTGATACTTTGATTATTGAAAATGGAGTAACGGTAAAATTCAATGGTAACTATCAATTTGAGATTAACGGATCTTTGTTTGTTTTGGGAACTGAAGGATCAAAAGTTCAATTTGAATCTTATCAGGAAGATGAAACTTGGAAGGGAATTGTATTCTGTAATTCTTCGAGTGATAGTAGTTATATCCACTATGCTGAAATTAAAGACTGTCTGGATCAAAATGGTGGAGGTATCTCGATATTAGGATATTCAAAACTATTAATCGAGAATTCAAAAATATTTAATTGTTCAGCCGTATTTGGTGGCGGAATTTATATCAATTATGCTCATCCAACAATACGGGATACTGAGATTTGTAATAATTATGCTTCTGATTCTGGTGGTGGAATATATACTTATCATTGCAACATAGTTTTAGATAATATTCACATGCATAATAATGAATCGGTGAATAATGCTGGAGGAGCATCAATAAATTATAATCATCCGATGATCACAAATTGTTTATTTGAATTTAACTCAACTCAAGGTAATGGTGGTGGGATGCTTGTTCAAAGTCTTTATGTAGATTCTGAAATAAGAGATTGTATATTTCGTAATAACTCATCAGGAATGCGGGGTGGTGGCTATTATACTGATAATAGTATTTGCTACGTTTATTCATCAATATTTGAAGAAAATACATCTTGTTTAGGTGGTGCATGTTTCATTAGTAATTATGGCAGTTTTTTTATTAATTGCAAATTTAGTAACAATAATTCTGATTTTGGTGGTGCAATATATATGGAATTCACCAATTCAAGATTTATTAATTGCCTGTTTAGTTATAATGAATCAGATTTTGGTGGAGCATTTTATTTAACAAACCATTCATCAGCCGAGATCATTAACTCTAATATTGTCAGGAATCATGCAGTTTACAATGGTGGTGGCTATCTAACTATAATTGATGACGGAGTTGATATTTACAATTCTATATTTTATTATAATAATACTGACGAAATACCATGGAACCAAATACATATTGGATCAACAACATGTGAAACCTATTTAAAATTCTGTAATATCCAGAATGGGATTGATGGAATATCCGGACATCCTGAAATAATGCAACCTCCATTTTATGAAAATAATATCGATGCTCTTCCTCTTTTCGCAGATTCATTAACAGATTTTTCATTGCTTACAGGTTCTCCATGTATAAATGTTGGAACATTAGATTTGCCTGAAGGAATAGTGTTACCCGAGCTTGACCTTGCCGGAAATCCTAGAATTTATGATGATTTTGTGGATATGGGTGCTTATGAATGGCAAGGAACTGGAGTGGAGAATTATGAACTGACAATTGCAAGTTACACATTGCAGAATTACCCCAATCCATTCAATCCAACGACAACAATCTCTTTCTCAATTCCTGAAGAAAATCATGTAGCATTATCTATTTATAATATTAAGGGGCAAAAGGTATCAACTTTAATCAATGAACAAATGCAAAAAGGGGAACATTCAGTTTTGTGGTCTGGTGTTGATGCTCTAAATAAGCCTGTTAGCTCAGGCATCTATCTTTATAAAATCAAAGTTGGTAATCAAGAATCAATAAAGCGTATGCTCTTATTGAAATAGAGTTTTGAAGATTATGGTGTATAACAAAAGTGCCCACATTCAGATTGAAAGAGATGCAAGAAGAACGTGGCGCACTCGAAACATTA
>JAOZPK010000050.1 GCA_029932755.1 Candidatus Cloacimonadota bacterium | reverse complement strand
TGGTACTGTTCCGGCGACGGAATGGCAGAGTAGGTCGCCGCCATCTTTAAATACTCTCACTCTCTATTTATATACAGATACCTATAACAGGTGTCTCTTTTTCATCAAATTGCACCATATTACTTTGTAAAATACTAAATGGAATATTAATGAACTATCTTAAAAGCTAATAAATAAAAGAAATAACTAGAAAATTGTATTTCATAATAAGAACAGCTAAGAGTTATTTCAAATTGTTTTATTATTCTTTTTGTATTCTTTTTTTTCTTTAGTAGAAGGTTTTTCTTTCTCTTCTTTCAATTCTTCTATAAGTACTTTCACATTATTTGCTTTAAAAATTGGGTAAAAATCAATAACATAATCTTTAACCATATTATCCAAGTCTTTATGTTTCTTTATCACATTCTTTTTGTATTTGATAGTAATTGTAAGTTTATTTAGCATCGTCACAATTGATATAATAGGAATTTCACCAATAATATTACCCAGATATTGTGGAAGAGTTTTGTCAAGTTCAATAACGCCTTTGAATAATTGATAGATCTTCAACCCTAAATATCCAATACCAGATATTAGTAAGAGAGTAAAGAACCTTTGGAACGTCTTTCTCATAATTTCTCCCAGGTGATATTCTATTTGAGTAAGATCATTTTTTTACGCTTTTTGTAATCACCATTATTGTTTTCATATCATTCCTCTCGAATCAGATATTTAATTATCAATCTTTATATATGTTTGTTTTTATTATTATTTATGTCAAGAATATAATTATTATATCAATTAAATATTCATATATTTTAGGAGATTAAATTACTTGACACATGTAATCAAACTCAAAACCTTGCGTGTGTAACTAATAAATATTAGAAAAAATTGATTTAGTAATACGATTTTGAGGAGAAATAAATGAGTAAAGAAAAGGAACAGCAAAATCTTTTCGAATTAAACATGGCCCAATTAACCAAAATTGCTAATGAATTAGAGTTAGATGAAACAAAGGGACTGAAAAAAAAAGAACTTATCCATCGGATCTTTGAAATAGAAGCTACTCAGGAAGGATTGGCTTTTGTTTCAGGATGTTTACAAATTGTTGATGACGGATATGGTTTTTTGAGATTCCTAAAGAATAATTATACTCACGGTAGAAATGATATATACGTTTCTAGCTCGCAAATCAAAAGATTTGGTTTAAAGAAAGGACATATTATATCCGGTCCAGTTCGGGCTCCAAAAGATGAAGAAAAGTATTTTGCTTTGATCAGGGTTGATTCTGTTAATTATGAAGATCCACTTATCGTTTTAGAAGCTAAAAGATTTGAAAAACTTACACCCTATTTTCCTGAAGAAAAGCTGGATCTTGAGACTACTCAAAAAAATGTTTCTTCTAGAATTATAAACCTGTTCACACCAGTTGGAAAAGGACAGAGAGGGATGATCGTAGCAGCTCCGAGAACTGGAAAAACTATGTTAATGCAAAATATTGCAAACTCTATCCTGACAAATCATCCTGAAGTTTATCTCATTGTTTTACTAGTTGATGAAAGACCTGAAGAAGTAACAGAGATGAGAAAAATATTAATTCCAACCAACTCGGAAGTTGTTAGTTCAACATTTGATGAGCAACCCAAAAACCATATTCAAGTTGCCGAAATGGTTATTGAAAAAGCAAAAAGGATGGTTGAACTTGGTCAGGATGTAGTTATTATGCTTGATAGTATTACGCGTCTTGCAAGAGCCTTTAATATGGCACAACCTTCAAGCGGAAGAGTATTGTCCGGAGGTCTTGATGCTGGCTCACTTCACAGACCAAAAAAATTCTTTGGTGCTGCCAGAAATGCACTGGAACAAGGTAGTCTTACAATTATTGCAACTGCATTAGTAGATACCGGCAGCAGAATGGATCAAGTTATCTTCGAAGAATTTAAAGGAACCGGTAATATGGAACTTGTACTTGATAGATCTATCAGTGATTACCGTATGTACCCAGCCATTGATCTGGTAAAATCAGGTACAAGACGTGAAGATCTTTTATTAACTAAAGAGGAAGTTCAGAGAATGTTTGTTCTTCGTCAATTCCTCAAAGGTATGAGCCCATTGAAAGGTATTGAAATGCTTAAGAATAAAATGCTGGCAACAAAAAATAACGAAGAGTTACTACAAAAAATGAGTCGTTAATGGAATTGCTTGCACCTGCTGGTGATTTAAAGAAATTAAGATATGCTGTTTATTATGGAGCTGATGCTGTTTATGCAGCTGGAAATAATTTTGGTCTGAGAGCAAAAAGTACAAATTTCTCAGAAGCTCATTTAAAAGAAGCTGTTGATTTTTGTCATAAGTATGATCGTAAAATTTATATAACCGTTAATATATTTGCCCACAATTCTGATATCGAACAATTGCCGAAGTATTTAACATTTCTACAAAAAATAGGTGTAGATGCACTAATAATATCGGATCCGGGTGTGTTTTCTTTAGCTAAAGAATTTGCACCTGATGTGGATATTCATATCAGTACACAAGCAAATGTTACATCTTGGAGTGCAGTCGATTTCTGGTATAAACTCGGAGCTAAACGTATCATTCTTGCACGCGAATTGGGAATTAAGGAAATTACTGAGATCAAGAAAAAAGTACCAAAGATTGAATTGGAAATGTTTGTGCACGGTGCAATGTGTATGTCATATTCTGGAAGATGCTTGATAAGTGCATTCTTAAATAATAGAAGTGCAAACCGGGGATTATGTACACAACCTTGTAGATGGGAATATAACCTTATTGAAAAATCAAGACCGGGTGAATTCTTCAAGATCGAAGAAGATGAAAGGGGTTCCTACTTTTTCAATTCCAAAGATTTAAATCTGATCAAACGGATCCCTCAGATCAAGATAGCCGGTATTGATAGCATAAAGATAGAAGGTCGTATGAAAAGTTTGTATTATGTTGCTACTGTTACTCGTGCATACAGAACAGCAATTGAAGCAGGAATAAATACAGTTTCTACTGAAACTCAGGAAGAACTTAATAAGGTTAGTCACAGATATTATAGTGAAGCTTTTTTTGATAAATTTGATTCCTCTGAAACTCAGTATTATGGATCTTCAGCATATATTCGAGATTATCAATTCGTGGGTGAAATTATTGAAGTTAAAGGAATTTCTGCATTCATTTCTATCAAGGCAAAATTTTGTATTGGAGATGAAATCGAGTTTATTTTCCCAAATAGCAAAGATGATATCAAAATTATAGTAAAAAACATATTTAATGAAGAGAATGAAATGATACAATTAACAAAACCAAATACAATTATTCGACTCGACCTTGACAAGAAATTACCAAAATGGGGTATTGTAAGAAAAAAGAATATTGAAGAGTAGTATGAAAAAGAATATATTTATTATCTGTCTATTAACAGTTTATATTGTATCAAGTTTTGGTAAATTAACTCAGGAAGCTCAGTTTAAAAAAGCGAAAGCTGAAAAAGACGGAACTGCGATGACGATTCTTTTTGAAAGGATTTATCAAGAAGACCATGATTCAGTTTTTGGTCAGAAATCTCTCCTTGAATTGGCAAAATATAATTTTTTCAAACGCGATTACAAAAATGCGGTTTCACTTCTTAAGAAAATTCATCATCAAGAAATATCAGACAAGCAATACTGGCTTGCAAAATCATACTTGAAGCTGGGGAAATATCAACTTTCTATAATTTCCAGCCAAATATTTATCGCAGAATCAAATGAGAATGTAAAAATTGAAAACGCATTCTTTATAATAGCTGAGGCATATTTGCAGCAGAAAATGTATAAACGTGCATTCAACACTTTGGAAAGTCTCAGAACATCTAAATATATAAATAATAACATCCCCTTACTTCATTATAAAATGGGAATTTGCAAAGAACAACAAGGAAAATTTGAACAAGCTTTAATGTTCTATAAAAAATTGAAACAAGATTTTCCTTACCATCAATATTGTTACCTTGCTGAAGATAGAATTTATAATTTAAAAAAAAATGATAAACTTGAAATTGATCTTTCCGAAATTAATACATTCAGAAAAGAAGAACCTGTAGAAGAATCAAAAGCTGCAACTGGGAAGGATCTGAAAATATATCTTCAGGTTGGTGCTTTCGGTTCAGAAGATAATGCAGAAAAGTTTGGAAAGAAAGTTAGAGTTATCGGATATAAATATATTGTTTTTTCAAAGATAAAAAATAACAGTAAACTCTATGTGGTTGCTGCAGGTCCTTTTGATGAAAATGATAATCTAAAAAAAGTAATACAGAAACTTAAAAAAAATGATATCAATTCTTATGTAATAAAAAGATACTAACCAAGCAAATATGAAGATAAAGAAACTTACCCCAATGCTCAAACAATTTATTACAATCAAAGAGCAGCATCCTGATAAATTATTACTATTCAGAATGGGAGATTTCTATGAGACTTTTTTTGAAGATGCAAAAATTGCTTCCAGAGTTTTAGGTATAACCCTTACTGCCAGAAATAAAAAAGCCGATGATCCTATACCTCTTGCTGGTTTTCCGTATCATGCACTTAATAATTATCTCGATAAACTTGTAAAACAAGGTCTCAAAGTTGTTATTTGTGAGCAAATAGAAGATCCAAAAAAAGCAAAAGGTTTAGTAAAAAGAGGGATTACTGATATTATAACTCCCGGTTCAATTATTGATGAAAAACTTATTGATTCGATAGATCACAATTATCTCGGTGCAATTTATATGGAACAAAAATCTAAAATAATTGGTTTTGCGGTTATCGATGTCTCAACCGGAGATTTTAATTTCACAGAATTAGAAAAAGATGAATTGAAAAATGAACTTCTCAGGCTAAAACCCTCTGAAATAGTAGTTCAAGATGACAATGCAGAAGAAATTTTAACCTCTTTTAACATAGGATACGAACCTACAATTACAATTTTTGATAGTTGGTATTTTGATCCGGGAGAAGCAAAACGTGCGTTATTAACTCATTTTGGGACAACTACCTTAGAAGGTTTCGGTGCCCAGAATAAATTATTTGCCACAACAGCAGCCGGTACAGCAATTTCCTATCTAAAATCATTAAAAAATAGTGATTTAAAACATATTGGGAAAATGCAATTTTATTCAATTAAGAATTATATGCAATTGGATGAAGTTACACGAAGAAATCTGGAATTAATAAAATCTATCCGGTATAATAGTTCTTTTGGAAGTCTGATCTCAATTTTGGATGAAACCGAAACTCCTATGGGAGCACGCAAACTTCGAGATTGGTTATTGAATCCATTGTTAGAAAAAGAAAAAATCGAGTTACGTTTAAATGCAATTCAGGAATTCAAAGATAACTTTTCTCTCACAATGGATATTCGCGATCTATTTAAAACAATTGGTGATCTAAGTAGAATTCTTGGTAAGATCGGGACAAAACGGGTGAATCCTCGCGATGCAATTGCTTTGAAAAATTATCTGGAAACAGCTTCCATTCTTTCTGAAATACTCGGCAAATTTGAGAACGAATTTATTCACTCCTTACAACTGGATATTGTGGATTATTCCAATATTATTGAATTGATTAATTTAACGATAATGGAAGAACCACCTATTCTGATCACAGAAGGAAATATTATAAATAATGGTTTTAATTCTGATCTTGATGAATTGCGGGAAGTAAGTAAAAACGGAAAAGGTTGGATTGCCAGACTTGAAGAAGAAGAAAAAAAGAAAACAGGAATTTCCTCATTAAAAGTTAACTATAACCGTGTTTTCGGTTACTATATAGAAGTTACTGCAAGGCACAAAGATAAAATACCAGAACACTATATTAGAAAACAAACATTGGTAAATTCTGAACGTTATATTAGTCCGCAGTTAAAGGAATTTGAAGCAAAAGTGTTAGGAGCAGAAGAGAGAATAAAAAATCTGGAATATGAGTTGTTTGTTGATATCAGGGAAAAGCTGTATAAAGAGATCAAGCCGATTCAGCAGTATGTAGAAGTTGTAGCTGTTATCGATGTTCTAGCAAATCTTGCTCAACTTGCTTATAAAAATAATTATGCGAAACCAGAATTTAATGATGAAGGTTATATTGATATCAAACAAAGTCGACACCCTGTTATCGAAAGAATTTTAAAAGATGAAGAATTCATCCCGAACGATATTTATATGAATAATAAAGATAATCAGATTTCTTTGATTACAGGTCCTAATATGGCAGGTAAATCTACATATCTCCGCCAAGTTGGGCTTTTAGCGATCATGGCACAAATGGGGAGTTTTATCCCAGTTGCAAGTGCTGATATGCCGATCTTCGATAAAGTTTTTACTCGTGTTGGTGCTTCTGATAATCTGGCAATGGGACAAAGTACGTTTCTGGTAGAAATGATAGAAGCTGCTAATATCCTTAATTCTGCAACTCCTGATTCATTGATCTTGCTTGATGAGATTGGTCGTGGGACCAGTACATTTGATGGGTTGAGCCTTGCCTGGTCAATTGTTGAGTATATTCACAATAATCCCAAAATATCTGCAAAAACACTTTTTGCAACTCATTATCATGAGTTAACAGAGTTGGAAAACATTCTTCCAAGAGTTAAGAATTTCAATATTATTGTTAAAGAATGGAATGATAAGATCATATTCTTAAGAAAGATAGAACGTGGATCAGCTGATCAGAGTTATGGTATTCAGGTTGCACGTTTGGCAGGAGTACCAAAGAAGGTGATTACAAGAGCAAAACAGATTTTGCATAATCTTGAAGAACATGAAATCAGTCCTCAAGGACTTTCTTCCACTGCGAAAAAGCAGCTTTCCAATTATCATACTAACCAATTGGATATTTTTGATGCGATCATTGAAAAATCCGAAGAAAAGAATGAAATTTTGGAAACTATCAAAAATTTAGATGTGAATAAACTCACCCCGTTAGAAGCGATTAATAAGCTTTCTGAATTAAAAGATAAATTGTAAGCTGGAGATCAGAATGATTATCGTGAGTGCTTGTCTGGCAGGTGTTAAATGTCGTTATGATGGGAAGGATAATGCAAATCATAAAGTAATGAAGATGGTGGAAAGGGGCATTGCTATTCCTATTTGTCCCGAACAATTAGGTGGTTTACAAACTCCACGAGTTCCAGCTGAGATCTGTGAGGATAAAATTTTAAATAAAAAAGGTGAAAATGTTACATCACAGTTTAAGAAAGGTGCTAAAGAAACTTTACGTATAGCTGAATTAGCAAATTGTCATAAAGCAATTTTAAAACAGAATTCTCCCTCTTGTGGTTACGGTAAGATCTATGATGGATCTCATACTGGTAGAATTATAGCAGGGATGGGTTTAACTGCAAAGTTATTATCCCAAAAGGGAATCATTATACTTACAGAAGAAGATTTATAAAATAATAAAAAAGCCAAGTTTGATTCTCAACTTGGCTTATCTATTCAGCATTTACTAAAATTATTTATTTACCTTTTTTCTTATGTCTATTCTTACGAAGTCTTTTCTTACGTTTGTGATTTGCAATTTTGTAACGTTTTCTTTTTTTTCCGCAGGGCATTCATCCTCCAAAGTTACTTCAATCTGTCTTTGTTAGCTTCATTAACTTCTTCTTTAAAAGCTCTTGAAAATTTAAATGTAGGAACAATGCGAGCTGGAACTTCTACTTTTTCATCAGTTTTTGGGTTGCGACCAATGCGAGATTTGCGTTTTTTAAGTTTGAATGTACCAAATCCTCTAATCTCAATATGTTTCCCATCTTTCATTGAATCTTTTACTGAATCTAAAAATGCATCTACTGCAAGTGCTACATCTTTACGGATAATTCCAGTCTCTGCTGAAATAACTCTTACTAAATCTGCTTTTGTCATAATTTATTACTCCTTATTAATTTACCATCGGTACTCTTTGTTCAAGAGAGGGTTTTTTCTGTCAAGAACTTTCTATGTAACTTTGTGTATTCAGAGATTTTAGCAAAAATATCTTATTGTGTTGATAATTAGATTTTAATTCAAATATTATAATTACCAATCTATTTTTTGCATTGAAAATATCTATAAACAGTACTATTTATGCCCATAATAAACGTTTAATAATGGGCAATTATTCATTGACAGTAAAAAACTCATTATTTATTTGGATAAACTTAAATAATATTGTAGTAGAGGTAAAAGTAGTATGAAAAAAGTAAATTTTGCTCTTATTGGTTGTGGTCGGATTTCAGCTAAACATTTTGAAGCAATCGAACGAATTGAAGGTGCAGAAGTTATTGCCTGTGCAGATATTATTAAACAACGAGCTGCAGATTCTGCAGAAAAATTTAAAATTAAAAATTATTATTCCGATTATAAAAAAATGTTAGATAATGAAGATGTAAATGCTGTAATAATTTGTTCTCCAAGTGGAATGCATCCCCAAATGGGCATTGAAGCGGCAAAAAGAAAGATCAATGTGATTAGTGAAAAGCCAATGGCTATAGATTTAAAATCTGCTGATGCTCTTGTTAAAGCATGTGATGATAATCAAGTTGAACTTTTTATTGTGAAGCAGAACCGTTTAAATCCATCCATTCAATTACTAAAAAAGGCAATTGATAAAGGAAGATTCGGAAGATTATTTAGTGCTAATGCAACAGTACGTTGGACTCGTCCACAAAGTTATTATGATCTTGCAAAATGGCGTGGAACCTGGGAGTTTGATGGCGGTGCTTTCATGAATCAGGCCTCTCATTATTTTGATCTTATTCAATGGCTGATGGGTCCGGTAGAGTCTGTAATGTCATTTACAGCAACTTTGAATCATAACATAGAAACTGAGGATATGGGAACAGGAATCATTCGTTTTAGAAATGGAGCAATAGGTACTGTAGAGGTTACAATGAATACATTTCCGAAAAACCTTGAAGGTTCTATAACAATAATGGGTGAGAACGGTACAGTTAAGATTGGTGGAATTGCTGTTAATCAGATAGATTACTGGGAATTCAAAGATTATGACGATGATGATAAATTGATTCAGACTGCCAAAACTGATCCTAAAAGTGTTTATGGTTTTGGGCATTTTGGTTTTTTGCAGAATGTTGTTGATGCACTTCGAGGAGAAGATACTCCAAATACTGATGGAAGAAGTGGTAGAAAATCACTTGAGTTGATTTTAGCTATGTATCAATCGGCTAGAAATGGGAAGAAAATAGCACTCCCACTAAGATAATAAAAGAGGGATAATTTGTTAATTCAGGAATATTTCAAAACACGTTCAAGACTTTTAGAGAAAGCTCTGGATCAATATCTGGCACCATCGGATAAGTATCCTGAACAGCTTCACGAAGCAATGCGATATAGTGTATTCAGTGGTGGTAAACGAATGCGACCTATTCTGTTTTTCGCAACTTATGAAATGCTTATCGGAAGAAAGAACATTAATCGACTGGCAAGATTAATGCCTGTTGCTTGTGCATTGGAACTAGTTCATACAGCCTCACTTATCCATGATGATCTGCCAAGTGTTGATAATTCTTCAGAACGCCGTGGTATTCCAAGCTGCCATGAGAAATTTGGAGAAGCAACCGCAATTCTTACCGGAGATGCACTAATCACAAAAGCCATTGAACTTCTTACTGAGATTAGTAATAAAAAAGTGGCACTTGATTGTATACACGTTCTTTCTAAAGCAGTTTCCACAAGAGGAATGATCGGCGGTCAGGCAGTTGATATTTTATCTGCAAAGAAGAAAGTAAATATCAATACACTTCGTTATGTACATCTAAAGAAAACAGGGGCATTACTGCAAGCAGCTATGGAGCTTGCATGTGTAATTGAAGGAGCAGAAGAAAATCTTACAATAACCCTTAGTAATTTTGCTCTGAATCTTGGCCTTGCTTATCAAATCGTAGATGATATTTTAGATGAAGTTGGAAGTTTTGAAGTTCTTGGGAAAAATCCTGGCGGAGATTCCAGAAGCCATAAAGCAACTTATCCATCGCTGTTAGGACTAGAAAAATCCAAAATGAAAGCAGAAAAACTTCTCAGGGATTGCTATAATCTAGTTAAGAACATGAAAGCGAATGACGTTTTATTGGAATTTGTAAATATAGTAAAAGATCGGTTACCATAAAATTCTAAGATGCCTTTTATAAAGATAATTCGCCCCTTTAATTGCCTATTCGTAATTCTCTCAGTTTTTTTTGGAGCGTTATATCAATCATCAATTAGTAATATCTATCCAATAATATTTGCAGCACTTTCCGCAACCCTTATTGCTGCAGCTGGTTATGTAATTAATGATTTCTTTGATATTCCAATTGATATTATTAATCGACCGAATCGAATATTACCTTCTGGTAAGATATCTCCAAAAGTAGCTTACCTCTTTTCTATAATGCTATTCATCTTTGGAATAACTGCAAGTTACTTTACTCAGAATTATTATTGTGTGATCATTGCAATTATTAATAGCATTTTGTTATTTAGTTATGCAAAGACATTTAAAATGAGTTTTTTGATTGGGAATATCCTTGTTGCCTATACAACCGCAAGTACATTCCTGTTTGGTGGATTATGTAATAATAATGTAAAAAATTCTATGATTATTGTTATTTTTGCTTTCTTATATACTTTCATAAGGGAAATTGTGAAAGATGGTGAAGATATTGAAGGCGATATTAAATTGGGTGCTAAAACTCTTGCCGTGAAAATAGGTAGAAAAAATATCGCAATTATATCCATTTTTCCTGCTTCAGGGATCATTCTCTATTCAATATTTCTATCTATGAATAATATGATTAGTTTGAAAGTTTTTTTAGTTTTAACAGTAGGCATTTCTTTACCGCTTACTATTTTAATAATATATATTTTAAGAAAAAGTGAAGTAAAAAGGTTTGCAAATGCTTCATCCTTGATGAAGATAAATATGTTAATGTTGTTAATAATTTTATGGGTTGGTTAAAATGAAAATTTATAATAAACTATTGGAACTTGCAAAGAAACGAGCCAATTATTTTTGTCTGTTAGATCCAGACGAATTAGCGGCTGATAAAGTAAAAGATTTTGCTAAGATGTGTGAAGAAAATGGGGCTGATGGATTACTTGTTGGTGGAAGCATAATGGTAAATAATAAATTCCAATCAAATTTAAAACTCATCAAGGAGAGCGTGAATATTCCTGTTTTAATATTTCCAGGAATCTTTGATTTTGTATCTCCTCATGCAGACGCTCTGCTTTTGTTAAGTGTGGTTACTAGTCGCAATCCGCAAATGCTTATCGGTGAGCAGGTTCGTGCAGCACCATTAATAAAACATTATGGTTTGGAAGCCATTGGCACGGCTTATATGATAATTGAATCCGGGAATAGCACTTCAGTTCAGTTTATGAGCGGTAGTTTGCCACTTCCAAGGACAAAGAATGATCTTGCTGTAGCACATGCACTAGCAGGGCAATATCTTGGAATGAAGTTAATCTATATGGATGCTGGAAGCGGAGCAAAATATACTGCAACCGATGAAATGATTGCTGCAGTAAGAAAAAATGTTGATCTTCCAATAATTCTTGGTGGTGGGATTAAAACTCCAGAACTAGCAATGCAAAAAGCAATAGCAGGTGCAGATTTTATTGTAACTGGTAATGTGCTTGAGAATAATCCTGATCAAAAATTAATCAGAGAATTTGCAGATGCGATCCACAGTATAAAAAGATAATGATAGATATTCATACACATATCCTTCATAACTGCGATGATGGTTCTACTAGTCTTAAACTCTCCATCAATCAGATCATAAATATGATTGATAAGGGCGTGACGGATATTGTACTCACACCACATTATATGAATAGTTATGTCCAAACTGATGCGATAATAATTGATAAACGATTTGAAGAATTGTTAATAGCTACTGCGGATATGGAAATTAACCTACATAAAGGTGGAGAGATTTTTCTGAACCAGGGAATTGATGAAAGGACAATTAATAGAGAACTTTGTATCGGAAATACTTCCTATGTTTTAGTTGAGACAAATATGGGTGAATTCACACCTGATATCTTTGGAACTCTTTTTAATTTAGTGAGAAAAGGGCTTAAACCTATTCTTGCTCATCCCGAACGCTATAACTATATTATGAATGATCCTGGCATGGCGGAAGATTTCATGTACAGGGATATTTACCTTCAAGTTAATGCCGGAAGCATTCTGGGAATATATGGAAAAAAAATTGAAAAAACAGCTTGGATTCTATTAGAAAATGGATTTGCTCATTTCCTTGCATCAGACAACCATTGCAGAACTGATGAATATATACTTCCTTTAGCTATAAAAGCAATTCGTAATAGAATTGATAATTATACTGTTGAACTTTTAACCCAGATTAATCCGCAAAAAATGTTGAATAATGAGAAGATCGAATATTTTTATCTGAAAGAACAGAAAGTTGAAAAGAAAGGATTTTTTGAGAGAATCCTCAGAAAGATATGACGAGTAAAATCTTAATAACCGGAGTTAGTGGATTTATCGGGCGGAATGTTCTTAGACAATTGATACAAAATTATGATAATATAACAGCGATAATTCGTCCAGGAACTAAACAAAAGCGAATTGAAGAATTTGTTGATAAAGTAGAATTTGCAGAGATCGATCTCGCAGATATTCCTACTTTAAAAGAATATCTTGATGAAAATTCTTTTGAAATAATAATTCATATTGGTGCTGTTCGAGGTGGTCGTATATTAAACAATTCTAATTATTTTGATGCAAATGTAAATGCAACTGAACAGCTTGTGATCAATGCAAGAGATAATGATTCAAAGTTTATTTTCTGTTCCTCAGTCGGTATTTTTGGTGCTATTCCACTTGAGTTACCCGCTAATAATTTTACAAAAAGACAAGAAGATAATTACTATCATTTTACAAAGATCAGAGCGGAAGCAGTAATACAGAAATATGTTCTTTATGGATTGAAAGCAGCAATAATAAGACCTTCGATTACTTATGGAATAAATGATTATGGGTTTCCATTTACACTAACAAAATTAATTGATAAAAGACTTCTTTTTCTACCCGACCAGGATGTAATTATTCATCTTGCAAATATTAATGTGATCACTCAAGCTTTTTTGAGATTGATCGAAATCAATTATCAATCAGGGATTTGTTATAATGTAGCTGACAGTCATCCGGTAGAATTACATAAACTTGCAGATTTCATAAATAATGAATTAAAAGGAAAACCCTATACTTCAAAAAGAAATATTGATATTAAATATTTTAAAAAGGGAGAAAAGATAGCAAAATTCTTTAAGAGCGAACTCTGGATTGCCCGTTTCCAATTGATTTCAAGACATTGGTATTATGATGTTGAAAACAGCTATATTGATTTAAGGTTGAAGGAGATTGATACAATTCCAAATTTCAAGATAGTAACAGATTGGTATAAAGATCTGAGATCGAAATAATACGGGTAAACTAATGGCAATTCCGATATTGAAAAACTGGGAAAAATATTTTACTAACACCGATGAAGGTCTTGGCTCTTCTTATGAGAGAATTATATTGAACAATAAATTAGAATCCATCTGTAAGCATTTTAATATTTCATCGGTTCTTGAAGCTCCATGTTTTGGATTTACCGGTTTATCCGGTATCAATAGTATGGGTTTAGCTAAAGATGGAAAGAAGATAACTCTTCTAGATAATGATAAAAAGCGAATCGGACTAATTGAAAAAACTTGGAAGGAAATGAAGCTTCCACTCACGCTCGAATATTTAAAAGAATTCAGTCCTTTGTATTTTGCAGATAATTCATTTGATCTTAGCTGGAATTTTTCTGCACTCTGGTTTGTTAATGACTTATCCGGTTTTCTTAAAGAACTTACAAGAGTTACTTCAAGAGCTATATTGTTATGTGTTCCCAATAGAAATGGAATGGGGTATATTTCCCAGAAAATTCTTGGGTACAAAGAATTGAAGAAATATTTGAAAGAAGAAAATATATTACCACGCAAAATAAAAAAGGAAATGAAAAATAATGGCTGGATGTTGATTGATAGTAATTATATAGATTGTCCACCATGGCCCGATATTGGTATGCCAAAGAAAAATTTTTTAAAGATATTCGGATTGAGCTGGCTATTAAAAAAGAAAGAACATAAGCCAATGACGATCATGGATTATTATAATGGTAAAGATCCCGATTTCCCAGAAAATATGATATCTCATTTTTGGTTTGAAAAGAAAGCACCAAAATTACTAAAAACTTTTTGGGCTCATCATCACTATTTTCTGTTCATTCCCGAAAAAAAGGAAATAAAATGAAAACAAAATGGTGGTATCCGATTGTTGCTTTTGTTTTTCTATTAGTGTATTTTTTTATCTGGACAAATGGAGAATCGCTTCTTGAAATATTAATTAGCTCAATTATTATCACTTTACTTGTTACTGTTATTGCATTTTGGATTAAAAGAGAAAAATGAAAAAGAATACCCTAAATTGGATAGTTGGAATAGCTCTTGGTGCTATCTTTTTAATAGCCTGGATACGTATTGTTGACTGGCAGAAATTCATCAAGTATTTCCATGAATTCGATCTTAAGATTGTTCTGGTCTTCTCTCTTTTTTATTTATTAGCATATATCTTGCGAAGTTTGCGCTGGAGAATAATTTTAAAACCAATTTATAAAATGGGATTTATAGAGAGTTTTTCCATTTTCATGTCTGGTATGCTGATAAATTATATTATCCCGATAAGAGCAGGAGAAATTGCAAAATCAGTTATCCTCAAAACCAGAGAAAATGTTAAAGTATCCGACAGTCTTCCTTCGATCTTTATTGATAAACTTACCGATCTTTTCCCGATAATATTCATAATGATACTCATCCCGCTTGTATCAATAAAATTAAATTCAGTACTTTATATCATTATAGGCCTTCTATTCCTAGTTTTTCTTTTATTCCTTGCATTTCTATTTTTTGCAGTTAATCATAAAGATAAAGCTATAAAGATATTGAAATATTTATTAAAACTTATATCAAAGAAATACAGAAGAAAATTTGAAGATTTTTTTATCAATTTTGTGGATGGAATGG
>JAOZPK010000049.1:12936-15068 GCA_029932755.1 Candidatus Cloacimonadota bacterium | reverse complement strand
GAGTCTCTCAGAAAGACGGAGTGCTATCTTCTCGTCATTTCGACCGAACAAAGTGAGTGGACTTGTACGCCTTTGGCGTAGAAATCTTCTCAATTGTTTAATTCCCGGGCTTGTCATTTCGACCAACGTGGAGAAATCTCTACCATTGTTAATCGTGACCTCTTTTAATAAGTGAGATCTCTCGATTCCATTTCATTCCACTCGAGATGACAGAGAAAAACAATACTAAACTAACAAAATATGATAAAGGATATACAATAATGAAGATACTAATAACTGGTTGCGCAGGGTTTATAGGCTCACATCTGTGTGAAGCACTTATAAGAGAGCATGAAGTCATCGGGATTGATAATTTCTGTGATTTTTATGATATTAAAATAAAAAGGAACAACTTAAAAGGATTAGCGCAATTCGATAACTTCCAGATCATTAAAGCAGATATTCGCAGCAAGAGCGAGCTGGAAGATGTTTTCAGCCATCATAAATTTGATCTTGTGATCCATCTGGCTGCTATGGCCGGAGTGCGCCCTTCTATTGCTGATCCTGTTCTTTATACCGAAGTCAATATCAATGGAACGGTAAATCTTCTGGAGCAGTGTAAGAAGCAAAATGTAAAGAAATTCATCTTCGCTTCCTCTTCTTCCGTTTATGGGAACAACAAAAAGGTCCCTTTTGCTGAAACTGACCCGGTAGATCTTCCCATCTCACCCTATGCCTCTACAAAAAAAGCGGGGGAGCTGATCTGCCATACTTATCATCATCTGGAAAATATTTCCATGGTGATCCTCCGGTTCTTCACTGTTTACGGACCAAGACAGCGTCCCGACCTGGCAATTCATAAATTTGCTCGTAAAATTTTGGCAGATGAAGTGATTTCCGTTTTTGGTGATGGCTCGACCCAGCGTGACTATACCTATATAGATGATATAATCGACGGGATCTTAAGATCGATAGATTTTGTGGAGTCGGGTACTCATTATGAAATATTCAATCTGGGTGAATCACAGACCATCTCACTTTCCAAAATGATAAAAACGATTGAAAAAGCTTTGGGAAAAAATGCCAGGAAGGAAGTTATTGCACTGCAGCCCGGTGATGTGGATCAAACATTTGCTGATATTTCCAAAGCTGAAGAATTACTGGGGTATGATCCAAAAACCAAGTTCAAAACAGGTGTAGTTAAATTCGTAGAGTGGTTAAGGGAGAATTAAATATATCATCATCCTGTCTGCCAAGCCATAGAAATGGTGGGAACAATAAATATTTTTTACCGGTGAAAATTAATTCACCGGTTTTTTTTATCTCTTCGATCTTATCAGAAATAATTTGACACACTCATTTCATCTGACAAGTTCATCTCCATCAAGAAAGGGAGAAGATAAATCTATGCTGATCACGTTTAGAAATCGTTGTCCCAGATGTAACGGACTAAGCCGTAAACGTCTGCAAAGATCACCCTGGATGCGCCTTATTACTCAGACTCGACTCTACCAGTGCATGAGTTGTAAGACCGTATATTTGAATATCTTCATTAAAAATCCTTTTAGGAAAAAGACTAATTAAATTGATCCGTTTTTTAGATAAATTGATAAACTTTGAGATCGCAATGTTCCATAAACTTTGAAAAAGAATTTTCTAAAATAAAAAAGTATTTGACTAATCCCAACGAAGTTATCAACTTTGCACCATAACTTTTTAAAATAAAAAAATGTTAAAGAAAGATCAAATTGAAACTATGAACTAAGCATTTTATTGTAAAAAAACAAAGGAGGAAGAATTATGAGTTTTCGTACACCAAGTATCAACACAGTTTCCATTTCTGGAAATATTGTCCGTGACGCAGAAGTTAACCATGTGGGTGAGGCTAAAACGCCCGTAACTACAATTACTGTGGCGCACAATCAGCGCTACAAAGCAAAAGATGGAAAATGGCAGGAGACAGTTTCTTTCATCGATGTTGAAGTCTGGGGAGCATTAGCTGAAAGAGGAGATTACTACAAAAAGGGTGTTCCTGTAATTGTGGAAGGAGTCCTTAAATCCAACTCTTGGAAAGATAAGGAAAATAAGGGTCATTCCAAAGTCGTGGTTAGAGCCGCAAAAATACATGTTCTAATGTATCCCGAAAAGGAAGA
>JAOZPK010000049.1:4636-12836 GCA_029932755.1 Candidatus Cloacimonadota bacterium | reverse complement strand
AAGTCGTGGTTAGAGCCGCAAAAATACATGTTCTAATGTATCCCGAAAAGGAAGAGAAAGAAAAA
Source organism: Candidatus Cloacimonadota bacterium (assembly GCA_029932755.1). GTDB lineage: Bacteria > Cloacimonadota > Cloacimonadia > Cloacimonadales > TCS61 > Tenebribacter. The sequence goes on along the minus strand of JAOZPK010000049.1, from coordinate 12,771 downwards.
GAAGAAAAATAGATTTAGAACATTATAGAAAGATTATAATCGTTAATTTAAAAGCCATCCGGCAACTGCCGGATGGCTTTATATTATTATCTATTTTTTAAAATTTATAGCCAATACTAAAATGATGGGTTGCATCGATCGTGTGTGTATTGAATCCGTAATCAACTATGATGTTATACATGTCAAATCTGGCTCCCATAGAGTAGCTTGTCGGCTCACTACGGACTCCGCAGCGTAGATAGAGCATTTCAACTACTTTTACTTCAGTACCGGCATGTATTTCAGTTTTGGCATTCAATGTTTTCTTAAGTTCTAATGAGGTTACTACATCTGTATAAGGATGGTAGGAAATTCCCATAGCCATTTTCTGAGGAAGATCATGTGCATTATCTTCACCAACCGAGGGGTTATTCAAATTTGTGATCGCAAATCCGATCTGAGTACGCTGATGCACTGTAGCCAGAGCTCCCAAGTTTATCCCGAAAGCAGGCTGTTCACCAAATCCTTCAATAGAGAGATGATACATATTAATGGTATAACCAATATCAAAATTGGAATGAATATCGGCTAGAATATTAAATGAATGAGATAAAGCATAAATTTTTTCACTCATCAGATTCACATCCTGAAAATCGACATCCAACGATTGCATACCAATACCTAAGGTGCCGAATTTGCGGGGCAGTTGCATAGAGAAGGCAACTGTATTAAGTACCTGAAAATCATTATCAAACAATTTTGAATATCCAATAATAATACTATTTCCGGCACTGTGGAGTCCGGCCGGATTATAGAATATTGCATTGGCATCATCACTAATAGAGTAGTAAGCACCACCCATAGCTCTGGCTCGCGGGGAGGGTTCGTAATCATCGAATATAGCTGCTAAATTAACAGCTAAAAACACCAAACATAAGGCAATTATTATTTTTCTCATAATCTTCCTCCCGTTATTTAAGCATAGATCCGATAACGATCGGAGCCTTTGCCGTCTTCTTATTTCCATTGGTCGTATCTATCACTTCTAAGAAGCAGATATACAATCCCAGCGGTAGCAGATTATTCTCTTTATCTCTACCGTCCCATTCATACAGGTTGATCCCAGTCTGATTTTCAATAATTGTATTTACCAGGGTCCGCACCAGCTTCCCCTCTGCATTATAAATTCGTAAGATGGCTTTATCATTTTGCTGGGAAGCAAATTCTATCGGGAATGTTTCTCCGGCATGAGGGTTAAAGGCTCTGGGGGGAATATTCAGGATCGCCTGATGAGAATAGACACCGAAGATAATTGTTTCAGGATCTCCTTCAGGGAAAGTTTCCACTACTCCGGTCGAGTCTGTTGCTTCGATATAGAAATTGACGGTTGTTCCGCCATCCTGTCCGGGAATAGTGGCAAAATAATCTACACTGCGTCCGGTCGTCATCTCCAGCGGCTCAAAATCGTAATCGCTGGAAGTTTTCCACCAGAGCATAATACTGTAATCCTCATAGTAGGTAAATTGAACCAGCACATCTTCACCAATAGCCGGTTCATGATCATAGATAATAGCACCGACACCACCCACAACCACATCATTGGCATCTCGCGGATTAATGCTGTAATAGTAAAAACCGTAATCTACAAGTCCCGTGATGGAGATAAATTCATCACCTATCAATGGAGCAGGGTATTCAAAGAATCCATCATCTACCTGGCACTCGCCGCTGCCGTCATCAACATACCACTCGTTATAGCTATTGGGAATTTCCGTAACCGTAATATTGGAAATAGTTACCAGAACACCTTCATACATCTCCTCGGTTGCCAGTTCATTTGTGGTTATAGATACCGGATCGGGAATTGGATTGCCGCTGCTGAGAATTGAAAATGATGTTACAAAGGTTAATTCAGTAAGATCATAATACTCATCTACAGTAGCTGTGATCTCCACTTCATCACCAGGCGCGGGAGCGTTAGTATAATCGTAGACATAGATACCCTTCCAGGCTCCGCCTTCCGGCATGGAGATGAAATATTTATCATTACCAAAACCGTATGCCGTCACTATCCCGGTTGTTGTAACAACCTCTCCGTCGTAGGGTGAATCACCCGAGGGATCTTCTGTATACTGGATCTCATAAATAGTTACGGCTGTTAATGCAGATAGCATAAAAAGGCTTAAGGTCAATATAATTATTTTCTTCATTCTTTCTCCTCATGTTTCTCTTTTTGAAATAATGTGGAAGCTATCATTAAAATTATAGCTATTACAATAGAGCTGTCTGCAATATTGAATACAGGCCATCTTGTCATGATAATATCCGGGAAATCACACCAGATAAAATCTGTGACGCTTCCTATAAAAATTCTATCGATCAAATTTCCTAACGCACCACCTAAAATAAGCGCAAAGGAAAGTATTTCTAATCTATTCTTACTCTTAATACTCAAATAAATAATAAAAGTAACCGCAATTAATGAAATAATAATGAAGAGAAATCTATTGATCAGTGGATTCCCAAAAGAAAAGCTGAAAGCCGCTCCAGTGTTCTGAATAAAAGTAAGCCAGATCAATTTTGGAGAAAGTTTGATTATCTGCCCCGGCTCAATTGAACTTCTAACCACATATTTTGATACTTGATCTAGTATTATAACGATCAGCGATACCCAATAAAAAGGCAATAGTTTCACTAATTTTTTCACTAATATTATCACTATTTTTTTCTTCTTTTCCTTTGCTCTTCTTCTTCTTTACATTTAATACAGTATTTAGCATAAGGAACAATTGTTAATCGGTTAGCAGAAATGTAATCCCCGCAGGTTTCGCAAATACCATATGTTTTGTTATATATCCTTTTCAAGGCAGCATTGATCATTTTAATATTCTTCAGCTCTTTTTCCAGAATATAGACACGGCGTTCAGATTCATCTGTATCGCTCCCTAAATCTGCCTGATGCTGCGAATAAGCAGAGAGATCACCATTGCCTTCCTTAGCTCCGCGTTTTTGAGTTTCATTTATTGCATTAATTATTCTCTGTGTCTCTTCTCTCTCTTTAAGAAGGACTTCTTGATACTTATCCAATTTCTTCTCATTTAATTGTTTTACTGACATAATTTTTTCCTCATATTATATTTTCTTAAATAATTCTAATATTAATGTTTCCAGATTCTGCTTTGCTTTTGCTGCATTATCCCTGATCTCTTCCTGTGTATGAGCCTTAGAATGAAAGATATTGCTCAAATTAGTGACTACGGATATGCCAATAACTTTCATATCTGAATGTATTGCTACAATAACTTCAGGAACAGTCGACATACCAACAACATCAGCTCCCATTTTTGCCAGCATCTTACATTCGGCACGTGTTTCCAAACTCGGACCGGAAAGTGCTAAATAGGTTCCATCCTGTAAAGAAAAATTATTATCTTCAGCTATTTTGTGAGCTATTGCAATATATTCTTTATTGTAAGGTTCGTGCAGACTTGGAAATCTTATTCCCAGTTCATCTCTATTTTCACCGATCAGCGGGTTATTTCCCATCCAGTTGATATGATCATTGATCATTACAAGATTTCCTGGAATCATTTTTTCATTCAGACTTCCAGCAGCATTTGTTACGATCAGTTTTTCTACGCCAAGTGCCTTTAAAACTCTGATTGGGAAAGTGACATCCTGCATGGAATATCCTTCATAATAGTGTAGTCTTCCCTGCAGAATTACAATACCTCTATTGCTCAACTTACCGGCTAGTAAACGTCCTTGATGTGAGGGAGCAGTTGAAGCTTTCCACTCGGGGATATCTTTGTAAGAGATGATCACCGGATCTTCCAGCAGCTCACCAATCGAGTTGAGCCCTGTCCCCAGAATTATGCCGATTTCAGGAGTAAAGTCTATCTTTTCAGCAACAAAATCAGCTGCCTTTTTTATATTTTCCAACATATCTATTCTCATCTAAATTCCAATTAAAATATTTTTTAGCATATTAAGTATAACGATAACAATTATAGGTGAAAAATCAACTGGTGATGCTGGGAATATCTTATGTAGAAAATCCCGTACTGGCCGCATTACCGGTTCGGTTATTTGGATGATAAAAAGATAAACTTTAAAGAATTGTCCGACAGGATTGATCTGGATCCATGATAGTACTGCTCTGAAAATAATCAGGAACATATATATTTGTACGGCTTGTGCTATAAGTAATCTTAATGAGTTCATTTACAAAACCTCGTGACAGTTCCTGCAGCGAGCTTCGTAGATATCGGTAGCTCCGACAACAACAGTTTCCTTACTCTTTGTTAGACGTTGAGTTCTGCTGGCTGGATTTCCGCATTTTACACAGATCGCATTGAGCTTAGACACATATTCGGCAATTGCCAAAAGGGCCGGCATCGGACCAAATGGTTTACCGCTATAATCCTGATCAAGTCCGGCTACAATAACACGTTTGCCATTATCTGCCAGCTTGTTACAGACAGTTACAATATTATCATCAAAAAATTGTGCTTCATCAATAGCAATTATCTCAGTATCATATTTAACAAGATCATGAATTTCCTGTGCGGTTTTAACGATTTGGGAAGGAGTTTTCATTTTATTGTGTGAAACAATGTGATCTTTTTCATAACGATTATCGATCTCAGGTTTAAATACCTGTATCTTACGTCTGGCATATTCAGCCCGGTGTACACGACGAATCAGTTCTTCTGTTTTACCACTGAACATACTGCCGCAGATCACCTCGATCCATCCTGTCTTATTATTAATGATATTCATTTTCTAACTCCATTTGTCATTAATTTTTTGCTGAGTTATTGTGTCAAATCATTTGTGAACTGTAGATTACTGGTAAAAAAATGTTTAGTTATTACTTCTATCTTTAGATATTCTGCAGAAAAATACATATGTTTAATGTTTAACAAAATGTTGATAAATCTCAATTAAATTTCATAATATATTATAAAATGAAATAATTAGAAAATATTTGACTGGATAAATGAATTTTGCAATATGTCAAAAAAAGATATTTAATTGGAGTATATTTATGAAGTATCGTGTTTTAGCTATTAATCCGGGATCAACTTCAACCAAGATCGCCCTTTTTGATGACACGACAGTCGTATTTATGGAGACACTGCGTCATGATGCCGCTAAAATTGCAGAATTTGACGGCATAATTGAACAATATGAATTTAGGAAAGAACTTGTACTAAATGCTTTGGCTAATAACAATATTGAGCTTTCATCTATCGAGGCAGTGGTAGGAAGAGGTGGTTTAGTAAAATCGATCTCCAGTGGAACCTACCTGATCAATGATAAAATGCTCAAAGATCTGAAAGACCCGAGCTTGTGGGGGCGTATCCACGCTTCAAATCTGGGTGCCTTTATTGCAAAATCCATAGCTGATGAAACGGGTATTCCTTCTTTCATTGTTGATCCGGTTACAGTTGATGAGTTTGAAGATATTGCCCGCATTTCCGGCTGTCCGGAAATTGAGAGACGATCTCTTCTGCATGCGCTTAATCTCCGTTACTGCGGGATAAGTGTAGCCGCTAAGTTGGATAAAAAATTCACAGAGGTAAATCTGATCGGAGTTCATATGGGCGGTGGCATCAGTGTTGCTGCTATTAGGAAAGGTAAGATGATCGATGTAAATAATGCAGTACTGGGTATGGGACCATTCTCACCTCAGCGTGCCGGTGCTCTGCCGATCAGCGATCTGCTCGAACTGGCTTTCAGTGGTAAATATACTCATCAAGAACTGGTTGATATGTTTACTAAAACAGGTGGCCTTATTGCCTATCTGGGAACAGATCATGGTGGTGAAGTTATAGCGATGATCAAGAAGGGTGATAAAAAAGCAAAACTTGTTTTTGATGCTATGCTCTATCAGATATCTAAAGAGATTGGTGCCTGCGCGACAGTACTCAAGGGTAAGGTCGATGGTATATTCTTAACGGGTGGTCTTGTTTATAACGATTATGTTGTGAATGCATTAAAGGAGAGAACCTCCTTTATCGCAAAAACTTTTGTTATCCCTGGTGAAAAGGAGATGGAAGCTCTTACCCAAGGTGCTGTACGAGTTCTTAAAGGTATCGAAGCAGTAAAGGTCTATAAATAGATTATTTTTTAAAGGGTGACCTACGTATAATTATGATGAAAAAAATTATTTTGTTATCATTTGTTATCTTTGCTCTATTAAGTTGCAGTAAAATAGAAGAAAGTGATTGGACTATTTTGATCTATATGGCAGCGGATAATGGTTTGGATAATGAAGCATTAGCTGACATTGAAGATATGATGCAAGCGGAGTTTTCTAATAATATTAATGTTATTGTACAAATTGATTATAGCGAATCTAATCCTCCGCCAGAAGCAACATATAGATATCATATCTATCCTGGATTAAAAGAGCAAATTTCCTATCTTGGTGAGATCGACAGTGGTGATGAGAATGAGTTAACTGCTTTTGCTAATTGGGGATTCAGTAAATATCCATCAGAAAAGCAAGCTCTTGTTATCTGGTCTCATGGAAACGGCTGGTATCCCAAGAATAGAGATCTGCCGCCTTCTTTTTGTCCTGATGTAGAAGCAGATAATTATATTGGTATTGCTGATGGAGAGCTTCGGACAGGGATTAAAAATATCAATGAACATTTGGAGATTCTCATCTTCGATGCCTGTAATATGCAGACGGTTGAAGTCGCTGCAGAAATAGCAGAGTACACAGATTTTATTATTGGCTCTGAAGATGGATTGAATTCAGCAGGTTTCCCTTATGCAGAAATATTATCCAGCTGGGAAGAGCAGACTAATACAGAGAACATATGTTTGGAAATTGGATTCCAATATCACAAGTATTACTACATGGAAGAGATATACCCCATATCATGCTCAGTTTTAAAAATGGTGGAATTTCCAATTCTCTTAACGAAACTCGGCGAGTTTACTTTGCAGTGGACAGCAGATGCTGCTGATGAAATTTTTGTGGAGAGTCGGCAGGATTGTCTGGAATTTAATCCAAGTGGCTTTACCAATCCGGCTTTGGATGTTGATATCAAAGAATTTTTTACAAATGTTTATAATAATACTGAAAATGATTCCCTTAGTATAATTTCCACTGAAATACTTATTGCAATTGAATCCAGTTACATCTTTCAGAAAACAGAAGAATATCAAACTGGTTATCCATCTGACAATGTTGGAACTGCAATTATCTGGTATCCAGATGAAGAGACTCAAGGATTTTTTGAAATCCGTAAAGGTGATTATCAGCAGTTGCAATTCTCGCAGACAAACTGGCTCGATTTTCTGGAGCACAGTTTCACAAATTAACCGTCTTATCCACACTTATTAACATCGTAAATTTAACAGATCAAAAAGTTTTTATTGCTGAGAAATTTAACTATCTATCCTGTAAGAGATTAGGAATATTTATAGGTGTGCATAACACGTGTATAAAATGTGAATAATTTCTATGGAATCAGCTATCTCGCTATATAGCAACATATTATAATTTTAAGAAATTGTTGCTAAATTGTGAATATCTTGTTTAGCCATACCAGAAAATTAACCTCATCCACAGTAAATATTTTTAACTAAATTCATGTGCGACAGATCTGACCCATAACAACAATTAATGTCCCACAATTCTAATATTTATTCGATAAGAAAAAAACCTGAAAATGTGATTAGTGTACCCATTAAGCGTGTTTACGTAGAAAATATGATTTACAGGTAGATTGGCACTGAAATTGCATTAATAATAGTGATTTAGTAAATATTCATTAATGTTAACTAGTTGGAGCAATTCTAACTGGCGGGCAGTCAGAGAGAGTGAGGGGCCCCTCCCCATTGCTCTCTCTGTGTTTTATCTTTCAAATAAAGCTGAATGAAATTAGGACGCAAAATGAAAAAAACGAATTTGATTCTCGGATTTATGCTGATAATATTATTGGTAATGAGTACAGATTTTTTTAAGAGTTTTTTTCTACAAACTAATTACAGATAAGAAAGAAAAGACAAAGAAGATGCTGTTGTTGAAATAGTAAATAGTTAATCAGCAATTAGAATATAGCCTTTCAGGTTTCTGAGGGGCTTTTTTTATTCTTGCATTGTAAGGTAACAAAGACTTAAGGTTTCCTGTTGTC
>JAOZPK010000049.1:0-4536 GCA_029932755.1 Candidatus Cloacimonadota bacterium | reverse complement strand
ATAAATAAAATTCATTTAATAAAAAGTTTATAAATTAATTAAATTTTTTGATATTTCGAGGGGGAAATATGAAGAGAACAATTGTTTTAATTTTTATTTTTATAGGAATTGCAAATTTATTAACTGCTCAGACAAATGTCTCCGGTGCTGTTTCCGGAACTTGGACAAGTGCAGGAAACCCATATAATGTAACAGGGAATATAAGTGTGGCAAATGGAACTACATTGGACATCGATGCTGGAGTTGAGGTTTTATTTCAAGGTCTTTACTCATTTACTATTTATGGAACTTTGAATGCTATTGGTACTTTCAGCAATAAAATTTTATTCTCTGTAGATGGGGTTGCTAATTTCGGAAGCATTACTTTTACTTCAACTGCAAGCGGATCAATAACTCATGCGATAATCGAACAGGGAGATAAGCAAGGCTCAAATCCTCACGGTGGAGGAATTCTTATAGATGGATGCGATCCAACAATTTCTCACACTGAGATTCGCGAATGTCATGCAACGTGGGGAGGAGGAATTTTTGCAATAGGTGATGCTTCACCAATTATTGAGTGGAATGATATTCACGATAACTCTGCCGATAATTTAGGTGGTGGAATCGCAATGAATGGAAGCGGAACAAATTTGGTTACTATTCGGAATAATCTGATTTATGACAATGAAAGTTCCGATTCAGGATATGGTGGTGGAGGAATAAGCTTTTATAATGGAACTACCACAGATATTTACAACAATGTGATTTACAATAACACTTCAGGCTCATCCACTCATTCCGGTGGAGTTTATGCTCATAATTCGGGGAACACAATTAATATGTGGAATAATATAGTTTGGGGAAATACAAATGCAGGAACTGATCCTCAGATAAATGAAAGAGTTGCAAATACATTGTCAGTTACATATTGCGATGTAGAAGGTGGTTTTACTGGAACAGGAAATATGGGTGATACCCCGTTATTTGTAAACACGGATCCTGGAAGCGAAGATTTCCATCTGCAAAGCAGTTCTCCCTGCATTAATGCAGGAGATCCGGCCAGTGATGTTCCAATCGGTGGTGGTTCTTGTATTGATATTGGTGCATTTGAATATATTGCGAGTAGCCAAGTAGCGGAAACTGGTGTTGATGAATCTATTGCAGATAATGAGATCAAAGGTGCAGCATGTGCTTTTGCTGCTGAAACCGGCACAGTAAATATTTCTGCTCAACAATTCCTTTCAGATCCTCCCAATAGTGGTGGTGGAGATGATGTGATCGGCAGATATTGGGAATTGGAAGCAAGTGGGAATGCTTATATTAGATTATTCTTTAATGATGATGAGGTTACTGCCATCTCATCACCAAAGATATTTCAATACATCGGAAGTTCTTGGACAGAGATAGGCTCATCTGCTGTAGGAACTGAAGGTACTTCTAGATATTTAGATTCATCATCTCCTATATCTAATTGGGGAAGCAGAGCGACCAGTTTATTTACAATAGGTGAGGAAGATGCTCCACTTCCTGTAAATCTCTCTGCTTTCTATGCACTATATATAGGTGGTACGCCAACTCTATATTGGACAACTCAATCTGAAACAGAGAATGCATATTGGAATGTTTACCGTGGAAATAATGATAACTTTACTGAAGCTGTGCATCTTAATGCAGATGATCCGGTTCCCGGTAATGGAACTACCAATACTCCATCAGATTACATTTATGCAGATACGATGCCTGTTATGCAGAATGCAATTTACTGGTATTGGATTGAAAGTGTTGCCACAGATGGGGAATCGGAAGTTCACGATCCTATTACACTTGAAATCCAATTTGAGGATATTCCAAATACACCGGATACATATGGACTGCATCAGAATTATCCAAATCCATTTAATCCGAATACCTCTATTAGTTTTGCACTGGAAGAAGAGAGTGATGTAGAACTTATAATCTACAATATAAAAGGTGCAAAAATAATAATGATCTTCAATGATCATGTAATTGCAGATGAAATTACAACTGCGATCTGGGATGGAAATGATGCTGATGGTAAACAAGTTTCATCAGGTGTTTATTTCTATAAACTCATTACAGATACGAAAGAATATCAGAAAAAGATGCTTTTAGTTAAATAGTAATTAGCTAAACCTATTATTAGCCTTTCAGGGTAACTTGGGAGGCTATTTTTACGTTATCTTATTCATCTCATCGATTATCAAAAACGTTTTGGTCTCCAATAGCAAAACTTGACATAAAAACCAAATCACAAAAATTAACTTTTAGTGTGCTAGGCGGGAAAGTAGCGGTGTCCTGTAACCCACAATCCGCTATAGTGGGGCTGAATTCCTGTTTGAGAATACTGATTTCTTTTATAGAATTGATAAGTGGTGTTGAGAGTCAAGCCCAGCGCAATTGTGAGCTATGAACTGTGTCAGGTTCGGAAGGAAGCAGCACTAAATGGTTATCATGATGTGCCGCTGGTCTACTTGATTTGAGCTGGCTGTTAACTTCTATTCTAGAATAGGTATCAATTGCAGGTGCACACTTTTGTTTGATGAGGAATTACTAATTAGGGATTCCTAATTGTAAAGGAGACATTTATGTCGAGATACAAAGTACCACGTGGTACCTTTGATATTCTTCCTGCGGATAGTTACAAATGGCAATTTGTAATAGACGCCTTCAGGGAAGTAGCGCGTGAATTCAACTACAAAGAGATAATTACACCCATCTTTGAAAAAAGTGATCTTTTTGAACGCAGTGTCGGTGAGCTTACAGATATTGTAGAAAAAGAGATGTATAAATTTGAAGATAAAAAGGGCAGGATCTTGGCACTTCGTCCGGAAGGAACAGCTCCGGTGGTGCGCTCATTTATCGAGAATGGATTGAACCTCAAACCAAATTCTTCTAAACTCTATTATCTTGGTCCTATGTTTCGCTATGACAGACCCCAAAAGGGACGCTACCGTCAGTTCTATCAATTTGGCATTGAAAATATCGGCAGTAATGATTCTTACAATGACGCAGAAGTAATCGGCTTCGCAAATATGTTTTTATCTAAATTAGGATTAAAGAATTTTGAGCTTCAGATCAACAGTATCGGTTGTAAGAACTGTACAAAAGATTATGATAATGCTCTTAAAGAATATTTTGCACCATTTAAAAATGATCTCTGTTCCGACTGCAATAAAAGACTCGAGAAAAATCCAAAAAGAGTGCTGGACTGCAAAGTGAAAACCTGCAAAGTAATTGCCGGCAAGGCTCCTTCCATGTTGGATTATCTCGATGAAGATTGTACTACAAACTTTAATAAAGTTCAACAATATCTTACCGCAATGGGAATTCCATTTAAAGTAAATCCGAAGATCGTGAGAGGTCTGGATTATTATTCGCAAACAGCCTTTGAATTCATCGATACAAATCTGGGAGCACAAAATACTCTTATCGGTGGCGGTAGGTACGATACTCTGGCTGAACAACTAGGTGGAAAAAATATGCCTGGAGTTGGTTTTGCCGGAGGTTTTGAAAGATTGCTTCTCTCTATGGGAGAGGAAAAACTTTCCCTTGGAAAACAACAGATACCAAAAGCTTATCTGGTTACCCTGGGTGATGAAGCAAGAATAGCCGGCATCAAGTTACTCATGGAATTGAGGAAAAATGGTATCTCCTCAGAATTCGATCCCGATAAAACATCGATGAATGCCCAGATGAAAGCAGCTAATAAAACAGGTGCTAAATTCGCTTTGATTTTAGGTGAGGATGAACTTGAGAGTGATAAGGTCATCCTGAAAAATCTGGAAAACGGAGAGCAAAAAGACGTTAATATATCCGATATTATCCAGACGATAAAAGATAAGTAATATTTTTATTGACTCAAAAAACTGGCAATCCAAAAAAGGGTTTGCTAATTATAAAAAAAAGATTAGTTTAATATAAAAAAAAGTTGGAGGATATTATGAAATTAAAACCACTTGATGACCGTGTAGTTATCGAAGTAACAGAACAAGAAGAGAAGAATGTTGGCGGGATCATCATTCCTGATACTGCCAAAGAGAAACCACAGATCGGAGAGATCATTGCTGTTGGAACTGATGAAGAATTACAGGAAATGGTTAAGATCGGTGATAAAATATTATATGCAAAATATGGTGGAACCGAAGTAGATATTGAAGATAAAAAATTATTGATAATTTCCAGATCTGATATTTTGGCTATAATAGGATAGGAGAGAAAATGTTGGAGATTAATGCGGATACATTTGAACAAGAAGTCTTGAAATCAGATATTCCTGTCGTGATCGATCTTTGGGCACCTTGGTGCGGACCTTGTAAAGCACTTACACCAATACTAGAAAGTGTTGCTGCTGGATATGATGGGAAAATTAAAGCTGTAAAATTGAATATTGATGAAAGTCCTGCTATTGCTGCACAATATCAGATTATGTCTATTCCTACACTACTTTTCTTTAAAGATGGTAAGGTAGCATCTCAAGTTATTGGGCTTGTTAGTAAGGATAAAATAGCTAGCAAAATCGATGCGATGCTTTAA
>JAOZPK010000048.1 GCA_029932755.1 Candidatus Cloacimonadota bacterium | reverse complement strand
CCGTTAATGACCAATAAGATCACCGTTAATAGAACTAAATACTTTTTTTTCATATTATCTCCTTTTGTAAATTACTATTGGGCTTATAATTTGTCACACTGAGTAGGAGTGAAACGACGTATCGAAGTGAATAAATTGATTATTTATTTTAATCCTTCGATACTCTGCTATCGCAGAACTCAGGATGACAAAACACTCTATTATTCAAAACTTATTTTTTAATGATTTATAAAATTTTCAAAGATCTTGAAGTTTTGTTCAATATATTCAGGATTATCCAATTCATTTTTAAAGAACCTTCTCATTGATTCGTAGTTGGCAAGTTTATTCTTTATAGATTGTTGACCGAACGTAAATGTAATTTCAGGGTGAAACTGTACACCCCAGATAGGTAGATTTCTATATTGATAACCTTGAATATCACAATTAGAATTTGATGCAATAATTGTAAAATCATCGGTCAAACCAAACACTTCCTCAAGATGTGATTCATAAAACACAGGTTTGGAAATACCCTCAAATATTGAATTGGAAACTAATTCAACTTTTCGCCAACTCAATTCCGGTGTGCTGCTTTTGCGGCAAACATTTTTCTTCATTAATGCTTTTGCCAGTATTTGATGACCATAACATATTCCCAGAATGCTTTTGTTATTAAATTGTTGAATAATGTCGTATAATCTATTGTCGTTCTCATTTTTCTGCGAAGCAAGAAGTGCAGAGCCACTAATTATAAGATGAGAAAATTCATTAATATTTTCAATTGTATCGGTTAAGTGGAAAATTTCAAAATCAATATCATATTTCTCAAAAATACTGGTAAACAAATTGTTTAATCTTTCTATACCAGCCTTAGCTAAAGTGCAATTTAATATTAACAATTTTTGCATTAAATTTCTCCACTTCTAAAATCTTATATCAGTTATCATTCAATATTCATTTCCTACTTTCTATAAAATATAAATACTAAATATGCAATATATAAAATTATAAAAAATACTGCTTCTATCTTAGTGAGTTTATGTTTCTTACCAATAAACATTGTGATAAATAGCATGATCGTGATAACACAAAGAAAAATAAAATCAATATTTAGTGCAATATCATATTGAATCGGAGCAATAATCGAACTTACTCCCAAAACAAGCAGAATATTAAAAAGATTTGAGCCAATCACATTACCAATTGCTAAATCATTCCTACCTTTTGTAATAGCTATGGTAGAAGTTGCCAGTTCCGGAAGAGATGTACCTAAAGCAACAATTGTAAGCCCGATAAATTTCTCGCTCACTTCAAAATGTCGTGCAATTATCACAGCATTATCAACCACAAATTTTCCACCAAAAAATAGTCCAATCATACCAAATATCATCATGAGAATTGTAACTAGATATGAACGTTCTTTTATATCTGACCCTAATAGGGTTTTAGTTTTAAGAAACGTAATAACATAAATGAAAAAGACAATTAGAAATGCAAGAAGAATAAAACCATCAATAAGTGAAAGATCAGAATTCCATAGTGCCAGGCCAAACACTAACAAAGTAGCTATAAGCAAAAATGGTATTTCTTTTAAAATTGTATTTCTTTGAACTACTATCGTTGAGATTATACCGGCAACTCCTAGAACCATGAGAATATTGAAGATATTACTTCCTAAAATATTTCCAAATGTAATCTCGTGATGTCCACCAATACTGGCAAATATATTCACAATAAGCTCAGGAGCTGAAGTACCAAAAGCAACTATTGTGAGTCCGATTGCAATTTCCGAAATGGACATCTTCTTTGCAAGCGATGACGCACCATCAATTAAGAAATCTGCACCCTTTACAACTATCACAAATCCAAATAATAATAATATTATTGAAATTAACATTTTTTTCCTTTTACTTTTAAATTACACATCTATTAATTTTGTTGATTTATACTGTGAAGCAACAATAATCTGCAGATCATGATTTATACTATGCAAATAATCTCTCATAAGCTTCTCTGCTTTAGCGGGAAGATTATTTTCCTCGCTCAGATGCGCAAGAATTATATTCTTCAATCCTGGATGATAAACTTCTTTTATTACATTAACGGCTTGTTCATTGGAAAGATGACCTTGTTTACTTTTTATACGTTGTTTTAAGTGCGGTGGATATGATCCATTAATAAGCATTTTAATATCATGGTTACTTTCTAGAATTATAGAAGTGGAATTCTTTAGTTGCGTTATCATCAAAAAAGAGCTGAAGCCAAGATCGGTTGCAATTGCTAATTTTCTGGTATCATCTCCAACTTTTTTAAGAGTGAAATTACTTCCGTCAATTACATCATGTGAAGATCGAAATGCCCTAATCTCAATATTTCCGATTGTAAATGATGATCCGTTTTCAAAGTAAATTACACCAACCGGTAAATTTCCTAAACGCTCCCGACATACTTCATAAGTAGGTTTAGTAATATAAAGCGGAATTTGTAATTTACGGCAAATGATACCGGCTCCACGGATATGGTCACTGTGTTCATGGCTGATAACAACTCCATCCAATTTATTTTCATCCAATTTGATACTTTGAATAAAATTTGTTATTTTCTTACCGCTTAGTCCTGCATCAAGAAGTATTTTCGTACTTTTTGTTCTTATCAGGATCGAGTTCCCTTTGCTGCCACTTGCTAATACAGATGTTTGAAACATATTTTATTTGATATAGTAAAATCTACTGTTTAATCTATCAAATTCAGTCCAAAGTGCATTTTCATCTGTAACTGCGTCTTTTAGCTGCTGCACACCAATTGCCTGTGCATCAAAGTTATCTGCTTGATGAAGGATTGTAGCTTCTAATGTTTGCGGAAGTCTGGCCGATGCCATTTCATATTCACCATGATGAGAAAGGATCAAATGACGCAATTTCATGAGAAGATCAGTAGGGAAATTATTGATCTCTTTTGTCTTATCTGCAACGAAATTATCCCCAAGCGGAATATGCCCAACTAATCTTCCTACTGGAGTGAATTCAATATTTGGAACTACCTGATATTCGAAGACTTTTCCTATATCATGCAGGATACCTCCGCTTACCAATAAATCTCTATCAACTTTATAATTATGAGAGGCATAGTCACATAAGCCTGTAACAGATATTGTATGTTCCAATAACCCTCCAATGTAATTATGATGCCAGCCTTTAGCTGCCGGTGCTTGCCCGAATTTTGTAAAAAATTCTTTATCTTCAAATATATTTGTTAACAACTCTTTTAAATATTTATTATGTATGCTATCTATATATTCAAATAGTTTATCCGATAGCTTATTCATATCTTTTGATGTTGTCTCTAAAAAATCATTTAGATCATATTCTTCTTGAGGTACTTTCTTTATTTTATTTACTGTAACTTGAAGTTGAGCTTTATATGTGATTATAAAACCTTTAACCTGAATCACATCACCTTCTTCAAATTTCTCAGCGACAGCTTTTGCATTATTCCATACGTTGCCGGCAATTGAACCCGAACTATCAGCCAATTTAAGCCTAATAAAAAAATCTTTTGCACCTTCACGCAGAATTTTTTCTGTTACCAGAAAATTGCTGATGATTTCCTTATTCAGATGATCTTTTAGTTCATTAACAAAAATTTTACTCATATTTTCCTTCCTATACTACATAAATATTATTTGTAAAGATCCACCCGTAACCGAATCTATAAATTTCTAGTCTGTAATTCCCTTTTTGTTTGATTTCAAATCTTCCTTTTTCATCAAGTTTAGAGACGATCTTCTTGCCATTTCTATAAAGTTTTACTCTGGCAATTTTAGGAAGTTTAAAATAAAAATACATATTCTCAGTAAATTGTAATTCTTCACCAAAGATAGCGCTTTTGTCTTTTGATGAAGCAATACCTGCATAAAAGTCGTATGGATTCCCAACTTTATAATTTACGATGTAGCTATTACCATTTTTCAAAGCTTTCAAAATATTCTGCTGATCAATTTGGGCATCTTCAGGAATAAGAACATTTGTACGAATTGAACGAAACAATGTTTTGTGAGTAAGAAATTCTAATTTAAAACCAAATTTTTCTATTCGTTCAGAATGAGCATCCACACTACCAATTGCTGATCTTCTCTTCCCCGCATTATTTAATTCATCCCAATAATCCAAGGTTTCACGGAGTGGTTTCTTCACAAACAAAGATGGAAATAGAACAAAGAATAATCCATTTAGTTTTGGATTCAGTTTCCCGATCCATTCCGAAAGATAATTCCAAATCTCAATTCCATCAAAATTATCATTTTTCTTATCCGTCCAAATATATTTTCTAAATCGTTTAGAGGCTCTCTTTTCAAAAGGATGTGCAATAAAGCTTATTGCTTCCGACTCAGCATAATGCTGAACATATTCTTTTGCTTCCTTGCCCTGTATTATTTCATCAGTATTAAAAACCAGAAAGTGATTATTCTTCTGGGGATCGTTAATTTCAGCACCAACAATCACGATAAGATCAGTTTCTTTATTAACTGCTTCATCTTCTCGTGCAGCCATTGTATGATGATCGTTTATAGTAATGTAATCCAATTCATTTTTTTTAGCTACTTTAATTATCTTACTAAGTCTCACTTGTGCATCAAAGGAATACCCAGTATGATTATGAACACACCCAGTCAGCTCAAAGTATTTTTTATCAAATATATTTTTATTCTTCATTTTCACCTTATCAATAAACTTTTTTTATTGAATTTATATTCTTTACCATTAACTTCCGCTTTAATCTGCATTAGATATATCCCACTGGAAACTTGCTTATTAAAATGATCCTTCCCATTCCAAATAAAAGAAACGTTCCTTGATGCTGGTTCTTGTGTTATTTTTTTCACTAATTGTCCTTTTATGTTATATATCTTTAATTCAGCAGATTGGATCGTATTCGTAAGAGAGAAGAAAATATTCATTGTTTCTGTAGTTTTACACGGATTTGGAAAGATAAGTAAACGATGATCAGTATTAGGAATTTCATCCTCATCCAGGTTAACAAGCCCAGGCTGGAATTCTGTGAATGGAAGTTTGTTCACATGAAAGACCTCTTTTGTTTCATCATTTTGAAGCCAGTAAATAATATCACAATTATCCGTATCACCAGTTATAATCTCAAAGTCATCATTCATATTAAAAAGGACAGTATCAGAAATGGTTAAACCATCTAAAAATTGAGATGCATCCACTTCAGCAATTAAATATGTAAAAACTGGTATATTCGTATCAGCAGGTATACCCGGTACATTCTCAACATTTTCAATCACTCCAACTCGCAATGTTAGATCATTAATAAAATCATCAAAAAGTAGAGTTTCTATGTTTTCTAATTCGTAACTGAAGCCAACATTTCCTAAATCGTTATAAAGAGCAAAGCAGGTATCATTATTGATAAATGTTTTATTTAAAAGTGCAGCATTGTAAAGTTCTGTTAATTGAGTAGAATATCCCGTGGTGTAACCCAGTAACTTTTCACTACCACCGATAATAGTTGCAGGAAATCCCATTAAATCATAATAATGAAATCTTTCATAAGAATCATCATTATAAAACGGTTCATCATTAAGATCGGCAAAATAATTTACAGAAATACAATTTGAAGTATCCAGAATTGATGCCTGGGCAGACCAGATATTATTAGAGTTTGAATTATTTAATTGCACGGCATTCTCGATTAAAAGTTTATCCAATTGTCCAACATAAATTTGAAATTCATCTTCAATTGAATTATTCTGTGTTAAACTATCTGTTTCACAAAATAGCTCAGCTTCAAATTGATATTGAGAAGCTCTATCCGGAAGTATATACATAAGACTATCACTTAAATTAAATACATAAATTTCATTTGCATTAAGTACCGGTAAATCAATTTGTTGGCAAGATGTACTATCTGCGGCGTAAATAAGCTCAATTTCACCATTTGGATCTTCCAATAAAGGAAGAATATAACTCCCTGAGACCGGAATATCAGAATTATTCTTTATTGTAATTATCGGGTATAAAAAACTATTCGGTAGAAATTCACCTTCCCAATTGATTGATACAAAATCCAGATCTGTTCCATCAGTTAAAAATCTGCCCTGAAGACTAAAAAGAAATTCCGAATCATAACTAATGGCAAACATATTGTAGTAGTAACCATTATTTAAAAAATAACTTTGCATACCTCCAATTGCAGAAGCTGAGATGAACTGGTTAGTAGAATTTGTTGGATAATCTACAACAAGCCATAAAGTTGTGTCGGTAATAGTATTAGAAAATGGAATGTAATTCCAATTTTGATACTGTATCTCAGAAACTTGCAAAGTTTGCATGAATAATAAACTATCAGGATGAGTAAGAGGTTGACCATATCTATCTTCACATAGTTTGATAGTTAAGGAATTTGAACCGGAACTTCCTGGTATGAATATATTTGCACCTTCTGCTTCGAAGGAGAGGGAATCAATTTCAGGATATAATTCATTGAATTCAAACTTAACTGCCCAACTATCGCTTCCATACCAATGCTGGTCATCTGTATTTGTATGATAATAAATAAGTGTATCCCGCACTGAAGGCTTCACGTTATTACCTGATGCAGTATGATAATCAACAGCATTAAGCATTGAAAAAGCAAGCATTATTATAACGAAAACATATCTTTTCAAAACTACTCCTTATTGGCAAATGTTTGCAATTTAACTTTATTGTAAAGCATTATATCTTTCTGGCTTTTTTACGCCCTTTCCAGCGTTTGTGTACCCAGAACCATAAATGAGGATATTGGTAAATATATTTTTCAATTCTCTTAGAAATAATCTCTGTTAATTTTGTGATATCTTCTAAACTGTTTGTAAATCCTTCAGTAGAAATAATCTCTTCGCAAATGAACAAATGGCTTCCATCATCGTTTCTAATTGCGTAAGCAGGAGCAATTGGACATCCAGTTTTTATAGCAATCTTGGCAGCACCGACAAATGTGGAAGCCTTATGCCCTAAAAAATCTGTTAACACACCATTTCGCCCTGCATTTTGATCCATTAATAAACTTACAATATAACCTTCTCCTAACATTTTGAGAATCGGTCTAAGGGCATTCTTTTTATTTATAACGATAACTTTATCTTTTAACCGCAGTGCATTTGTATATTCATCAAAGTATCTATTCCTCTGTCTTTTACCAACAACAGCTAAATCATATTGTGCTGCAATATATTTACCGGCAAGTTCCCAATTTCCAAAATGACCGGTAGCCAATATCACACCTTTTCCCCCTCCTACAGCATTCTTTAGATTCTCCCAACCCTGTACTTCACACGTTTTAAATAGTTTTTCTTTATCACCAAAATATGATTCAGCTGTTGTTAAACCCATATGATAATACATTTTTTTGATAATATTTTTTATCTCTTTATCAGATTTATCAGGAAAAACCATTTTAAGCTGCTCATTTGCTAAGGATTTACGAATATTGAATATGCTAGCACCAAATACAAAAAGCTTAGCAAGAAATGTTCTGGTAAATTTGTATGGAAAGGTTTTAAATATATTGATGAAAAATTTAAAAAAGAAAAATTCTATTTTACTCTTCGTTGATTTCTTCATCCATTCTCCAGTTCTTATTTTGGAGCAAATTTGATGAAATGGGGTTTGCAAGTAAAGCTAATTTTTATAAGATCTAGTATGAAACACTTTACCAACGACAGATTGATTTATAAGAATATCATTTTAAATTACTTTTTCTTGACTTGAGCATTTTTAGAAAAAAGACTGTAACAGAAAATAAAATTGGGAGAATAATTTGAACGTACTTGCACTAAGCACAACCTCAAGTTCCGGCAGTATTGCAATTTATAAAGAAGATCACATTTCATACATTAATCATCTAGATATTAAAATCACTCATTCTGAGCGTTTACTGCCACAGATTGATGCAGGACTTAAAAACTCTAAAATTGGAATTCCTGATATTGATTTAGTTGTAATTGCTAATGGACCTGGATCTTTTACCGGCGTAAGAATTGGACTTGCCACAGCTAAAGGAATTTGTATGGCTCAGAATATCCCTTTACTTCCAATTAACACTCTTGAGCTTTTAGCAAATAATGTAGCTGATTCAAGTAGGAACATTCTTGCACTTATAGATGCGAGAATGGCAGAAGTTTATGCTGCACTGTATTCAACTAAGTTGGAATTGATTATACCGGAAACTAACGCAAAACCGGCAGAATTTTTTAAAAAGATAAAAGAACCGGTAATTATTGTAGGTGATGGCGCAAAGGAATTTAAAAAAGAAATTTTAGAAAGTGGGATTGATCATACATTTTGTTTGGAACATCAAAATATCCCCTTAGCCTCTACATTGATAAGTATAGCACTCAAAAGTAATATCCCTATATTTGATTTTGAAAGAATTGCGGAATTAGAACCATATTACTTACGAAAATCTCAGGCAGAATTAGTACGCGATGAGAAAATAAAAAAACAATAAAATAATAAATAGAGGTAATAAATGGAAAACCGACCAAGCTGGCATCAATATTTCATGGAGATGGCGTATCTGGCAGGAAAACGTTCAACATGTCTACGTAGACATGTTGGAGCAATAATTGTAAAGGATAATCAAATCCTGTCTACCGGGTACAATGGTGCGCCTAAACATATTAGACATTGCGCGATTACCGGATGTCTTCGCGATCAATTAAATGTTCCCTCAGGTGAAAGACACGAATTATGCCGTGGTGTTCACGCTGAGCAAAATGCTGTAATTCAAGCTGCTATTAATGGGACATCCATCCGGGGAGCATCTCTTTACTGTACAAATCAACCCTGTGTTATCTGTTCAAAGATCCTTATTAATGCTGAGATAAAAACTATCTATATCTCTGAACCTTATGAGGATAAACTTGCTCAGGAATTGCTGGCAGAAGCTGAAGTCGAAATGAACATTGTTGATATAGATACAGGAATATTGAAAAAATTATTATAATTACTAATTTGATTTTTATATACTTATTTTTATAGAACTACCTAGAATAGGTTTTTACAAAGTTATCGGTAATAACTTTAAAAGTTCCATTGATAGATATCAACTTAACGATTTCGCTTTTTGTTGCAAGATCTATCTGGCCCAGTAATTCTCCTTTTTTATCTAATCGGAATAAAATTATCTTATGTTTTAAATTACTTCTGCCAATTGTGCCTTTTTTTTGTCCAATGATCACTCCGATCTCAGCTCCATTATAAAGACTATAGATCCCAAGTGGAATGACATCAATATTTACAACATCTTCCAGCATTTTCCCTAAATTAAGTTCATAATATTTAGAGATCTTCTTAGACCATTTTATGCTTCCATTCTTCTTTTTAAGACAGTATATCTTTTCCACAGTTACAACGTATATAAATTTTCCCTGATCTCCGTCAAAGATGGATACAGGATTATCAAATGTTCTATCCCATTTCAATTTACCATCCGTAGTAAATGCATTGACCCAACCTGCACCGTATAGGATAAAAAGGTCATTAATTGCAAAGATTTTCTTAGTTGAAAAATTATTATATATTTCTTTTTCGCGTAGCACGTATCCATTTTTTGTATTGATGAACAACATTTTTAATTTATTGCTTTGATGAGTTTTTGTGGGATAGATCACAACTATTAGGATATTATTATTCTCAGCAAATTGAATATTTCTAAATCCCAACATAAAAGGATTATATGTTTCCAACAGCTTCATTTTATTGGAATATATTTTAAACTCAGTTCCATAATTTTCGGAATAATTTGAAATAATGAAATTCCCATTCTTAAGCATAATTATTTCATGATCTTTTGAAATTTGAAGCTTTTCTTCAGATTCAAGCAGAGACCTATGGATTATCGAATATCTTCTTACTTCTTTTATAAAATCTTCTTTTTCTATATCCCAAAAATCTTTTACAGTTAATATAAAGTCATTATTTGTAGCTAAAAAGTGCTCACCCTTAGAAAAAGGTATCTTCTTCCCCTTTTCCCAAATTATTCCTTCCTGAACATTTTCAGCTAATAAGTCTCTTGCAACTCCCAGATCTAATATTGAAGGATCTATTCTATTTGAATAGTGCCGGAAAATCTCACCTGTGTCGTCATTCTGATAGATATTAATAATATTATCTTCTGTTTGAACAAGATCTATGCTTTCAATCAGGTTTTGAGCATTGACAATACAAAAAACACAAAATAAACAAATAAAAATTGCAGTTTTGCGTAGCATGATCATCCTCCTAATTCTGTATAATTCAGCATGCAGAAATATGTTACGAATTAATGATTATTTATTAAACCTAATTTTTATATTACTATCTTTCTTTGATTCGGGTTCTTTTGTTGAAATCGTATCTCCAACAGCAATTCCTTCAATTATCTCAACCTGTTGGAAATTATTTATCCCGGTTTTCACAACATTGCCAGCTCCAATTGTATCATTAATAACTTGATAAACGATATCATTCCCTTCATCATCAGAAAAAATACAGCGAATTGGAATTACAACAATATCTTTTCTCTCTTCACCAATAATCGTTATATTAGCTGTCATCCCTGGTTTTAATCTTTCATCAACTTCTTCCAGTTCAATTTCAACTGGGAAAACCTTAACATTGTTATAGCTTATAGCCATTGCAGCTATTTTTGTAATTTTCCCATCAAAATTTTCATAAGGATATGCATCGACTTGAATATTTACTTTCATTCCGTTTTCAATCTTTGAAATATCAACTTCATTGATCCTGGCATTCACGATCATTCTGCTAAGATCAGCAAGTTTAAGGATTACAGTACCGGCAGAATATGAGCCTGAACTTGATACGACCATCTCACCCTCTTCTACGGGTTTTTGAATAATAGTTCCGGAAGCAGTTGAAAATAATTTTGATAGATTATTATCCGATTCAATTTCTTTTATAAGTTCATATTGCTGTAAAGCAGAATCATAGCTTATCTGGGCAGTTGTATATGCATCTTTGTATTTATCGAGTTCAGTTTCTGAAATATAATTATCTGAATAAAGAGCTTTTCTTTTATTATATTTCTCTCTTGAATTTTCCAGTTCGATCTCCGCCAATTTTAAATTACTATTAACTCTCAGGATCGCCTCTGCTTGATTAAAATCTGGTATTATTTCTGCGATAAGATCACCCTTATTAATATAATCTCCTTCTTCAACATAGAATTTAACTAGTTCTCCACTAACTTGCGATTTTTGCTCTATCTCTCTAATTGGCTGAATTTCACCTGTTTCTTCTAGTTTAATAACTATAGTTCCAAGTTCAACTTTGTGATTCTTAGCCTTTCCACCAAATTTTGATCTATCTTTCTTACCTTTAGAAACGTTGCAACCACCTATAAGAATAATTAATATAACTATAATTGTACGACTAAAAACTTTTTTCATCACTTCTCCTATATTTTATCTTTTAGATTAAACTTAATATTATTATTTATACTCTACAGCTTTTAAATTCAGTTTCAATGCCTTTTTATTACGTAAAATTCCGATCTCAATTTCATCACCAACCGAAATATCAGAAACAACAAGTTCCGCATCACGAGTATCTTTGATGGTATTGCCATTGATCTCTATGATTATGTCTCCTTCTTTTAATCCGGCTTTTGCTGCGGGACTCTTCCTTTGAATATAATTAACCAAAACCCCGTCAAGACTTTTAAGTTCAAGGTGGGAAGCAATGAGTTGATTAAGTTCTTGAACCCTGAACCCAAACCAGATCGAACGTATCTTCCCAAATTCAATTAATTCTCGCGCAGATTTCTTCACTGCATTTACCGGAATAGCAAAACCAATGCCGATATTTCCACCCGATTCTGAGAATATGAAAGTATTAATACCAATTATTTCACCATAAATATTAACAAGTGGTCCTCCGCTGTTCCCCGGATTTATTGCGGCATCAGTTTGAACCATGTGGCGGTAGATCTTTCCATCTTTATTTTCTGCGAAGTCTCTGTTTATCGCTGAAATTACACCAACTGATACACTTGGTTTGCTGTCTTTTATCAAGAATCCATACGGGTTTCCAAGAGCAATTGCCCATTCTCCAATTATCAGATTATCCGAATCACCGAATTTAGCAAATGGAAGGTCATTCCCCTCAATCTTGATCACAGCAATATCATGGGTTGTATCTATTCCAATAATCTTAGCATCAAATTGTCTTGTATCGGTAAGGATGACCTTTATTTCTGTTGCACCTTCAACAACATGTGCATTTGTGAGAATGAATCCATCAACAGAAAATATTACACCGGAACCAATTCCCTGAATGCTGTAGGGAACTTCATCGTAGAAACCAAAAAAGAAACTGCGTCGGCGTTTAACTATTTGTGTTTTGATAACGTTAACACTTACCACCGCTGGTTCCACTATCCCGGCAGCATTTGTTATTGCATTTTTTCTTGATGAATACACTTTATCTGTTTTCAAATCTTTATCATTAACTCTTTTATTTTCTATATCTTCCGAAACGTTTTCAGATCCCAAACTCTCTGGTAATTCACTATTTTTTATATATACAGGGTAGAATATCAAACCAACAATTGTTAGTATTAATATGAAAATTACATGATTTCTATTCATTAATAAATCCTATTTTACGCATAGATAGATCAGCATATTTCCCAAACCAATAAGGAAGTGAATTGCCAATACAAACAATAAAACATATTTATAGACATATTTATTAAAATATTCCTTTATAATATCCACATCAAGTTTCGTATTTAGTAATTCGATATATTTATTTACTTCATATTTTTCCATTAAATATGGAATAAATGTACGCAGGAACTGCTTCACTATCTCAAATATTATTGTTGCAATAAAATGCCTGAAATTGTTCTTTATAGATTTTGGTATGAAACTAACATCATCCATAAAAGTGATCTTATCCCACGTTTTATGAAATACTTTGTGTTCCCACTTTGTAATGCGTGAACCGTCTGTATCATCTTTTGTATCGTTGATGTAATCATTTACCATTTTCTTGATCTTCTTGATCAGCCATATCTTTTTACGATATACAAAAGCGGGTGTGAATGGAATGTGTTTTCCAAAAACTTTTATCTTTTTAGAAGGTATAAACAAAAAAAACTTGATTATAAAAACATAGAGAAAACCAAACAGCATATTTACAATAATGAAAATTAGAGGTTTGATAATGAACATTATATCCTTCCCTGTTGATATAATTCAATAAAATAGTCAATTGAACGGTTATATGTTTTCTCTGTTACATTTGGGAAATAACAAGCAGGGAGCTCATTCATGGATCGGTGATAACTAATGCATTCACAGCAGATCCCTTTCTTACTGCAAGGATATGAGCAATTACAGTTTTCCATATTTCTGCTCTGATTATTACAATCCATTCGTTCTCCAATAATCTATTCTATGTTTAATCAAATTTTACAACTCTTTTTGTCAATAATTAAGGTTTTGCATTACTAATTTATAATGGGGATCATCTAATCTATGATTTATTCATATAACATGAGAGCTAAATTTTATTAAATCATTATTTTATCAAATTAACTATTTTTTAATTCTTTTGTTAGAGAATAAAAAATATTATCTATATCATAAACATTAACAATATCAAATATTATAAAATCATTTTTATACAATTTACAATATTTATTTACAGTTTCTTTAGCAATTTCAATTAAACTTTGTAATTCGTCAAAATTAATGGGATTATCTTCACTTAATTGTGTAAAATTTAATAAATATTTGTTATCAGTATGAGCCAAGTATTTATCACGCCATACGAATATTTTTTCAAGTGTAGTTTCTTGTTTTTTAATTTTTTCTTTATCCTCATTTATAATTTTATATTTAATACTTTTAGGAAATATCATCTTATTATTTTGTTCAATGAAGTTTAAAAATCTATTTAGATTAATTTCTGATCTTTTCTTTCCATCGTAATTTTCATATAATCTACAAATTGTAATAATAATATTAGTTAATAAAGAATTTAAGATAATAGTAAAAAAACATTTAGCAATCTCCATTTCTTTCCTTCTTGAAGATAAAGATTTATTTAAATGTTCAAATAACTGAAAACAAGAATTCAAATTTGTAATATCAGTTTCAAATTTCATTAAGTATTTTTCAAACTTTTTCCTAGATTCTTTCATATAAAATGTCCTTAAATACATTGAATAAAAATCAAACTAGATAATTCTAAGTAAAATCATTTTATCACTCAGTAACAAAATACTTCTCAAGCCAGTTTATTGTGTATTTTATGTCTTCCGGAATCGGTGCTTCTGCTTTTACAATTTCTTTAGTGATCGGATGTTCGAACTCCAGTCTGTAAGCATGAAGTGCTTGCCTTTTAAGATGATTTGCCAGTAGATATTTTACTTTTTTCTGATAATGAAATGGCACAATACTGAGAGTTCGTTTTAATGTTGAATATGTATTATCACCCAAGATCGGGCAGTTTATATGAGAGAAATGAACACGGATCTGATGGGTTCTACCGGTTTCCAGTTCAACTTCTACCAGCGAGAAGAAATCGAAATATTTAATAATTTTGTAATGTGTAACTGCTTCTCTGCCATCTGTTGTAACAGTCATTTTTATTCTATCTTTCTTGCTTCTTCCAATTAGCGTTTTAATTGTGTCTTCTGCCTTTGCGGGAACTCCTACAGTAATTGCCAGATATGTTTTCTTTATTGTTCTGTCTTGAAACATTCGTGAAAGTAGTGAATGCACTCTATCATTCTTAGCAACGATTATAAGTCCGCTGGTATCTTTATCCAATCTATGAACAACACCTGGTCTTAGCGGATCGTGCTGAATAGAAAGTTTTTCATTAAAATGGAACATTAAAGCATTTACCAGTGTTCCGTCTTGTACACCAGCTCCCGGATGAACGATTAATCCAACAGGTTTATTCACAATCGCAATATCATCATCTTCCCAAATAATATCTATTGGAATATCTTGTGGTTTTATCTCTAATTCATTTTTCTCTGGAACTTTAATTGTTATAATATCGGAATGAGAAAGTTTATAATTTTTTTTTACAGGTTTGCCATTTACCAATATTGCTTCTTCCTGTAAAAGTTTATCAA
>JAOZPK010000160.1 GCA_029932755.1 Candidatus Cloacimonadota bacterium | reverse complement strand
TTCTTCTTTAATTTCTTCTTTTGTTTCAATTTGAGGTTCTTCCTTTGTTTCTTCTGGTTTTTCAGTTGCCATTTCCTCATTTTGGGTTGGTTTTGGATCAATCTTCTCTTCGGAAGCGTTCTTAACCTTTTCAGGTTCTACGACTTTCTCTTCTTTCGTTACCATACTGTCTCCTGTTGATTTTTTTCAGTGTCAAAAAGATTTCATAAGTTACTTTGTCCAGATTTTTTTGTCTGATAGAAGTAATATATCTATTTATTTTATATTAAATTAACAAAAAATAAAATTAATTTCTTGACTTATCATCTTATCATATCAGATATGCCTCATATGAGGAATAGGAGGATATATGATAGATGATTTCGTGATCTTAAAATTATCAAAATTATTCAATATTATCTCTAATGAAATACGAATTAAAATAATTTATACTTTGATGGAAAACGATTCATTAACGGTAACCGAACTTTCAGAAAAAATTGGAATTCCCCAAAATACTTTATCTGCCCATTTAAAAATATTACACGAAGGCGCTTATCTGATTAAAGAGCAGAAATGGAGAAATGTTCACTATGCTATTAAGGAGCCTAAGCTCAAAGAGATATTAGAAATTGGTTCTTTGGTTTTATTTAACAAATGGGAAGGCAACTGGGAGAAAATAGCTGATGCTAAAAAGAAAATTGAGAAAATAAATAAAAGTAAAGAGGCATAATAATGGAAAAAATCATACCCAGATGGGAATGGAGAACTTTTGGAGACGACCTTTCTAAAGGTGAGAAAAACATAAAAGAATTTGGAAATGCACGTCATAGAGAGAGTAAAGAGATCTATATTTTATCAAAGAACAGCAATGATAATACAAAGATCCGAGATGAATTAATGGATATAAAATCACCGATTAGAATTAGCGAAAAAACTGGTTTGGAACAATGGACAGTTCTGGCAAAATCGGCATTTCCTATCCATATTAATGACCTTGCACTTGTTTATAAAGCTTTTGGATTGCAAATGCCTTACCTTGATAAAGATGCATATTCATATGAAGAATATATTGAAGATCTGATCGGAAAGAATCCTAATTTGAAAATGATAAATGTTGAAAAAAACCGTCATGGTTATTTAATCGATGATGCAATTGTAGAAATTGCAGAAGTTAAATTTAACGAGTTTGAAACTAAAACTATTGCTGTTGAACATGCAGATATGGAAGTAGTTTTAAAAACTGTAGAAAAATTAGGATTAACCGAGTACGAAAATGTAAATTATATAAAAGCAATGAAACGAACTTTTGGATTTAAATATTGAATAATTGGGTTTATTAACACAAGGATGTAATAATGGATAAATATGCAATATTAGATATCGGGACAAACTCGATCAAATTTTTTCTATTTTCAATTGAAAATGGGGAATCTACAACAATCATTGATACAAATAATATTTCAAGATTGGGTGAAGGGCTTCTAAAGACAGGGATTATTTCAGATGATGCGATGAATAGAAATATTAATGCATTACGTGAATTCATGAAAAGTGCTGAAGAAGAGAATGTAAAAGAGATCACTGCCGTTGGTACAATGTGCTTACGAACGGCAAAGAACAGCGATGTCTTCCTAACAAAAGTAAAAGATGAATTAGGGCTTGTTATTAAGGTGATCCCAGGAGAAGAAGAAGCAAGATTGTCTTATCTGGCAGTATTATCCACAATTGGAAACACAGATAAAAACGTTGTTGTTTTTGATACCGGTGGTGGCAGCACAGAATTTATTTTTGGAAAAGGAGCAAATCTAAACAATCGTATCAGCTTAAATTTAGGTGCAGTCCACCCTACAGAAGAATTCTTACTTTCAGATCCTGTAACAAATACTGAATTGAAGAAAATGCAAGATTATATGATGGCTTTTTTCAGCAAGAAGATCACTGATAAAGGAGCAGATTATCTAATTGGAATTGGTGGAACAGTAACCAGCATGGGCGCGGTTATGCACAAACTGGTTAAATACGATCCTAAAATAATTCAAGGTTCTCAAATGTCTTTAGAAGAAGTAAAAAAACAAATCGACTTATATAAAAATAAAACTATCGAAGAAAGAAAACAAATTCCAGGACTTCAGCCTAAAAGAGCAGATGTGATATTGGCAGGAGCTGGAATAATTAATACTATCATGGAAATTTTCAAGATTGATTCTTTTACTATTAGTGATCGTGGTTTACGTCATGGTTTAATGTTTGATAAATATTTAAAATAAGGGACATAGGAGATTATTATGCCAAAGTTTTTTAATAGCAAATCTAAACAACTGGAAGGAGATATTGATGGTTTTCTAGATCGAGTAACCACTGCAGGCTTGATCTTTCAGGAAGGTGTAAAAGCATATGTAATCGGTAAGAAAGATAAATTCGAGAAGAATTATAAAGATATTACAGATCTAGAAAGTGATGCAGATAATATTCGACGTGACATTAAACACAAACTTTATACATATATGTTGATCCCTGAATCTCGTGGGGATGTTTTAGGTCTTTTAGAAACTCTTGATGACATCGTTGATATCTGTGAGAAAGTACTGGAACAATTCTCCATAGAAAATCCCGAAATCCCTGAATTCCTAAAAAGCGACTTCATCGAACTTTCTGAACTATCCTCCAAAACAGTAGAAGAAGTAGTGAAAGCAGCTCGAGCTTTCTTTCGAGAGATCGGCATGGTCAGTGATTACGTGAATAAAGTGCATTTTTATGAACATGAAGCAGATGATGTGGAAGAACATTTAAAAAGAAGTGCCTTTAATAGCGATGAGATCAAACGTTTCAGTCATAAAGTGCATATGAGATATTTTGCAGAAAAGATCGCTGCAGTTTCAGATGTAGCAGAATCTGTAGCAGAAAGACTTTCTGTTTACGCTATCAAGCGCAGGATCTGATCTTAATTTAGAGAGAATAATTTTATGTTAACAATAATATTTTTCTTATCAAGTGGATTATTTTTGGGCTGGTCACTCGGTGCAAATGATGCAGCAAATATATTTGGAACAGCTGTAGGCACCAAAATGATAAAATTTAAAACAGCAGCCTTAATATGCAGCATTTTCATAATTTTAGGAGCTGTTGTAAGTGGTGCAGGTGCTTCTCATACTTTAGGAAAACTTGGTGCAGTGAATCAGTTAGCCGGTGCATTTATTGTTGCTTTAGCGGCAGCAATAACTGTAATGTGGATGACTAAAGCCGGATTACCAGTTTCTACATCTCAAGCTATTGTTGGTGCAATTATTGGTTGGAACTTCTTTTCACAAACAGCCACAAGCATGAGTTCACTATATAAGATCATAGGAACATGGGTATTCTCTCCAATTTTATCTGCACTTTTTGCATTTCTGTTTTTTCATATAACAAAGAGAATTGTTGAAAAATCCAGAATTCATTTGATGCGTTTGGATTCTTATACACGAATAGGATTATTGATTGTAGGAGCATTTGGATCTTATAGTTTGGGTGCAAATAATATTGGTAATGTAATGGGTGTTTTCATTAATTCTTCACCATTCAAAGATATTTCTATAGAGGGATTATTCCATCTTTCTTCTATTCAACAATTATTCTTGTTAGGAGGGATAGCAATAGCTTTTGGTGTTTTCACTTATTCTAAGAAAGTAATGATGACGGTTGGATCTGGGATATTTAAGCTTTCTCCTGTTACAGCATTAGTAGTTGTTCTGGCAAGCTCGATAACTTTATTCCTGTTTGCCTCACAAGGATTACACGATCTTCTAACTTCCCTTCATTTACCGGCATTTCCCTTGGTTCCTGTTTCTTCCTCGCAAGCTGTTGTTGGCTCAGTGATGGGAATCAGTTTGGCAAAAGGCGGACGAAATATTAATTACAAGAAGCTCAGTCAGATAAGTATGGGGTGGGTAGCAACACCACTTGCATCTGCAATATTGGCTTATGTTGCACTTTTCTTTATGCAGAATGTTTTTATGCAAAGTGTTTTCCAATAACGGAGATCTTATGAAAAAAATATTGATTATTCTTTTATTAACCCTGCTTTTTTTCACATCATGTAAGAAAACTAATGAAGAATTTTCATTTCCGGAAAAGCCAGTAACAATAATTGTTTATACAGGTCCGGG
>JAOZPK010000047.1 GCA_029932755.1 Candidatus Cloacimonadota bacterium | reverse complement strand
ATAAATAGTTAACTCCAGTCTTACCGTTGTAAACTTTAGTTTTGTGAACTTTGCATATTATTGTGATCTCAGATGGAGTAATAATGAATGATGTTTTGATGAAAACGGTGAGATATAAATAGGAGATATTATGTCAGATGGTTATTTTAACGAAGAATTATTAAATACAGAAATAAAACATAATGTCTTAAAAAGAGTTCTTTTAAAATCCTTGGCAATTTCATCGGTTGCACGTTTGCGTGAAGATACAGACTTGTATGCTTTTGTAGATCTATATGCAGGTGAAGGTATACATGAAGACGGGAAACTGGGTTCACCACTAATTGCTTTAGAAACAATTGATTCATTTACTTATATAAATGATTTTATCAAATATAAGTGTCTCTTTACTGAAATTGATGAAGTAAGATGTAATAAGTTAAAACAGAACTTAAGTTCTTATAAAAAGAGCATGAAGAAGCAAGAAAAGATCGAGATTATATGCAAAAAAGGAGATTGGTGTGAATTTGCTGAATCAATGATCGAAATGCTAAAAGAAACAAAATGGGGATTTATTTTTGCTGACCCTTTTGCTAATCAGATTAATATGGATTTATTCATAAATATTCTAAATACTGAATATATCTATTCACTAAAAGATATAATGATTTTTGTAAATTATAATGCCTTCAAAAGAATTATTGGTACAGGGAATAAAGAATTGATCCAAAAAGTTGCAGACTTTTTTGGAATTACTGTAGATAAATTTAATTCTGAAATAAATACAGATTCTTCTGGGAATATTGATTTTAAAATATTTAATGAATTATTAATTGATAGATTAAAAGAAACAAATAAAGATTTTATTAGTGGTTTTTCTATTCCAAATACAAAAAATGGTAAACTTACAAATTCAGATTACTTCTTTTTAATATTTTGTACAACGGACATTAATATGGTAGATGAGTTTTATAAATGCTTAATAAACGAAATGGTAAAAGTCAAAAGTGAAACTACTTATATATGTACGTTGCATCAGAAAATTAATAATGCTATTTTAGCAAATCCTATTACTCTTTTAGCTTTATTCAAGGTATTAACTTCTTCTTTTATTTCTTGGAAATACAATCTTCCGGAAGATGTTCCAACAAAAAATCAAATCATTGACTATTTAAATGATCTAAGCAAAAAGGGGTTAATTACTTTCAAGGTAAAAGATAATAGTGTGTTAAGTAAACGATCAAGAAGTTTTATTAAGTTAAATAAGAATTTAACAAAAAATCATATGGATGGAGTTTTAATAACTAATGTCAAAGAATAAAGTTTTTGGTGCTCATGAATGGGCAGATAAAACAGCTAATTGTATAAATGGCTGCAAGCATGACTGTAAGTATTGTTACAGTAAATCAATGGCCATTAGATTTAAACGCAAAACACCAAAAAATTGGAAAAATGAAGAAATTCGTGAACAACAACTAAATAAAAAATTTGGGAAACATTCTGGTAGTTACATGTATCCTTCATCACATGATATTCATCCTGATAATCTTGATGAAAATATTAAATTTCTTAACAATCTTCTTATCTCTGGAAATCAAATTCTTATTGTTTCTAAACCTCACCTAATTTGTATCAAAACTATTTGTAAAAAATTCATAAAATATAAGAAACAAATTCTTTTCAGATTCACGATTGGTTCAGCTGATTCAGAAGTCTTGAAATTCTGGGAACCGGGTGCACCAGATTTTGAAGAAAGGTTAAAATGCCTTAAATTCGCATATGATAAAGGTTTTGAAACCAGTATATCTTGTGAACCCATGTTAGATGATAAAATTTATATGGTTATTGATAAAGTTTTATCTTTCACAACTGATGCCGTTTGGTTAGGTAAAGCAAATTTTCTACTTGGCAGATTAAAAATGAATGGTCATAAAGATAAAAAGTCTATTAAAAAAGCTGAAGAATTAATCAAATGGCAATCTGATGAAAATATTATCCCATTATACAATA
Source organism: Candidatus Cloacimonadota bacterium (assembly GCA_029932755.1). Lineage (GTDB taxonomy): Bacteria > Cloacimonadota > Cloacimonadia > Cloacimonadales > TCS61 > Tenebribacter. Next base: position 13,209 of record JAOZPK010000047.1, on the reverse strand, counting down.
AATACAAAGATAATCCCAAAATCAAATGGAAAGAAAGTATAAAAAAAGTTGTTGGTTTAGATTTACTAACTGTAAGAGGTTTAGATATATAATTAAACAATTCGATATCTATTAATTTAAACTAAATAACTAATAGGGAGTGAAAAATGAAAAAGATATTAATTGCGATATTGATAATAATGCTTTTTACATGTTCATTATTAATGGGGCAAATCAAAGTAAAACCAGCCGAAAAAGTAATAGACGGTAAAGGAAAGCTGGCAGGTACAGTAACCGACGAAAAAGGAAAAGCAATTTCAAAAGCAAATATAATTATTGAAGGCACAGAATTTCAAACCCTATCAAAGAAAAGCGGTTCTTATTCTATTTCAAAGATTCCAACTGGAAAATATAACGTGATCTGTGAAAGTAGCGGTTTCATAACTGATAAAGTAAATGATGTAATGATCCGGCACGATAAAACCACAAACCTGAACTTTGTGCTTATCCGGCATGTTGTTAAAGACGAAGAAGAAGATAAGGGTGAAGTAACTAAACGTATTAAAGCAAGTTCAGGAAAAACTATCTCGAAAAAAGAAATCAAAGATGATTCCGATAAAGAAGGTGAGGAGACACGGGATGGTGAAATTGAGGTTATAGAAACTATCTCTGCAACCACATTAGACCCATATTCAGAGCCGGAAACCGGAGAAATACATATTAGAGGTGGCAGGAAAAATGAGCTTGAATACACAGTTGATGGAATGTCCGTTTCTGATCCGGTAGAAGAGAAAGCCGTTCCCAAGACAAAAGAGGTAAAGAAAGCACGCCCATCTCACTCCGGTGTTACAGCATCTTCATATTCAGGATTGAAAGCCGGATTTGTAGATGATAATAAGCAATTCAATTATTTTTTGAATTTTTTAGAAGAATACAAAAAAAGGGTGACATCGCTTCCTATTGAAATAACCGAAAGAATTATACTGAATATAAAAGACGGGCAGGGGAAATCTCTTCCTGATGCAAAAATAACAATATTTGCAGGAAAGACAGAACTGGAAAGCGGATTGTCCTATTCTGATGGACGTTATCTTTTCTTCCCCTCGGAATATAAAAGAAGGTATTATGAATACAGGCTGGAAGTAGAATATTCCGGCATTACTAAAAAGGTAATGATCTACCGTCAGGGAAAACGTGAGATAGATATTACAATGGTAAACATCCAAAAAGCTTCATCGGAAGATATTCCACTTGATATTCTATTTATATTGGATACAACCGGAAGTATGGGAGAAGAGATCAGGCGGCTTCGCAACAGCATCGAGATCATCAACCTTAATATCTCCGAGATTTCCCCCACTCCAAATATACGTTACGGAATGGTTTTATACAGAGATATCGAAGATAGATATAATACAAAAATTATTCCGCTTAATGACAGCCTTCCTGAATTTCAGGGGCAACTATCTATGGTAAAAGCTGATGGTGGTGGAGACAGACCTGAAAACCTGCAGGCTGCTCTAGAGGATGCACTCACTAAAATTAGCTGGCGTAAAAACGGAGTGCGGTTAGCCTTCATCATCACCGATGCTCAACCTCACCTGAATTATAACCAGAAATACACTTATGTAAGTGCCGTTCATGATGCTAAAAGAAAAGGTATTAAACTCTTTAGTATTGGAACCGGAGGTTTGCCTTTGAGTGGTGAATATGTACTCCGTCAGATCTCGCAATACACATTTGCCAACTATGTGTTCCTAACTTACGGAGAAAAAGGTGAAAGCGAAGGAGGAGCTCCCGGAAGCGTAAGCCATCACACCGGTGAAAATTTCCAGACCGATAAACTGGAAGCAATAGTAATTCGCAAAGTGAAAGAAGAACTGCATAATTACTTTGGAAAACCTCTATCCGGCGGTGATGAATATTTGCAGGCTACAAAGATAGATGAAGAAGAAAAGAAAGTGACTCTGGAGAAATTATTTGGAATGGCGATCACCCAACTTAAGGATTATTCTTCCTTAAGAATTCCGAACAACACTCCTGCTGCCGTACTGCCGATAATGTGTTCTAAAGAAAAGCTCAAGGTGAATGCCGAATATTTTACAGCCAATTTGCTGTATGCATTTTCCAAAGCAAAAACATTTAAAGCTATCGAACGAGATGACCTCCAAAAAATAATTGAAGAACAGAAGCTGCAGCTTACAGGGCTTACAGATATAAATAAGGCAGTTGAAGTTGGAAAAATTATGGGTGCCGATATGCTGATAGCCGGTGAGTTATATGAGAAGGAAGGATGCTTTGAACTATACTTGAAACTCCTGAATGTAAAAACAGCGGAAGTGCTATCTGTAACTAAAACCAAAATAGATAAATCATTGGGATTGTAGTTAAGTGAACCCTATCCCTGCCCAGAGTTAAGTAATACTTGAAAGCTGAGATCGAGTTTGAATTAAAGAGAATCCCTGTTAATCCCTTTTATCAAAAGGGATCATAAGATGCCGTAGAAAGAATTTTCTTCCTGCATTTCTACGTTTTCCTTTTCGCTGAAAGGGAACTGCAAAGGATTCCAAGAAAATTAAATGAACAAAAAATCTGTCTTTCTGAGAGATTCTTTCTAACAACCTTACGAAGAATCTCAGATTTTTTCCAAATCATTATTTTGCTGAATCAGGAATGAGATTATGAAAGTCATTAAATTAATCTTGGATTCAGAAAAAGAGTTTGAATTAAAAAGAATCCCTTATGATCCCTTTTATCAAAAGGAATCATAAGATGTCGCAGAAAGAATTTTCTTCCTGCATTTCTACGTTTCCCTTTCCGCTGAAAGGGAACTGCAAAGGATTCCAAAAGAATTAATTATGCCACGAATATTTAATACAGCTTCTTTAAAAGAACGACGAAAAGAATTAAGAAATAATCAAACACTGGCAGAGAAAACACTCTGGCAGAATATCCGTAGGAAACAGTTGAATGGTATCCAGTTCTACAGGCAATATGGTATTGGAGCTTATATTGCAGATTTCTACGCACCTTCATTAAGATTATGTATTGAGGTTGATGGTAAACAACATTACACGAAAACGGGTAAAGAATATGATGCCGAACGTGATAATTATATGGAATCTCTAAATATTAAAATACTCCGTTTTAAGAATGAAATAGTAATTGAAGATATAGAAAATGTAGTGAATGAAATTAAAAAAGTTATCGAATTAATATTAGATTCAGAAAAAGAGTAATTTAATCGATTCCCATCCCTGCCCTTCCCCTTTACCAAAGGTGAAGGAAAATTTATTGGAATCTCTATCCTTCCTGTGGAGAGCAACGTGAGAGATTTGTCAGGATGACGAAATCAATGTTCAGTTCTACTCCCACTGCCTGCTGATCTCGTAACAGCAAATTGCCGTACACACTCCCACATTCAAAGAATTCTTCCAACCTGAGAGTGGAATTTGGATTATTTTATCAGCAAGTTTAAGTGTTTCTTCTGATATTCCCAAAGCCTCATTGCCAAGAATAAGTGCACATTTTTTCTTAAATTTCACTTTAGAAATATCTATTGAATGAGTTGTTGTTTCCAGAGCATAAATTGTAAATCCATCTTTTTTTAATTTTGTTACAACCTGCTCTACAGAAGAATGGGCTGACCACTTTACAAATTTATCTGTTCCCATCGCAGTTTTCTGCACTTTCTTGTTTTCCGCTGTGGGAGTGTAACCACAAAGAAAAATTTGAGAAACTCCAAAGCATTCTGCCGAGCGGAAAATTGAACCAACATTAAAGGCAGAACGCAGGTCATCAAGGATAAGATAGAGTGGAATTTTTATATTTTCTTTTGGATGTTCATCATCCTTGAGAATAATAAATTCATCATCTTTGGGGTTTTTACCAAATTCCTGTTCTATGGGAACTGCAAGAGCGAGGAATTCTCTTTTAGATGATTTAATAATATTTTGCACAACTTCATAGTTCATATAAGTAAGGTAGGTTTGGAATTCATTAAGTAAATCCACTCGTAAGGGTTTATCATGCCAGTTAACATCAATTTTTGTGATAAGTTCTATCAGCTTTTTACCTTGTTTTTTGCGGTTAAATTCTTTGAAAATACTTTTAGTAAATTTCATAAAAAAAGAGGAAGCGATGTGCTTCCTCAAATACTATTTATTCAATTAGCCTTTTATCACTTTCTTTATGACTTTTTTCTTTTTGGGTCTAAGCTCTTCTAACTCAGCTCTAAATCTTGCATTTTCACTTTTTAATTCTTTGTTTTCAGTTTGTACTTTTCTGAATCTTTCCGCTAAACCATTTTGTCTATTTTGAGATTTTTCCCATTTGATTTTGTATTCCTGTCGTTCATTTCTCAGTCTTGCATTAGTTTTTTTGAGAGCGTCAACTTCAGATTTATTTGTCTGTGTACTCTTTATCAAAGCTTTGTGTTTTTTATCCAGTTGTTGCCATTTCATATGACGCTCTCTTTCTTGAGCTCGCAGTTTCTTATACTGATCATTTAAATTGTTATATTCTAACTCGTAGTTCATCTTCTTCTTAGTTTTTGTTAGGTTTTCATTTTGTTTGATCTGTTGGGTTTGTTTGATTTGCTGGTTTTGTCGAATTTGCTGATTTTGTTGAGCACTTAAACATAAAACCAAGCTAAGCAACATTAAAATAATAATTGTTTTTTTCATTTTTCCTCCTAATTTCTTTTTTTTATTTGAAATCTTCATTATTTGTTTTATGTGTCAATAATTTTGTTATATCAACATTAATTAACCTCCTATTTCCCGGTGTAGTTGTAATTCAACTTGACACACTTAGAATGATATAATGAAGTAAATGTGTTGGTTTTGCAATATTGAGTGTTTTTTGTCATCCTGACGAATCTTACACGTTGTTCTCAGGAAGGATCTCCGCTTTTAATGAGATTCTTCGTCGAATGCCAATGTAAGTTCTTCCTCAGAAAGACATATGTTTTCCTGTTTTGCAGAGCCCATTAAAGTAAATAAAATTTAGGAGGCTGCATGAAATACAATAGAAAAATATTTGGATATGAATGTGACATTTATGGTCATTTAAATAATGCAAATTATCTTCATCTTTATGAAGAAGCGCGCGCAGATGCGTTGGAAGAGATGGATATGTCAATTGGTAAGTTGAGTGAAGAAGGTGTTCATATCTATCTTAGTGAGATCAACCTGACTTTTAAAATCGGACTTCCAGTGGGAGAAAAAGTAATAATAGATACAAGAATGATAAAAGCTACACGAGCGACTTCAATTTGGAAACAGGAAATTTTCAATGGTGCAGGTGAGCTTTGTAATACGGCAATAGTGCATGGTGTTTTTATCAAGAATGGGAAACCATTTAGAATATCAAAAGAGTTATTTGAAGATTATAAGAAACACATTCAACCAGAATAATTGTTTATCTGAACCAAATTTATAGTAATAGTGTAGCGAGACCCAAGAAGGAAGCGAATCCACCAATATCTGTAAGCATTGTAATTATCACACTGGAAGCCAAAGCAGGATCGATCTTCAGCGTTTTCATTACTACAGGAATTGATGAACCTACAAGCCCGGCAATGAACATATTACAAACCATGGATACCCCGAGAACCACACCCAACAGAATATTCCCTTTAAAAAGATAAGCAATAAGCATGGCAACTGTACCAATCAATATACCGTTTATTATCCCAACTGTGATCTCTTTAACTATTGCTCTGTAAGTATTGTGAAGCGTAAGTTCGCCCAGTGCAATACCACGAGTGATCACAGTAAGCGTCTGTGTTCCGGAATTTCCACCCAGTCCAGCCACAATTGGCATAAGAACTGCTAAAAAGGATAATCGAGCTATTGTCCCTTCAAAAATACCTACAACACTGGAAACAAGAAGAGCAGTAAAAAGATTCAGAGTTAGCCAGGGAAGTCTCTTCCGAACTGAACTGAGAGGTGAAGTGAACACTTTGTCCTCGTTTTCCAAACCCACCATTTTATAAACGTCTTCCGAAGCTTCTTCATCAATTACATCAATAATATCATCAACCGTGATCCTGCCTAGTAGATGGTTTTCTTTATCGATAACAGGCAAAATATAAATATCGTATTTACGGAAGATCCCGGCAACATCTTCCTGATCCATCTCAACAGGAGCGGAGATCACATCTTGATCCATAATATCTACAGCTTTCATTTCAGACTTACATAAAAGTAGTTTTGATGCTTCCAGAATCCCGATTAATTTATTCTCTTTATCGGTAACAAAAATATAATAAAGCTTTTCTACCTCATCATAATTATCCCGAATATGATCGATCATCTCAGCACGATTCATTTCCTTATCCACAGTGATGATCTCTTTCTGCATGATACCGCCGGCGGTATCCTCTTCATAAACAAGAAGTTGCTTTATTTCATCAGAATCTTCTTTATCTATCTTCTGCAGAACATCTTTAAGTTGCTGTTCATCAAGTTCAGCAGCAATATCGGTAGCTTCATCAGAATCCATTTCATCCATGATTTCAACCAGGCGTTTCTGTTGAATAGTTTCCAGAACATCTTCCCTTAGTTCGTCATGAAGGTCATTGATTACATCAGAAGCAAGTTCTGAGGAGAGATATGAGAATGCTTTAACTTGATATTCAGCGGGGAGTTCGTTTATTATTTGAGCTGCATCACCCGGATGGAGGAGGTTGATCTTTTTGGTTATTTCATCTATTTGATCATTTTCAAACAATGCAATTATTTGATCTATAGTTAGCTTTAACATATTCAACTCCTCATTTATCAGGATTCTGCAGAAAAGTAGATATTTTTGTCTATTATTTTTCTTTATGCAACTAAAAAAGCCCCGAAAACGGGGCTTTAATATTTGATGATCAAGTTTATTTTAATTACTATTCTATTTAAAATTGCAATAAAATGCCAAACCTATGTAATTTTTATATGAAAAAATTTGACATCTTCTTAAGATTAACTTTAAATTGTTATTAAGTCTTTCAGAAAATTATAATTATCAAATAATGATTCAATACGACTAAGTTTAACGGAGAGAATATGCATAGAATTACGAATAATCTAAATCTAAAATCAATAGTCATTTCTCTTATTATTTTCATATTCTGGTTTATTCTGGGTTCCACTCTCTCTGCAGATACTATAATTGATACACTATATAGCATACCAGAACTTGATGGTTCTATCACACATAGTCCTGGATTAGGTTATTTTGGAATTGGAACTAATTCTCCTTATGGAATTGTGGGAGATTATTATAGTAACATATTATGGGATTATTTCTTCAACAGATCTTTTTTTGCTTTTGAATTACCTATAATACCAGAAGGTTATTTACTATCTTTATCACATATTTATATATATCAGTTTACTTCTGAAGGTAATGGTATCGTAGGTAACTATCCCATCTTTGATATGTCTTCAGGTACTTTTGAGCCACCTTGTTTGATAGAGCATATTGATTATGGATACACACTGGATGAAACTGATTTTTTCCTGGCTCCACTCCATTTTATTGGAATAATTAGTAACACACCAGAAGTAGGATGGCGTTCTGTAGAAGTTACTGAGTTTGTTCTAGATGACATTGAGAATGAAAGACCTTTTACCCAGTATCGTTTAAGACTTTCTATAGATACTGATAATGATCCATTTATGGATGCACTTGGTTTTACGACATCAGATACATCAATGGAGTTAAAACCTTTTATAATCTATATAATTGAGGAAAATTCGAATATTTCAAATGAGCAATTACCAGAAAATCATGTTTATTATTTAACTAATTATCCAAATCCGTTCAATCCTGATACCATAATAAGTTATAAATTACCTTTTAATATTAATAATCCAGTTATTGAAATTTACAATATCAAAGGTCAGAAAATAAAAACTTTTTCAATTCCTAACTCATCACTCCAAATTTCAAATCAGGTTGTTTGGGATGGGAGAGATAATAACGGAAAGGAGGTGGCAAGTGGTTTATATCTATGTGGATTACGGGTAGGAAAACAGGTGTTTACCAGGAAGATGTTAATGGTTAAATAACCTTCTGAAAGGTTTTCGAATATCTTGCTTTTCTTGATTTTCAAAATTGTCAGAAATAAGATATTTGTTACAAATGTAGGTAACAATATCATTTTCTTACGAAAGTCATTAAAAAATAGGTAGTTGTTAGTACATATTGAGTATATTAAAAATTGAGGAAAAGAGTGCAAATAATAAATTCCCCTTAGGCGGTATGAATTTTAAAACTCGCATCTCAATCCCTCATTTTCAAATAGTGAATGATGTCCTTGTGAGTCAAGAGAATGTTTGATTATGAGAATATATGCACTATCTCTATTTCCTCTCAAAACAAAATGGAGAAATCATGAAAAAAAGTACTTTTTTATTCATTATACTGGTAGTAATTACAGGTAATCTTTTGGCAAACGATTTTGTAAAAGGCAATTTGATTATTCAAACTTTAGAAGTTTTAGAAGTTTTGGAAATGGAACCAGAGCTAATTACAAATAAAGAATGGTTCAATAATTTAGTGCCTGATTACCAGATAACAGATATTGTTCATATAGGAGAAGATATTTTACCAGCTAATATGTTGGATGAAGTTCTTTTCTATAAGGTTGTATTTGATACTACCTATGCAGTAGAAGATTTACAACAAGAGTTCGATATGGAAAGCGAAGTTAATTTTTCAGGTCCGAATTACCTGATGGAATTATATGGTATTAACACAAACGACTTTTTTGCAGATGATATGTGGGGATTGGAAAAGATTGGATTGAATGCAGTTTGGGATCCAGCAATAGGTGAATATGGTGATTCTGATATTATAGTAGCGGTTATTGATTCGGGAGTAGATCTTGGTCTAAATCACTATCCAACTCCACATGAAGATTTGGGAATAAATCTATGGCAAGACAATAATGGTAATTACGGTTGGAATCCGTTTGCAAATACTACTTGGGGTATTTTGGGAAATGAGAATGTAAATATCCCACAGGATATTTATGGACATGGAACTCATGTTGCAGGTACGATAGGTGCAATGACTAATAATGGAATTGGTGTAGCAGGAGTAGTAGGTGGCTGGGATGGAACTCCCGGATGTAAAATTATGACATTAAGGGTAGGTGGAAGTGAAGATTTTATATATTTTGATACAGTTTCAATTGTTAGTGCTTTGATATATGCTTATTGTAATGCAGCAGACGTTATAAATATGAGTTGGGGTGGAGCTTATGATCCGTTTCTTCATTCCTTTATCGTGGATTTATATACAGATGCTTATAATTTAGGATGGAGCCCTATTATGATCGCAGCTGCAGGAAACTATGATTTAGAAACTCTTCACTATCCAGCCGCTCATCCTGAGGTAATCTCTGTAGCAGCAACAGATGAAACTGATAGGAAATGCATGTGGGCTTATGGTCAAGGTTCTAATTATGGAGATTGGATTGATATATGTGCACCTGGTGGGTATAATATTAATTATCCTGGTACAACCGGCATATACTCTACAACTCCTATGGATGATGAATGGTATTATTGTGTTCAATATGGTGCTACTCCAGAATATGATTCGTATAATGGAACTTCAATGGCAAGTCCACATGTTGCTGGAGTTGCGGCTCTCATTAAAAGTCATTTTCCAAATCTAACTAATCAAGAAATCAAAGGTAGATTGCTAGGGTCAGTAGATGATATTTATCAGGTAAATGAGGAATATTTGAGCAAACTTGGTTCAGGCAGATTGAATGCTCATAATGCTTTGATAGAATCAGAACATCCAAATTTGACCTATAGGAATTTAACAATTGATGATGGGAATAATGAAATTTTTGAATGTGGAGAGCTTGTCGGTCTGGAAATAGATTTAAAAAATTGGTGGATCGAAGCTGAGAATGTAACAGGTGTTTTAGAAACAGAAGATCCCAATATATTAATAACTTATGGAGATTGGGGTATTACGTATGCAAGTTGGGGAGATATTACACAGGATGAAGTTAAATCAAATTATAGTTTAATTCGTTTATCGGATAGCAGTACAACTCCAAGAATAGTCGATTTCACCTTACATTTAACAGCTGATAATATGCAACCTAAAGATGTTTATTGTTCTATTGCGGTTAAACCCAATATGAGTACAGCTTTTGTAGATCTACAACTTGGAGTAGATCATTCTATAAGCACTGAACTAAAGATTTCTGACATTGATAATGACGGTGATGATGAATTAATTGTTGGTACTACTGAAAATAGGATTTACATCATAGATTATCCCAATCTACCTTCATATGTTAATGTCGGTACAACTTTTAATTGTACTCCGGCAATTGGTGATATCAATAATGATGGTTACAAAGAAATTGTTGTTGGTAATGATGATGGACAAATTTTGGTTTATGATAGAGATCTTAATCTATTACATACATATTATGTAGATGGAAAAATATCACAAGCCATAATTCTTGAAGATATGAACGGAGATGGTCAGTTAGACATAGTTGCTTCTACAACAATGTTCAATCCAGATACAGGTATTTATGGGTTCTATATAATCAATTTTCAAAATCATCAAATTTCTGAATATGATCTAGGATACAACATAAAAAAACCTATCTCTGTTGCTGATATTAACAATGATGATAATAAGGATATTGCTATTCTTTGTAAAGATTATCTCTCATCGGGAGGGTATGTAAGTACAGGGATTTATCTAAAAGTATTTGAAGTAGGAGATGACTTTTCTATAAGTGAAACATTTAGTAGTACTATGATAGGGAATGGTCTCGATGCATACGCACTATTATCAGGTCCGGTTATTGCAAATATTGATGAAAATGGATCATCAGAAATAATATTTAGCTATACTTGGTTTCAAGAAGCGGATGGATTATTCTCCAAAATAGTAGCATATAATATTGATAGTCCAACACCAATATGGGATTATTTTCATCTTACTTCTCCAACTTTGGAAGGAGAAATAGTTGTTTGTGAAATTGACGAAAACCATGAAGGGCTAGAAACTATCTATATAAATTGTGCAGATTATGAAGATAGCCAGATATTCATTTTTAATTGTTATGGAAATCTTATTAACTCCAGTAATTATAGTGAGAATTATGAATCTCATACAATTATTAGTGATATAAACAATAATGGCGAAAATGAAATTATCGTATGTTACGATTTTAATTTTAAGATTTATGATAATCATTGTAATGAGTTGGAAGAATGGGAAGTTTATACAAACATAGAGAACGTATTTGATGGGTTAGGAATAGCTGAAATCGAGAATAATGAAGATTATAACATTATCCTGTTAAAAATGAATGGTTCATTCTATAAATTTCCAATATATTCAAATAGCAATTCAATATTTGAATGGTCTCAGTATAAGAATAATTCTCGTAACACAGGCTGTTATTATCAACCATTACCTGAAGATATCAATGAAGATATTACTTTAAAGCATGATACAGTTATTGAAAAAAACACTAAAGTTCTATCACAAACTACACTTACAATAGATGATGGTCTTGAAATTAGATTTGAAAAAAATAAGCATTTGAATATTTTCGGTAATTTAATATGTGTTGGAATAGAAGATAATTCAATAAATATTAGTGGTCTTTGCAGTAACGAAACAAATGCTTATTGGAATGGAATTAATTTATATAGAGGTAGTACCTCAGAAATTGAGTACACAACAGTACAAAATGCTTATAATGGTATTCAGTATAACGATTGTAATGGTCACATATTTCAAAATAATACTATAATGAATAACAAGACTGGTGTTGGTTTTTATGGATCATCTTTTGAAGTGAATACCAATAAATTCTCTAATAACCAATATGGAATTTGTTGTGATAAATTTGCTTCACCTCTTTTTGGATATCCTAGTTTACCATCTCCAGACATTGGTCATAATGGAATATTCGATAATAGTATAGGTGTTTTCATTAATAAAGCAACTCCTTCTTTTGAAGATGGGTTCAATGATATTTGTAATAATAACTTACTAAATATGAAATATAATGATTCTAATGATATACAAATATCTGCTCAGAATAACTGGTGGGGTTCAAATATAGAAAGTCAGATAATTGAATATCTTGATCCGGTAGATAATTTTATATACGATCCTTGGTGTGATTCTCCTCAAACTTCTTTTTTAAGTAGGGGTGATTCACTTTCAGTATTTCAATTAGCCTGCATTAACCTTTATGAAGAATTATATTCTCCAGCAATTGTTCTTTTTCAACAGGTAATCGATGATAGTACGAATACGTATGAAGATTTTCTTTCAATATCTTATATGTTTATCTGCTATACTGAATTAAACTTAATAAATGATTTTGAAATATACTTAGATGGTTTATTAAGTTCACAACAGGCGGAAGAATTTACTAAATGTTTGTTGCACTACAAAGGAATGTCTTATAGAGTAAATGGTAATTTTGATGAAGCTATTCAATTATATGAAGATGTTATTCTGAATGACCCAAGCTATATTGATTCATGTTATGCTGTTATTGATATTGGAAATACATACCTTGAAGCAAATGGAAGAGCAGTTGGAAGATTAATGCATTTACAGCCAGAATCATTTGAGAGTCATCAGTATACTACGCAATTACTTCTAGAGTCAATTAGAACGGGGGATCATATACAGAATGATATCCCTCCAGTTAATAAATATGTTCTACATCAGAATTATCCTAATCCATTTAATCCTGTGACTACAATCTCTTTCTCAATTTCTGATAACAGCAAAGTAGAAATCTGTATTTACAATATAAGAGGTCAGAAAGTAAAAACTCTAACAAATGATGAATTTGCTGAAGGACAGCATCAAGTAATATGGAATAGTAGAGATAATAATAGTAAATCCACTGCTTCCGGTGTATACTTTTACAAACTAAAAGTTAACGGAAAAGATAAGGCAGTTAAGAAAATGTTACTACTTAAATAGTAGAATAAACCCAGCCTGAGAATTTCTCAAGCTGGGTTTCATTTTATGAATTGGTTTAGTTTAATAATCTTTATTAATAAATAAATGCCAAATTGCTGAAACAATTTAAGGTTTATGTCAAACTGCTACAACTTTTTTTTATATTCTCAACAGACTAAGAAATTTTGGTCCAACTGAAAAAGCCCCGAAAACGGGGCTTTAATATTTGATGATCAGTCTATATTAATAAAA
>JAOZPK010000159.1 GCA_029932755.1 Candidatus Cloacimonadota bacterium | reverse complement strand
CAAAATTACGTGAAGTTGGGCGTATTCTTTTAGCATGTGAAATGATTCCATAATTGCATTTTGGAATCTGGTGGAATTTACAGGCAGAAAGAATGAGAGCAAAAACACACCAATCATTGCCGATAAAGCTTTCCATTCATTTTTCCATTTCATTTTATATTCTCCATTTTCTTATTTTCATAAATAACGAAATGATTAACTAAAAAAAATTAACAGATTTCAATTCTGTTAGTTTTTAATGCTTTTTGCTTATCAAGTTCGATCTCATTATCACTTATATTGTCTAAAATATTCAAAACTATCTGAACCGTTTTATTTGATGTATTTAATTCGTAATTGATATATCTCTCTTCTTTTTGGAAATCAATCAAATTAGCTTCTTTCAGGATTTTTAGATGATTTGAGATCGTGGACATCGAAGAGCCGATAATCTCTCTGATCTCGCAGACACACATCGATTTTACCTTGAGCATCATTACGATTCTGAGTCTGGTCTTATCTCCCAAAGCTTTAAATATTTTTAAATATTCATTCATTTTTTCTCCTTTCTACATTTCGTCAAATGCCGAAATGGGATTTATATGTCAATAATTTTTTTGATTTTAAATATCTTTATGATCATTTTGCAGAAACCAAAAGAGTTAAAAAATATAATAAATATAAATAAAAAAGGCACTTGATCGAGATCGAATGCCTTTCCTCATTTAATGAAAGTTTATTTCATCAGGATCATTTTCTTTGTAGAAGTATATACTCCTGATTTCAATTTATAAAAATAGATTCCGCTTGAAACAGGCTTTCCGTTTTCATCATTTCCATTCCAGATAACAGAATGTTTACCAGCAGATAATTGATCGCTGATAAGCTGTTTCACTTTCTGACCTTTCATATTGTATATTTCAAGATTCACAAACGTTGTCGTTTGTGCTAAGTCAAAAGAAATGGTTGTAGTTGGATTGAAAGGATTGGGATAATTTTGATATAATGAAATTTCAGCCGGAATCATAGGATCATTTACACTTGTAGGAATTAGATTTACCTGGGCGGCCTGTAATATTTCATGATTATCCCAATCTTGGACAATTGCAACGGCATAAAGATCTTCTAAATTCCAGTCAGGCTGCATTTCTACATCCAGGGTAGCAGAGTAGATAGCAGTTTCTCCGATGTTAGATAGTGTAACGACGTCTTCATCCGATTTGGCAACAACTAGATAATACCAGGGATTTTCTTCACTGTAATCTACCCAATTTGTAATAACAAAAAATATTTTATTATTACCACTCGTGATATTTTCTGTTAGAGTTACATTTGCAACTATCTCAAAGCTATCTTCTCTACTTTGCTCAAATTCCAGATCTATTGTGAACGGACTTTCCAATGTTACGAGATTTTCATAAGCTTCATTAAATGTGGTTATGCTACAATCCCAACCTTCAATTAGATATGTTCCACCAAAATAGGCAGTTGGATATATCGAAACTTGATAAAGATCATTTCTATCCTGAACACCTGGAGATATTTCATAAGGATATAAACTCCAGCTTAAAGGTATTAGATATTCTACTGATTCATTTAGCGAACTTAATGCACTCCGTGCAAGTCCATCCGGTCCTCAACATCCGTTATCTATTGTGAATACTTCACCCACCACATATCTCTGATTGGCGAATAGGGTTAGGTTAAGCACTAATATAATTATAATTAATGTAAGCTTCATATCTCCTCCAAAATATTTCTTATTCATAATATTATAAGCTATGTAATTTATATCCCCAATTTTTTTTAAATGGTTTGAATACACTATTTAAAAAAAGCATCATATAGCTTCTGCTGTGTGACGTATATACATATTGCTACAATATTTTCTGATTCATTATTTTATAAGCAACATTTTCTTTTGAATAATCCCATGATTTGTCTTAAGCTGATAAAAATATATTCCAGAACCGACTTCTTTTTCACTTTCATCAGTTCCATCCCATATAACAGAATGTTGACCAGCTGAAAGTTGATTGCCGACAAGTTGTTTTATTTTCTGTCCTTTCAGATTGAATATTTCGAGGTTCACAAACGAGGATGTTTGTGTTACTAAAAAACTTATTGTTGTTGTTGGATTGAAAGGATTAGGATAATTGGATAACATGATATTTCCTGTTGGAATAATATTCGGATCTGCTTCAGAAAGAGCTTCTAATTCAAAATCTATATCGTAGGTAGTTTGTCCATTCTCAACGATGACACCTAAGACAGTTTGTAAGATATAACCTTCTAAACTTGCAGTAATATCATAAGTGCCTGAAGGAAGTTCGAGCAAATATAGACCCGTAATATCGGGATTTGCAATGTAACTTCCGGAAGATATTTCTACCTCTTCCACGTTACCGTTGCCTCCATTAAGGGTTACATTTCCAGAAACAAATCCGGATATAGTAATTCCTCGTCCTTCATAAACTTTCATTTCGTAGCTATCCGCGCATACCACCAGATGTCCATCCATGGAAATTGCCGGTCCATCGGGTCGATCGAAAGTATCTTGCCACATAATATCCAAGTTGCTTTCAAAACAGTAAACGGTATTTTGATAATTAGAAATATATAAATATCCTTCTGCATCAACCGCTGCATGGGGTGCTACCGTCCCATTTGCAGAATTCCCAATAACAATTGATGTATCTAAAATAGTTGGTTCTCTGCTGTTTTGATCAAAATATGAAATTCTGATAGTATTTTCTCCGTATGGGGAAGATAACGATCCTCCCATAAAAGAAGATCTGGAAGCGGGAATTTCTTGCAAAATACTATTAGTTTGAGCTAATGTTTCTCCACTGTGTGAATCGATATGAATGATGCGGTAATCTGGAGTGTAGGAATAGATATTTCCCTCCAGGTCAACACCAAAAGTAGCAAAGGGGACATATCCAAGGCTTATTTGCCACATTCGTTCCAATGAACTACCGGTATCTGTAAAAGCCACCAATGAATCTGATACTGCATTGTTCTGAGTTCTGGGCGCATAAACTATTCCATCCGGTCCGACCAGGCAACCCAATTGCTGAATATATCCGCCACCGATTCCTTCACTTTCGTATTGGAAAGCTCCTGTATCAATATTGTGAACCACAATTCTTGGTCCACCAGCTGCCCAACCATAAACATTGTTACCAAACACAGCAACTTCACTACCGCCGGAAGTGGGACTGTGACGAATTTCATCCCAGATCAACGAACCATCCTGAGCATTTATTCGGCTAATACTATGAAAGTTTCCAACAATGAGATCACCATTTTCTGCAAAAGTAACACATTCACTGGAAGACATATCAACCAAAGATTCAGATGTCCACATAATTGATCCATCGCTTATATCCAGAGCATGTAAATATGAGGCATTTGTATTTCCTGATCTGGTTGCATAAACTACACCGTCATCCGTTCCGCAAACACGATTTCTCCAATCTGTACCGGGAAAATATACAGGCAGATCAGCAGTCCACAAAGTATCACCGGTCAAAAGATCATAAGCCACGATCCATGTACCGTGCAACGTATTACCCATATCGAAAGTACGGTCGGTAACAACAATATTTTCTTCTGTAAAAGGCTGATGTGGCCAAAAGGAATAAACAGTACTTCCTTCCCATAACACATTGCTTTCTGTAAGTGGAGATAAGACATTTTCGGCCTGACAATTCCTGGAAGCATTTCCTCCATTGCCCACATTCCAGCTCCAATACTGACCCAAACATAATGCGTGTAAAATCAATAATGAAAGTAAAAACATTTTTTTCATTCAGCCTCCTATTTCTTGAAATCCTATTTTTCTTATACTTTCAAATTTAATCAAGGAGATTCTAATATTTAACAAACTTATTACTTCCGCATTAATTATTAAACTGAATCCATGGCATCTTAGTTAAGCTTGAACTTAATAGAGGTATTGATGATTATGTTCAAGTACTTTCACCTTGTGTACACTAAATATTTGTACAGTGATCTCCAAACAAAAACCTTGCTAATATAACCCACTCATAAATCTTGGTTTACGTAATTTTCAGGAACATTTTTTATCTTTCTGGTTGTTGCAAATAATAAAAAGCAAAAGGAAACACATGAGTAATTTAGAAAAATTCGAAAATCTGGGGTTA
>JAOZPK010000158.1 GCA_029932755.1 Candidatus Cloacimonadota bacterium | reverse complement strand
AAAAATGCTGAGGAACTCGGTGAAGAATTTGCTGAGCAGGAACGGAATTTTAAAAGTGCTTTTGATGAAGTTTTTGCAAAATCTGTTCGCAATGCAATCCTGCATGATAATCATAGAGCTGACGGTAGAGGAATGGACGATATTCGACCCATAACTTGTGAATTAGATATTCTTCCACGCGTTCATGGTTCAGCACTTTTCACTCGTGGTGAGACACAATCATTAGGAACTGTAACTTTGGGAAACAGTCGTGATGAACAGATCATTGATGGTTTGGCAGAAGAATACAAAAAATCATATTATCTTCACTACAATTTTCCTCCATTCAGTGTTGGGGAAGCCGGATTTATGAGAGGTCCTGGACGTAGAGAATATGGTCATGGAGCCTTGGCTGAACGTGCCCTGCTTCCGATGATGCCATCCAAAGATGATTTCCCATACACACTTCGTGTTGTGTCAGAAATTTTGGAGTCAAATGGATCATCTTCAATGGCAACTGTTTGTAGTGGAACTTTAGCTTTGATGGCTGCAGGTGTACCACTAAAAAAACCGGTTGCAGGAATTGCAAACGGACTTATAATGGAAGGTGATGATTTTGTTGTCCTTACTGATATTCAAGGTTTAGAAGATCATCTTGGTGATATGGATTTCAAAGTAACCGGAACAAGAGATGGTATCACAGCTATGCAAATGGATATAAAAATAGACGGTATAACAAAAGAGATAATGGGAATAGCTCTTGAGAAAGCGCAAACTGCCCGTTTCTATATTTTAGATAAGATCATTGAAACAATTTCAGAACCACGTGCTGAACTGGCAGAAACCGCTCCTCGTATCGAATCTATCAAGATCAATCCTGATAAAATTGGTGCTGTAATCGGTTCAGGTGGAAAGATGATCAAACATATCATTGAGACTACAGGTGCTGATGTAAACATTGATGATGATGGAACTGTTAGCGTTTCATCAGCTAATAAAGATTCAATTGAAAAGGCATTATCAATAATTACAGATATTGTTTCAGATCCTGAGATGAATAAAACTTATGTTGGTGAAGTTACTCGTATTGAAGCTTATGGAGCATTTGTGAAATTCATGAGTGAAACTAAAGAAGGCTTAGTTCATGTTTCTCAATTGCATAACGATCGTGTAGCAAATGTTGGGGATATGTTAAAACTTGGTGATAAAGTAAATGTGAAGTTCATTGGTTTTGATAGAGGTAAAGTAAAACTCACAATGAAAAGTGTGGATGGAAATCCTGAGCATAAACCTGGAAGTGGTCCAAAACTTGCCCCTGCTCCAAGAAGTAATTATGGAAGAAACGACAATCGTAGAGATAATAAAAGAGATAATAATAGAAGAGACAATAGAAGATAAAAAGTGGGGATTAACTATGGATTATAAGATCAAAGATATTTCACTAGCAGAATTTGGTAGAAAAGAGATTCAAATTGCTGAAATAGAAATGCCGGGTTTGATGGCTTTGAGAGAAAGATATTCCAAAGAAAAACCACTAGATAAAGTAAAAGTAATGGGTAGTTTGCACATGACTGTGCAAACTGCTGTTTTAATAGAAACTCTTGTTGAATTGGGTGCTGATGTAAGATGGGCAAGCTGTAATATTTTTTCAACGCAAGATCATGCGGCAGCAGCAATTGCAGAATCAGGTGTTCCTGTTTTTGCTTGGAAGGGTGAAACAACTGAGGAATATTGGTGGTGCACTCTTCAAGCTTTGTCTTTCCCGGATGGGATGGGACCTGATCTTATTATTGATGATGGGGGAGATGCTACATTATTTATTCATAAAGCTGTAGAATATCAAAAAGATCCTTCAATTGCGGATAAAAATTTCAACAATAAAGATTTGAATTCAATATTCTTCCTTTTAAAAAATGAAAATGATAGTAATTGGCAGGCAATTGCAAATAACATCAAAGGTGTTTCTGAAGAGACAACAACAGGAGTTCATCGTTTATACCAAATGGTAGAAAAAGGCGAATTACTTTTCCCAGCTATTAACGTTAACGATTCTGTAACAAAGTCTAAATTTGATAATCTTTACGGTTGTAGAGAATCATTGGCAGATGGCATTAAACGTGGTACAGATGTAATGGTTGCTGGAAAAATAGTTGTTATCTGTGGATATGGCGATGTTGGAAAAGGGTGTGCGCAATCGATGAAAGGATTTGGTGCACGAGTTATAATAACCGAGATTGATCCGATCTGTGCGTTACAGGCAGCGATGGAAGGTTTTGAAGTTACAACTATTGAAGATGCTTTGAATGAAGGTGATATTTTTGTAACTGCAACAGGGAATTGTGATGTTATTACAACTGACCATATGCAAAATATGAAAGATCAAGCTATTGTTTGTAATATTGGGCATTTTGATAATGAGATTCAAGTGAACAAATTATATGCACTTCCCGAAATAAAAAAAGTAGAGATCAAACCTCAAGTTCACCAGATTTTCTTCCAAGATGGAAATTCAATTATCCTTCTCTCTGAAGGCAGGCTAGTAAATCTTGGGAATGCAACAGGTCATCCATCTTTTGTTATGAGCAATTCATTTTCGAATCAAGTATTAGCTCAGATCGAACTATGGCAAAATGAACACGAAAATAAGGTATATATTCTTCCAAAACAATTAGATGAGGATGTTGCCAGATTCCACCTTGAGAAATTGGGTGTAAAACTTACAAAACTTACAGAAAAGCAATCAGAATATGTTAATATTCCAAAAGACGGACCATACAAATCAGAACATTATAGATATTAAATAAATAATAATTTTAGGAGAACTTCGTAGAATGGAAAAGATCATCAAAAAGATCGAAGACAAAACTGCAGTAGTTGGAGTTGTAGGCTTGGGTTATGTTGGATTACCAATGGCTGTAACAGTTGCAAGAAAAGGATATAAAGTTATTGGTGTGGATGTGAGTGAGTATGCAGTAATTCATGTAAATGCCGGTGATAATTATATTGGTGATGTAGATGATGCAGAACTTAAAGCACTTGTTGAAAAAGGTTTGCTAAAAGCTACATACGATTATGCCGAGATGAAAGAAGCAGATGTGATTATGATAGCTGTTCCAACACCACTAGATAAATATCAGCAACCGGATTCTTCTTATGTACGTTCATCTGTAGATTCGTTAGCAGAAAATGTTTCTAAAGAAACTCTTATTATTTTGGAAAGTACTACTTATCCTGGTACAACTGAAGAGATAGTTGCACCTGCCTTTGAAGAAAAGGGTTTTACTGTTGGTGAAGATATTTTTGTAGCTTTTTCACCTGAACGTGTTGATCCAGGTAATAAAGATTATAAAACAAATAACACTCCAAAAGTAGTTGGCGGAATGACTGCGAATTGCAACAAAATCTCAGAAGTTTTTTACAATTCAATTTTAGATGCTCCAATTCATCTTGTTCCAACTCCAGCAATTGCTGAAATGGAAAAAATATATGAAAATACATTTAGGAACATTAATATCGCTTTAGCAAACGAAATGACCATTCTTTGTGAGAAAATGAACATTGACGTTTGGGAAGTGATAGAAGCAGCTAAAACCAAACCTTATGGCTTTATGGCATTTTACCCGGGACCTGGAATCGGTGGTCACTGTATTCCGCTTGATCCATTCTATTTAACTTGGAAAGCAAGAGAGTATGGATATCATACAAGATTAATAGAGCTTGCAGGTGAGATTAATAATGAAATGCCGCAATTTGTTATTACAAAATTAATGAGACTTCTTAATGAAAAGGGATTAGCTTTATCAAAATCAAAGATCCTACTTCTGGGTGCTGCATACAAAAAAGATATTGAAGATATGCGCGAATCACCAGTTCAAGATCTTATAGTTTTATTGGAAAAAAACGGAGCTCAATTCGATTACAATGATCCACATGTCCCTACTTTCCATAACGAGCTTAACGATAAACATTACAAATCTGTTGGTTTAGAAAACATTGAAAAATATGATGCTGTAATAATTGTAACTAATCATACTGCCTATAATTATGATGATATTGTAAATAGATCTAAACTTGTATTAGATACAAGATTTGCCTGCAACGGCATGAAAGCTGATAACTTAGTTAGAATGTAATTTAATAAAGGGAGCACTTCGGTGTTCCCATAAATTTATGGCTACAAATAAACCAGTTGAAATT
>JAOZPK010000157.1 GCA_029932755.1 Candidatus Cloacimonadota bacterium | reverse complement strand
ACATGAATTTATTTTCAGCAGGAATATAATTATCAAGATCGGGATGAACACTGGGAAAAAGTCCACTGTGAGAAAGGATCTTTCCCACTTCCACAGATGCAAAGAAATCAATTACAGGTTGCAGTTTCTCCATTTTCTCTTTTTTAGAAAGCATGAAAATAGGGCTTATAATCGCACCGTCATCCGGCCAGATCGCTGCCATAGGTCCATCTTCTTTTACCATTTTGGTAAAGAAATAAGGCATAATGGTTACGATCGGTTTGTTTTTTTTCTTGCGATCACTTTTCACCATTTGGGATGGATGCATTGATTCTGATAAACTACGACCCAATTTTTTTATACCTTCATCACCGTAATGTTTGTGAATATTTAAGAGAATTCCGTTGAAGAGATCGAAATCTCCCACCGGTAGTGAAACACGGTTTTCAAATTCCGGTTTCAAAATATCTTTCCAGCTATGTGGCATTTCTCTTCCATCCAGCTCTTTTTTATTTATCAAAAATACAGCCGGCACTACACCGATCATTGCATAATGTCTTTTAGGATCTTTTAAGTCTATTCCATTAAAAAGAGTATTGAATTTATTCAGTTTCGTTGTATCCGCAAAAACACCTTGTCTTTTAAATTTCCCTATCATTTCCTCATCGAAGAACATATCAAATCCGGCGGAAATGAAAAGATCAGGGAGTTCTTTAGCATCGGTTACACCCTTGATGTTATTCTCCACCCAATCCAATCCCATGGAAGCAGCTTTCAATTCGTGATTGATCTTAACATCATGAGAATTTGAATACTCTTTTACAAAATTATTAAATTGCTCCAAGAGAGGAATCCGAACCGGACAGGGTAATAATCCTACAATATTCAATGCCTCTTCATCATCATCGTTTGTGGTCGCAGCCAATGTCGCATCAATATTTGTATCCTTTTGTTCAATTGCTTCTACTAGTAGATTAGAAAATATTGTCAGATCGATCTGTTTCAGCATTAGTGCCATTTTCAGTGAAATTGATCTGGCAAATTTTTCCCGTTGTTCAGGATCATCCATTTGTGAAAACCCGTTAGACGTAAAAACCGGAATTGTTTCCGGATATTTTTCTACGATCTCAAGCAATGTAGAATTTTCATTAAAATATTTCATTTTTTATCCTTTTTTTACCATAGACCCATACTGACTATAGCGATATTAAAACCTGTTTTATCCGTGATGGTGTCTTCTTATACCAAAATTGTTTTTGTAGTCGGTTTCGGAAGTTTCATTACCAGAACCCGGACATTTTTCTCAGTTTCATTATAAATGCAATGTACAATATCTTTGGGGCTTTCAATAAGGTCATCCTGTTTAACCACGATCCTCTCTTCTCCGACCATGATCGTGGGAGTTCCTTCTAAAACGTAGAATGCAACATCTACCGGTGTTATATGCGGTTTCAGGTTCTCACCTGCTTTTAGAAAAAGATGCATAATTTGCGCCGGATCTTTGTCATATATTTGAAACGCAGCAATTCCATGCGGATTTTTTGCAATATCCATATCTTTGTAATTTCTAATTTCCATCTTTTTTCTCCAATTTTATAAATATTTTGATAATTTGATATTTCTAAAAGTATCTAAAATATGTGTTGCAAGCTCTGTTATTGAACTATCAAAAATGCAGGTATCATACATACATTCAGATTTTCCAAAAGGACATACCTCAATATTAATTTTTGATTCAATAGCCTCATAAATATTCAGGAAACTTGTATTTTCAGGAGAATCGACCAAACTATATCCACCTGCTGGTCCGCGTAATGATCTCACTAAGCCGGCTTTACTGAGTTTCTGAAAAACTTTAGCCAGATGTGCTTCTGATGCTTTTAATTCCAGTGCAATTGTTTTTACTCTCACCTTATCGGGAGCAGCTTTTGCCAGGATCACCATACCGTGTAAAGCTAAAAACGTGCTTTCCGAAACATTCAGCAAACTACTCATCATTTCTCCTTATTCTTTATTTAGGTACGCAAATACCTAAATAGGATTTTTACGTCAAGATAAATGTTAATTTTCTGTTCCTGCTTCGTTCATAGCGTTAAAAATTGACATCTGATTAAATTAATCTGTTTTATCGAATATAATTGAAAACAAGGAGGAAAAGATAAAAAAATTAACAGCAGAATTCATTGGAACATTATGGTTAGTACTCGGTGGATGCGGGAGTGCGGTATTAGCAGCAGCATATCCTGAATTGGGAATCGGATTTGTCGGTGTAGCTCTTGCTTTTGGTTTAACTGTGGTTACAATGGCATATGCTATTGGTCATATTTCAGGCTGTCATCTCAACCCTGCCGTTTCTATTGGACTTTGGGCTGACGGTCGTTTTGATAAAAAAGAACTTCTTCCCTACATTGTAGCACAGGTGTTAGGGGCAATTGCCGGAGCAGGAATTCTTTATCTTATTGCAAGTGGGAAAGCAGGATTCGAGATAGGCGGATTTGCTGCTAATGGATACGGTGAGCATTCACCCGGTGGATACAGTATGTTGGCTGCATTAATCACCGAAATAGTAATGACGTTTATGTTCTTGATCATCATTTTAGGGGCTACACATTCAAAAGCACCTAAATATCTGGCAGGATTGGCAATTGGTCTTGGTTTGACCCTTATTCATTTGATCAGTATTCCTGTAACAAATACATCTGTAAACCCGGCAAGAAGTACAAGCCAGGCAATATTTGTGGGAGATTGGGCAATCGGACAACTATGGCTCTTCTGGGTCGCTCCAATTATCGGTGCAATTTTAGCAGGATTGGTTTATAGATCTATCTCTCCTGAAACAGAATAGCACTGTATTGGCAGTAAAGAAAAATTGAAAATACTTAGTAGATGCGGTGTCTGTTGTGAAACTGACTGTAAAGCATATATAGTTGAATGTGAAGGTTGTAATAACCTGAAAGGTAAAATTCCCTGGGCAAAGTATTTGAATAAAGTGCTTTGCCCGATTTATGAATGTGCTGAGCAAAAGCATTTTGCATCTTGTAAAGATTGTGGAAAAGCACCTTGTGAACTTTGGTTATCAACCAGAGATCCCGATTTTACAGATGAAGAATTTCAAGCAGATATCAATTTTCGTTTGAAAAATTTTGAGGAATATTCTATGCTAACATACAAAGATAACTTGGTTAGATAACTATAAAATTTAATATCATTACTCCACAATTATGAGTGACTTAATTGCATCTAATGCCTGATCCAATTCCCCAACTTCGTCAAATTCTGGTGAAGCTACGAAAGGTATATTCTCAATCCCACGCTTTTTAAGTTCTTCTTGTAAAATTTCAGAATAAACGCCTCCCTCTATAAGATATTCGGACTCAGGGATATACCATGTCATCCCACCCCATAACACATTGGAATCCTTAGGTCGCGGGGTTCGATTTAAACCACACACAGGACTGCCATCCATCATTACAAACCCAACAATTTGATAACCGCATTGAATGTAATTTTCTGCCTGATCTACAACAGTATCTACGATACACTTGCAATGTCTTCTAAACATCGGATTGTTATACTGATCCTTAACTTGACCCCAGCGCATATTTCCCAGATAAGTCATTTCAGGACAAGGCATTTGAATTATTCCAATTCCTTCTTCTAATAACATACTTATCAATGGAGTTATCGCTCCCGGGTAGCTTGCAATTCCCCGTACTTTTGCATTCTGATTCAAACAACAATGACTTAGGAAAATGATCTTTTCACTACGATTATCTGATACTTTTGGATGTTCCATTTATCTATCTCCTTTCATTAAATTTGTTTATGAAGTATAGCAATTGCATGAATATCTCAATATCATGCTCTTTAAGAAGCTAAATAATATTTTTTTCATCATAAAATCCTTAGAAATTATTTCTCAAATATCTTACGAATGATGCATCGGCTTGAGTAACAAACGATGCTGGAATTCTCTTGCCTGTTTAATAGTCAAAGACCTTCGCAATGGTTGAAATTATACAACAACCATTACGGAGATTTCACAAGTTCAATCATTCGTAAGGTTTAAAAATCATACCTCACTTTCATAAACAGCATATCATTTTCATTGTATTGTCCAAAATTTCCTTCTTCACCTACAAAAATATTAGCTCCCAATTGAACTTCAAATCCATCAGCAATATCATAAACAACTTTAGGACGAA
>JAOZPK010000156.1 GCA_029932755.1 Candidatus Cloacimonadota bacterium | reverse complement strand
ACAGTGAAACAGAAGGAGGTAAAATGAAGTTTGATGAAAGTACTCCAATTTATCTGCAAATAAAATGCGAGATAGAAAAAGCGATTATTTATGGCTCTTTAGAAGAAGAGGAAGCTGTGCCTTCAATTCGCATTATGGCAAAGCAATACAGATTAAATCCGCAGACAATATCCAATGCTATTAGTGAGCTTTTAAATGAAGGGATCCTTTTTAAAAAGAGAGGAATCGGGATGTTCGTGGAAAAAGGTGCACAGAAGAAATTAAAAACAAAAACCTATGAGGAATTTATACAAGCTGACCTACAAAAGATAGTAACAAAAAGTAGATCACTTGGTATTTCAAAAAAGGAACTACTAAATTTGATTGAAAATTCCTATACCAAAGGAGGGGAGAAGTGACACAAGAAAATGTAATTAAAATAAAAAATCTGACTAAATATTATGGGAAGTTGAAAGCACTTGATAATATTGAACTGGAAATCCCAAGGGGAAGAATAATCGGTTTGCTTGGAAAAAACGGAGCTGGGAAATCAACTTTAATGAGATGTATTCTAGGTTTCCTAAAGCACAAAGGAGAAATTGAAATTCTGGGAAAAACAATTAAAAGACATCAGGAATCAGTACATGAAAGCATAGCATTTATTCCTGACGTAAACAGTCTGGATGACAGGTTAACAGTAAAGCAGACTATGGATTACGTATCGGCAATAAACAAATCATGGAATAATGATAAGGCAACAGAATTACTTGCAAACAGTGATCTCAAGCAGAATCAAAAAGTTGGAACACTTTCTAAGGGTATGAAAACAAAACTATATCTTCTTATCACACTTTCTCTGGATGTGAAGATCTTGCTATTAGATGAACCAACACTGGGCTTGGATATTGTTTTCCGAAAAGAGTTTTTCAATACAATTTTAGGTGAATTCTATGATGAGACAAAAACTATTATCATTTCTACGCATCAGGTTGAAGAAGTAGCACAAATCCTACAAGATATAATTTTCATTGATGAAGGAAAGATCATTCTTCAGCAGAACATTGAAGAATTGAAAGATAAGTACTCAATTTTTACAGTCCCTTCAGGTCAAAAGGAAAAACTCGAACAGTATAATCCTAAATTGATCAGTAAAACTCTGGGACATGTTAGTGCAATTTTAGATAGCAAGATCGAAATTGTTGATGCTGAAGTAAACCGACCATCTCTTTCAGATCTGTTCATGGAAAAAGTAGGAGGTTCAAATGAATAAATTCAAAGCACTTATCAAAAAAGATCTTCAGATAAACAAGAAAACTCTAATGATCCCATTATGGATAACAGCAGGATTCTACCTGTTAATTCTCTTAATATCTGCTGTTGCTTATTTCACCGGAGATTTGAATATTGATCTGGGAAATATGCAGGGAACTCCGCCTTCCGAGATGATAAATTATATTGCCAATCTCGCGATTATGGGATTACCGGGACTCATAAGTTTAATCTTCATAATAATTCTTACTCAAGGTGCATTAAATGAGAATATAAGAAACAACAGCGAGCTTTTTCACCGTTCTCAACCGGTTTCGATCTGGTATCAATCGGCTTCCAGATATATTGTAGGAATTGCCGGGAATTGGCTTGTATTATTTACTATTGCTATCTTTAATTTCATTCTTGTGGCAATAATATTGGCAGTAACGGATAAATTCATTTTTAGTATAGCCATTTCAGGGATGGCACAATCTGTTATTTCCTTTATGAAAACAGGTTTGATTATTGGTAGTATAACGTTTTTCTTCTCAGCAGTGTTCAAAGATAAAGCTTTCTTGCAGGGGTTGGCAATTATAGTGGGAGTTCAATTCCTATTTATCATTCTTAATATACTTATGCAATGGAATCTACCACTTCCTCTAAGCTACATAATGAAGTTAATAAACGCATCGACTCCTGCTTCAATAGAACCTGAAATTTTTAGTGAGAATGTAAGCTTTTATATTATGGAAATGTGGAAAAGAATTTTAATTAACTGGAATACTTTGTTACAAATTGGAGTTAGCGGAGTTCTGTTTGTTGGAGCAACGTTGATTTATAAAAGTAGAGAAATAAAATAGGATTATAGGAGGAGAAATGATGAAATCTATTTTAGTTATGATTATGCTGACAGCAGTGTTAACGCTTTCGGCAGTTACACAGGATGTTCTTGTTAAGGAGAAGAACATAACTTTAGAATTTGAGAATATACACATTAAGGACATTAAATTCATCGATGGAAATAAAATCGAAATAGAACACGCTAAAAAGGCTGATGTGACAATTGTAAAAGAAAAAGGCAAAGTTATTATCAAAGCAGAAAACACTGCCAAGATCGATCTATTATTGCCAACAGAGAAGATTTATACTCTTATAGAAGATGGTGCAAAAATTGAATTTAATGAAAGCAGGGTAACGATCTTTGAAGGTGGAAATAAGATTGTTGAATTTCGTGATGGTGGCTTATTCGTGACTGATGATAGTGAAACCGTAGAGATTAGTTCTGAAGGCATTATTGTGAACGATGGAGATGAATATGTCGAGGTTAGTTCTCGTGGTATCATTGTTGAATCACCTGATGAAACTCAGCACATCACCGGATTTTGGGGTCAACTTCTGGGTGGTGCAATTAATTTCATTACCAGACATTCCGTAGGTTGGATAGGTAATAATCCTGGTTTTATAATTAAACACATTATTAACGATGATGATTATGCTGGAGGAGTGAAAATGAATTTTGATTTTTCTGATGGAGATAAGATCACAAAAGAATTTCATGAAACTTTCAATCCAAAAAGGAGTTGTAAACTCAATGTTCATAATAGAAATGGCAAGATCGAGATAAAAAGTTGGAAAGAAGATTACATAGACATTTCAGCAATTCTTGAAACCAATAGATCTGAAGAAGAGTTTGAAAAAATTGAAATAAAAATTCTTGATGAAGATGGATGTACAATAAAAACAAAAATTCTTGAAAAGAATCCAAAAGTTAGTGTGAATTACGAGATAAAAGTACCAAATAGTGTGAAGGTGAACAAAATACATTCATCTAATGGTAATATCCAGATAATTAACTGTGAAGGTGAGATGAATTTAAATACTAGCAACGGAAGAATTGAGGTTCTTGAATCAAAGGGCAGTTTTAATGCACATACAAGTAACGGAAGAGTTGAATTTGTTCATCTAAACGGAAAAGCAGAAGCTTATTCATCAAATGGATCTATTCGAGTTGTGAGAACTCCAGGATTCAAGAAGGGAGTTACTTCCAATGGAAAGATAACTCTTGAAATTGAAGAGAAAATGAAGAATGACATCTATCTCTCAACATCTAATGGTTCTATCAAGATATCTCTCGATCCGTCTCTTGATCTCAATATTAATGCTTCAACATCCAATTCACGCATCGATCTTAATGGAATCGAAATTACAACATCTAAATTCTCAAAAGATAGTATATCCGGGAAGATAAACAGAGGTGGGAAGAAGATAACTGCTAATACCAGTAATGGAAATATAAAGTTTTATAAACTGGAGAAATAGATGAAATCTGCAAAATTAAGAGTTTTAGTAAAAAATGTAAAAAAGTGTCTTTGCGAGTTCTATCAGCAAACCAGATGCTTGAAAACCTTTTGCTAAAGTGTCTTTGTGAGTTTTGGATGCAGGTTCAATCTTGAGGTTTCTTTTTGCCTTGCCCACGAAGAATCTCTTGGAAGAACTTTTAGCTTTACCTCTTCTGGAAGAATGAGATCCTTCTAGGGAACAATTCGCAAAACACGTTCAGCCTTCGTCCTTCCCCGATTAATCGGGACTCAGGATGACGCAAGCTACGGCTTGCCAAGTAGGATGACAAAGAAAATGAATTATATTGAATGCTTAAAAATAATTAATAAAGGAGAAATGTAAAATGAAACGAGGATTTGTATTAGTAGTAATGTCAGTATTCGCTTTAGCTTTAAGTGCGAATACATCGATAGCATCGACAGATAACTTTATGTCTGCAAAGGTAAATCCGGCAGCGATGGGAGTTGGAAATAGTGGAGGGACGACCTTCCTGGGAACTTATGATGAAGATGGTTTTTATGAAGATGTTTATTCTATCTTCTTCAATTTTGATAATTTTGCCTATGTATTAGATCAATATGGAAGATATTCTTCACACAGATTAGCTTTATCCGCTCCAATG
>JAOZPK010000155.1 GCA_029932755.1 Candidatus Cloacimonadota bacterium | reverse complement strand
AAGAATTGAAAGATGAAGCTGAAAGGATTTGTGGTGTTCCCGAAAAACCAAAATTCACAGATAAAATTGTTGCAGCAGTGAAGTGGGTAGATGGGACCGTGATTGATGTTATAAGACAAGTAGATGAGTAGATTATTATGAAAAAGTACATTGTCTTTGTAATTTGTCTTTCGTTTCTTCCACTTTTAGGAGAAGTAACACTAAACAATTTTGGTCGCATCAATCCTGTAAAAGAAGAACTCGATGTGGAATATTCTTATGAAGATAATGAATACTACGTTCAACATGATAAATTGAAACTAATCGGAACATCGTTATTTCCTATTGCAAATGGCTATTTAACCATTGTAACTGAGCATGAAAATATTCCCACCTGGCTCAGACTTTATGATAAAAGTGGTAATTTAATTCTAACCAAAGAATTCAATAAAATTATTAATCTTTCAATTACAGAGAATGGAAAATTCGCTGCATTATATAATGGGAATGTTTTACAAGTTTTAGATATTACAAAATTACAACTAACTTCTTTTGAAAGATCCATTCAGTTTGCAGTCAATGATTCAGGAGTTCCAATCTTCGTGGATCAAGATGAAAATATTCACTTTCAAGATCATATTTTCTCGTTTAATGAAAACATTCGCACTGTTCTCTTCCATAATGAAATTCCATTATTAATTACAGAACACTCCATCTACAAAATTGAACAAACTCTGCAAAAGATTCACACCTTTACCGGACGAATTTTCGAAGCAAAAATAATTGAAAATTCACTTTATGTTGTTATAAAAAATAACTCAAATTACAAATTACTTAAATTCGATAATTCAAAAGATATAGAACAAATTGATGAGATCTTTTTCGAAAGATCATCAAACAGAATTCACGAACCGATATTTGCACCTCTGAATTATGGGGAAGAAGATTTTCCTTTTCCTATCGGGAATAGTTATGCCGAGATTCAGCAATATGGGAATACACCCTATCTTCATCCTGGAGTAGATTATTTGGGAGACGATTATCAGGAAGTTTATGCTGTACACAATGGTTTTGTGAAAGCTATTCTTACAACCGGCGGAGATCCTTACTGGCGGATAGCAATTGCCAATGAAGATATTCCTACCGAAACCCAAGGATATCTTTATGCCCATTTGAACGAGAATTCTTTCACTGTTAATGTGGGAGATGAAGTAGTTGCCGGAGATTTTCTGGGAACTCTTTACCCTTGGAATTATTTCGATTTTACGCATACACATTTCTCACGTGTTTTCTGTACAGGTTCGCAGTGGTATGGTGATTGGTGGACTACGGAAAACAATCTTTTTGATGTAACTAATATTCAAGATACAATTCCACCAATTTTTGAAGATGCTATAAATGATGAGCGCTTTGCTTTTAGGAATTCTAACCGTAATTATCTCGACCCGTTAGATCTGAATGGTGAATTTGATATTATTACGAAATGTTATGATCTTGCGAACCATTGGTATTGGAAGATTGATCTGTACGATCTTAGTTATTCGCTTTGTTCGATTGATAATCCCGACTCTATTCTTTTCCAAAAATTCGCTTTCGTTTATGATTTTGATCTCGATACATATATTAACAGCAATGTCGATTTTATGATCTTAAATACAATTTACTCTCGTGATGCAACTTGTTATTCAATCGGTAATTATCAGGAAAGAGAATATTATCATATTATCACTAATTCCAATGGAGACTCTCTCATCACAGAAGATGATGCGACTGAATCTTTTGACT
This sequence comes from Candidatus Cloacimonadota bacterium, assembly GCA_029932755.1. Taxonomy (GTDB): domain Bacteria; phylum Cloacimonadota; class Cloacimonadia; order Cloacimonadales; family TCS61; genus Tenebribacter. Next base: position 2,463 of record JAOZPK010000155.1, on the reverse strand, counting down.
CAGCTCAATTCCCTGATAATTATTACTATTTTAAAGTTACTGCCCATGATGCAAGCCTAAATACAACTGTTGATTCTATGTTAGTATATTTTAATAATGGCATAAGTAATTCTGAAGAGAACCTATTACCAACTACCAATTACCAATTATCCAATTATCCAAACCCATTTAATCCAAGTACAACGATCTCATTTGAAATTAACACAGGGAACACCGAAGACACTGAATTGATTATTTATAATTTGAAAGGTCAGAAAGTGAAAACATTTTCTGTCATCCTGAGCGAAGTCGAAGGACGAGGGAACAAACAATATTCGGTTTCATGGAACGGAAACAATGATTACAACCAACCCATTTCTTCAGGAATATATTTTTATAAATTAAGAATAGATGGGAAAGATATCAATTCAAATAAAATGATCTTATTAAAATAAAAAGGAGAGAAGTGATGAGTAAAAGAACAATCGTAACCATGCCGGGTGATGGTATTGGAAAAGTAGTTTTAGAAGAAACGTTAAGAGTATTGGATGCAGCTGGTTTTGATGCTGAATATGTTCATGCAGATATTGGCTGGGAATTCTGGTGTAATGAGGGAAATCCGCTTCCACAAAGAACCTTGGACATTTTAGAAAAACACAAGATTGCTCTTTTTGGAGCGATTACTTCCAAACCAAAGAGTGAAGCTGCCAAAGAATTAAATCCTAAACTTGAAGGAAAAGGATTTGTTTATTATAGCCCAATCGTGGGATTACGTCAACATTTCCAACTGGATATTTGTCAACGTCCTTGTAGAACACTTAAAGGTAATCCACTTAATTTTATCCGCAGAGGAAAAGGTGGAACCATTGAAGAACCTGAAGTTGATGTTGTTGTTTTCCGTCAAAATACAGAAGGACTTTATGGTGGTGTAGAATGGACAGATCCACCTAACCAAGTTTATGATGCTTTAATGACACATCCTAAATTTGAAAAGAATTTTGGTTGGTCTCCTAAAAATGAAGTTGCAATTTCAACCAGGATTTTTACAAAAAAATATTCAGAAAGAATTATCCGTGCTGCTTTTGATTATGCCAAGAAATTTGGTTATGATAAAGTAACATTATGCGAAAAACCAAATGTGATCCGTGAAACAAGTGGAATGATGTTGTCAATCTGCCGTGAAATGGAAAAAGAATATGATGGAATCCAATTTAATTTCACAAATATTGATGCTCAAATGATGTGGCTCACAAAAAATCCTGAAACCTACGGTATAATTATTGCAGGGAATATGTTTGGAGATATTGTTTCTGATGGATTTGCCGGACTCATCGGTGGACTCGGATTTGCCTGCAGTGCAAATATTGGAAAAGAAGTTGCAATATTTGAACCAACTCACGGTTCAGCTCCTAAATATGAAAATCTGGATCCTTCTATCGTTAATCCTATCGCCATGATAATGTCTGCCTGCATGATGTTAGATCATATTAACGAGACTGAGAAAGCAACTAAGATCAGAAATGCAGTTGCCAAGATTGTTGAAGAAGGAAAAGTACAAGCATACGATATGCTAAAACTACGTGGCTGTCGGGAAGTACTGGATCAAGGTGCAGTTTCAACAAAAGAAATGACTGACGCAATTATCGCTGCGTTATAGGAGAAAGAAATGAAAATATTAGAACTTTGGCCGGAAATTGCCTGGATAAAAAATAATGAATTAAGAGAACAAGTTACTAAAACTTGGGAACTGGCATTAAAAAGAAGTATTCTCTCTTCTGAAGATCTGAATAATATTCCTTTCACACTTCTTTGCGGACCAGATCTAAAAGTTACTTTCATGGATCATAAACGCAGTGTGGTTCACATTGCAAGAGCTGCAGGTGAAAAATGTAATGAATTCTATCATGGAGAACTTCCGGTAAATATGGATATCCTTATTGCAGGAGCAATATTGGCAGATGTTGGTAAACTATTGGAATATGTTCTGGATGAAAATGGTAGGGCAATTCAGGGAACTTATGGAAAATATCTTCGTCATCCATTTAGTGGAGTTTCTATTGCAGAGGAATGTGGAGTACCTGCAGAAGTTTGTCATATTATTGCAACACACGCCGGTGAAGGAAATATGGTAAAAAGAACAACTGAAGCATATCTTGTTCATCACGCTGACTTTATGACTTTCCTTCCGTTTAAAGAACGCTTGAAAGTATAATGAGAAATTACAAATTTCAAATTACGAATTACGAAAAATGAAAGAAAATTTGATTGCTGATAAGAGTTTCAAATTTGCAAAGAGAATATACTTTCTTTATAAATTCTTGATCGATGAAAAAAAAGAATATATCCTTTCAAAACAAATTCTAAGAAGTGGAACTTCTATCGGTGCAAATGTTGAGGAAGCAATTGGGGGACAATCTAAGAAAGATTTTATTTCAAAGCTATCAATTGCTTATAAAGAAGCTCGTGAGACACATTATTGGATCA
>JAOZPK010000154.1 GCA_029932755.1 Candidatus Cloacimonadota bacterium | reverse complement strand
AAGCCCGGCGGTTTTCAAGACCGCTGTCTTACCAATTAGAGCTAATCCTCCTAAATGGAGTTTACAAATAATTTTTGCGTTGTATTGATGTCAAATATTTTTTAATCTTTTTATTAGCTCAGATTTACACATTGTTGCAACTTTAAAAATCTAAAATCATCTATATCCAAATTCCTTCAAAGCGTTCTGTTTTTTTCGCCAATTTGGTTTAATTTTAATCCATAGATCAATTTTCACTCTCTTCTCAACGATCTTATGGATCTCTTTTTCTGCTGAAATCCTAATTGCTTTTATCTTTTTTCCACCTTTACCAATAACGATTGGTTTTTGTGATTTTTTTTCCAGCCAGATGTTAGCAGCAATAACTACTTTATTTGGGAAATCGTGATATTGCTCTACGACAACAGTAGAAGCGTAAGGTATCTCATCATCGTAATTAAGGAAAATTTGCTCACGAATAATTTCCTGTGCAAAGAATCTCATTGGCATATCTGAAATTTCATCGGTAGAATAGAAAGGAGGATTGAATGGAAGCAACTTAGTGAGTTCATCTAAGAATGAGCTTAAGTCAGATGCTTTAAGAACGGAGATGGGTATAATTTTTTCAAAATCGTATGCTTTCAATAATTCTAGTTTTTTATTAATAGTGATTTCATCAGAAAGGTCGATTTTATTTAACATTGCAATTTTGGGGACATTAAGTTGCTTCAAATTTTCACAGATTTGTTTATCGTAATCAGTTGGAAATTTTTTTGTATCAGTCATAAAGATAATTACGTCAGAATCTTTTAAAGAATTACTAATATACTCAAGCATTTTGTTATGAAGTTCGTATCTGGCTTCTACAAATCCGGGAGTGTCCATCAATATGATCTGCCTTTTATCATCAGAAATTATACCCTTGATTTGCTGTCGAGTCGTTTGAGGTTTTGGAGAAATTATAGATAGCTTTTCTCCCAGTAATTTATTCATTAAAGTTGACTTCCCAACATTAGGTTTTCCAACAATTGAGACAAATCCGGCACGATAAATACTATTCATAATATACCTTTAGATCTTACAGATTTTATAAACGAGAACTTCCAAAATAATCTCATCTTTCAAGTTTAAAGATTTTGCATCAATATCTGCTTGCAGAAGTAATGAGAATATTTCTCGGATTGCTATCTTTGAGTAATTATTAGCAAAGATGATGTAATCTTTCCTAAATTTATAAAATACTTCGGGAAGATAACGATTCTCAATTTCAGAGTCGCTGAGATTGCTTGTTCGCAGAGCCTTAACTCGCCATAATATTCGGAAGAAAGTTGAAAGCATAATTATTACAAAGACAGCTGATTCATTATTTGCAATCATATTCTCTAATATAGTTAATGATTTATCCAAGTTTCGCTTACCGATTTCATTTTGAAGATCAAAAACTTTATTGGTTTTGGATTTTCCAACTGTTTCTTTTACATCTTCAATTGTGATGCTTTCTTTTCCCTTGGCATAAATGATTAATTTTTCTAATTCATTGGCAGCTAATTGATAATTTAATTCAATACTTCTTGTAAAAAGTTCCTTCGAATCATTATCCATAAGTATTTTTCTTTCTCTTGTCTCAACATTCAGCCACCTAAGAACATCTACAGAATTGTAAGGAGAACGGCAAATAATCTTCATTGCTTTTTCCGAGATTATTTTATTTGCTTTTGCACGTTCGTCTATCTTTTCAGCTGTTAAAACCAGAATTGAAGTTGGAACAGGATTTTGGATATATTCGGCAATAAGCATTTTATCGGAAACTTTCATTATATCGAAATTTTTTAAAATAACAAGACGGAATTTTGCCATGAAAGGCATCATCTCAAGTTGTTCTAAAGCGTTTATTGCAGAGTCTGTATCGGCATGAAGAATTATAGAATCAAAGTCTTCAGAACCGGGTGATCTGAATCTACCAGAGATTTTTTTTAGAACTATATCTTTAAGGTAATCTTCTGGACCGAAGATATAATAAACAGATTGTGGCTTTTGATCAGGGAATTTCCTTAAGAATTCATAATGTGGGATACTTTGGTATTTTGGCATACTATTGTTTTAAATATAGGATCAAAGAAATAATAGCAATTAACCAACAATAAAATGCAAAGTACTTCAATTTCTGTTTTATTACAAACGAAATAAGGAAAGAAATTACTAAATAACCGGAGATAAATGCTGCAAACGTACCCAGAAAATAAGATAGCCAAACAGATTTATCAAGGCTTAATAAACTTGAAAGCTTAAGAATATTTGCTCCTAATATTACTGGAATTGAAAGAATAAAAGAGAATCTAGCAGCCTCTTCTCTATCTAATCCGGTAAAGATGCCAACAGTGATAGTTGTTCCCGAACGAGATATCCCGGGGAGTATTGCAAATGCCTGAGCTAACCCGATAAGAATGGATTTTTTAATTCCAAGTTGGTGGGTCTTGATTCCTCTGGGTTCAACTTTATCTGAAATAAAAAGTATGAAACCTGTAATTAGCAACATGAAGCTTGGAATGTAAAGCGAAGAGAAAGCTTTGGTGAGTGGATCTTCAAAGTAAAATCCTAATATGCCGGTTACAGTTGTAGCAACAATTATGTAAAATACTGTATTTCTGTTTCGAGTATGTATGGGTTCTTTATTGTTGAATAAAATAAGTGATTTGATCAAAGAAAGAATATCTTTACGGAAATAAAGTAATACCGCGAATAATGAGCCGAGATGTAGTATCACTTCAAAACTTATATCGGGGTTATTGAATTTTAAATAATGTCCGGCAAGAACGAGATGTCCGGAACTCGACACAGGTAAAAATTCAGTTAATCCTTGAATTACTCCTAATATAATTGCTTTGAAAAGTTCCATTCTGTAGTTCCTAAATTATTTCCGGTAGCTTTGATTTGAATAATTCGGATACAGGAACCAATTTAAAATTAAGCTCCTCGATCTCTTTTACGAATTCTTTTAAAAATTCGTATCTATCCTGTGTTGCACAATGTGTAATAACTAAGATCTTATCCTTCTTTTTTGCCAGATATTTTAATTTATTGATCTTATTGGGCAAAGTTCTCTCAGTTATTGAAGGTGTATCCAGAAAAAGTTGATTTTCAGCGGTTGGAATCATCATCTTTTTCGCAACATCATAAGCTATTGAAGATTGTGATGTACGACTGTCTACAAAATAAAGATCGTGATCTTTTAAAACTTGTAGAACAATTCTCATCACAGACTCATCAGTTGTGGCGAATGAACCCATATGATTATTAGCACCTACACAAAGTGGAAATTGCTTAATATAACCTTCCATTCTGTGCTTGATCTCTTTTTCTGATAGATGTACATAAATTGCATTAGCACCAGGATTATCTCGTGGATAGCTAATTGGTTCCATAGGGATGTGGATCATTGTCTCATGACCAGTCTCCGCAGCTTTGTTCATTACATGCTTTGAATACTTTTGATCTGGAAGGATTGCAAATGTAACATTGCTGTTTAAGCTGCAGAAATCATCCAATAGTTTGTTATTTCGAATTCCAAAATCATCTACAACTATAGCAAGCAATGTTTTAGTTTCGGTTACACTTTGAGATTTAGTATAATACAATGTAACAAAATATTTCTGAGAATTGTGCAAATCTTCAATTTCCATGACTTGTTTATTACCATTGCTTTTTTCTTCTCCGCTGATTATTTTCCCACCAATTAACTCTACTTGCCCCGTAATAATAATATTTGCATAATTAAGATCCATCGCCGATCTATCAATTCCGATTGAAATATAAATAGCTTCTTTACCAATTCGGTTTTTATAGTTTTCTTCATTTATTCCCAGCAGTAGTTTTGCATGTACTATCGCATCAAGAACAGTAATTTCCTCACGTTTTTGTTTAATAGATATTTTATCATTTTTCTGCTTAGGGTCAGTTATCAGATTTTTTATTTTATTGTAATTAAATAAGAATAACAATAATATAAACCCAATGAATAAAAGAAAATAAATGTAGTTTTTATCAATAATACTGTTTTTAATGCTCTTCCTCATTCCCATTATTCTCCTTCTCAGTATGTTGTCTAATTCGCAAAGGAATTTGAGTCAAGAAAATAATTAATGATAAAGAATTATTATATTATATGGTTAAAATGGATAATTAAAAGCTGTAAAAATAAAAATCCAGCCTGAGACTTTCTCAAGCTGGGTTATAAAGCACTTAAAGTTTAGTTCATATGACACTATTTTAACAGCAAACATTTCTTAATTGCTTTTGATTTTCCATCTACTTTTAGTTGATAGAAATAAATCCCAGAACTACATCTCTTTTTAT
>JAOZPK010000046.1 GCA_029932755.1 Candidatus Cloacimonadota bacterium | reverse complement strand
TTTTCTCTTTTTTGCAAATTGCCTCATACTTTTTTAAAACACTTTTTGTAGGAGATATAATTACAAAACCATCATTCCCGTCGATAATCATATCTTCCCCGTCTTTAATATTTCCCAATAATCCTAGTGTATTCACTAACATTGGAAGATTCATAGATCGAGCGATAATACTGCTATGCGAATTTCTACTACCTCGTTCTGTGCATAATCCTTGAATATTTTTATCAAAAACTTTTGTCACAAAAGAAGGGGAAATATTCTCCATAATAAGAATTGAGTTTTCATCCACTTTTTCTAAAATATCTTTTCTCTTATCCATAATGTGACTTAAAAGTCTGTATGCAACATCCTCAAAATCATTAACTCTGTGTGAAAGATATTTATTATTCATGTTACTAAAAATATCTGTAGCTTCAGTAAAATAGATACTAATAGCATGCTCTAAACTATGTAGTTTTTTTGAAATAAGTTCTGTTATTCTACTATTAAATAGAGGATCTTTCAATATCATTTTGTGAGATTCTAAAATATCCCTATTTTCTTGTGAATATGTATAATCACCTATAAGTTTGTCTAATTCATCAACAACAAATTTAAGATCCTTATTAAAACGGTTAAACTCTTTTTCTACCTCATTCCTCTGAATCTTCTTGCGCTTAATATACAATTCATCTTTTTTAATTAGCTTTGCTTTACCGATGGCAATTCCAGTAGAAACCGAATTTCCTTTGATCTTTTTCACTTTTACTATTCTTCTCCAAATTTACTTGCGAACATTTCAGAAATTTCTTTTATTAAAAATTCTTCGTCAACTCCGTCAGCAACCAGTTCAAGTTCTGAACCAAATTCTGCCGCTAACGTCATTACACCCATTATACTTTTCCCATTAATTTCCATATCAGATTTTACAATTTTAAATTCTGATCTATATTTTGTAGCAGCCTTCACGATCATTGTAGCCGGTCTGGCATGCATTCCAAGTTTATTAACAATCTTTATTGTTTTTCTTATCATATTTTTTGAAATCCTATTTATCTATTTCCTTTCCTCGACCTGTTTTTCACGTATTTTAGCTTTTCTTTTTAGATCTTCCTGCAATTTATTTGTGTATTCTTGTGCAGCATCATATCCAAATAATTTAGAAATATGATTCATTGCAACCACTTCGATAATGACCGCAACATTTTTCCCGGGAGAAATTGGAAGATAGATGATAGGGATCTTGTTTCCAAGTATATCTACAGAATTATTACTTAATCCGATCCTCTCATAATCCATATTATCTTTCCAAGGCATTAATTCGATCTGAACATCGATCCTTTTCTTCATCCTGACAGCTTGTATCCCAAACATTTTTGCAACATCAATAAGCCCTATTCCTCTTACTTCCATGAAGTGCCCATAGTTATTTGTTGCACATCCAACCAAAATATCATCTTTTGAAGTTATCTTCACCACATCATCGGTTATCAGACGTTGACCACGTTCAACCAATTCAAGTGCGCATTCACTTTTCCCAATTCCACTTTTACCTGTTAAAAGAATTCCAACCCCAAAAACATCAATTAATGTGCCGTGAATTGTTTTTGATTCAGCAAAAACACTTTGTAAATATATTCGTAGAGAATTAAAAAGTTTGTCTGTTGACAATCTTGATAAAAAGATCGGGATCATCATTTCATTAGCAAGAAATTCTATTTGTTTTGGAACAGAAAGTCCCTTAGTTATGATAATCGCTGGAATATCATAAACTAGTGTTTCTTTGATGTTATTATAAAGAACTTCTTCTTTTAGAGATTGCAGATAGCTGATCTCGGTTTCACCAAATATTTGTATTCTGTTATATTCAAATCGGTCAAAATAGCCTGTTAGTGCAAGTCCTGGTCTATTCAAAAATGAAGTAGTAATATAACCCTGCATTGTATTTGGATGAGTGATCAATGAAAGTGAAAGATCTTTTTTCTTTAGTTCATATAACTCTTTTATGCTTAATTTTTTCATATTACCTACTTTTAATAGTGAACCCATTCCCGTCAAGTGGAACGGGTTCTATCTATGTCTTTTATGCCTCTATTAATTTATAATGTTCTTTATCTTTTTTCACTAGCACATTAATCTTATCAGTTTCTAAATTCTTAAATACCAAATACATACTATCTATATTATCAAATTTTTCCAGTGCGTCTTCAACTGTTAAATTCTCAGCTAATATCCTTTTTATTTTCACTACTTTTTTGCCTTCATTTCTTTCGATAAGATCTGCATAAACAAAATGAAGATTTTCCTTGAGACTTTTCTTATTATGATCTATCCATTTATCTTTCATCTTCTTAATTTGCTGCTCCATTTTGTCAACAGCATTATCAATAGCAAGATACATATTTTTTTCAATAGCTTCACATTTCAAGTTATGCTTGGGTGCATGGACTATTAATTCAGCTTTGTTTCCATTCTTTTCTAACGAAAGAATAAAGTTAGCTGTCATTATATGATCAAAATACCTTTCCAATTTTACACAGGATCCATCAATATGATCTCTGATGGCATTTGTTAAATCAAAGTGACGTGCAGTAATTGTAATTTGCATAATTAACTCCTTTTAATGCTGCAAGAATAAAGGATTTCTTACAGGTGTTTTGTTTAAAATCATTTTTGCTCGCTCTGCATGATATGAACTGCGTACAAGAGGAGCTGATTCAACAAGTTTAAAGCCCATTTTCTCTCCCTCTTTTTTGTAAAATGCAAATGTGTCTGGATGTATGTATTCTGCAACTGGATAATGTTTTTTTGACGGAGCCATATATTGCCCAATTGTAATGATATCCACATCCACTTCACGCAATTTTCTCATAAGTTCAAGCACTTCAATTTTTGTTTCTCCAAGTCCAACCATAAACCCACTTTTTGTCAGTATAGAATTATCGGCGTTCTTGGCTGTTTGAAGAACATTTAACGACCGTTCAAAATCCGCCATTGGGCGAACAACACCATAAAGACGTGGAACAGTCTCGACATTATGGTTCAATACATCCGGACCGGCAACAACTATTTTCTTAACTAAGTCCAGATCACCTTTTAGATCTGAAATCAACAATTCAATTGCAATTTCAGGATCACAATTTTCTCTTATCTGTTTTATTACTTCAATAAAGTGGGAAGCACCTCCATCAGGAAGATCATCACGTGTTACCGTGGTAACAACAACATATTTCAATCCCAATTCATTTGACAACTTTGCAATTGCTTTTGGTTCATTTATGTCAGCAGGTTCAAGATTTTTTTTTGTTTTATCAATTGCACAAAAAGTGCAGTTTCTGGTACAGGTTTCTCCTAAGATCATGAAAGTTGCAGTACCATTCTCAAAACATTCACCCTGATTCGGGCATTTTGCACTTTCACATACAGTATGAAGATTATATTTTCTCAATATACTTATTATTTCTCGTGCTTTTCTGGCACCGAGTTTCTCAGACTTAAGCCATTTTGGCTTTCTCAATATTTCCATATCTTCCTAAAATAACCTATATTTTATGTATTGCAAGTTTTTCCAGATCTTCAACAGCTTCCATCACAGTTTCTGATAATGTTGGATGTGCAAAAATTACTTTCTTCACATCATCTATGGTCGCATCTAAACCTACTAATATTCCAGCTTGAGCAATTAATTCTGTAGCTTGTGGACCAATAATATGAACTCCGATTATTTTATTAGAATCTTCTAGTGCGATTACTTTCACAAAACCAAAAGTTGCTCCCAATCCGAGAGCTTTTCCATTTGCAGTGAATGGAAATTTCCCTATAATTACATCTTGAAATATCTCTTCAGCTTCCTTTTGTGTAAAGCCAACAGAAGCTATTTCCGGATTTGTGAATGTGCAGGCTGGGATTTTTTTATAATCAAGATTGATAATCTCAATATTTGTATTATTTATTTCATTTTGAATTATATCCGCCACAATTAGACCTTGCTTGCTAGCTGTGTGAGCCAACATAAGTTTACCTGTAACATCACCAATTGCAAAAATATTCTCCAAATTTGTTTTCATCATTTTATCAATTCTTACAAACCCATTATCCATAGAAATATCACTATTTATAAATTTGATATCCATAACGGGGACTCTGCCAACACTTAATAAAACTTTATCGGCTTTAATTACTCTTCCGTTTGATAATTCAAGAAGAATACTGTTTGGAGTTTCTTTATAATTTTCAACAGCCGTTTTGAGATGAAGTTTTATTCCGCTGCGTTTTAAAGTCATTCCCAATCTTTTAGATATTTCAATATCTTCCATATCTATCAGATTTGGTAAGAATTCTATAATTTCTACTTCCACACCCAATTGATTGTATATCGAAGCAAATTCACATCCAATAACACCACCGCCGATAACTACTAATTTTTTGGGAAGTTCTTCCATTTTGAGAATGTCTCTGGAAGATAGGATATTCTTGCCGTCACATTTCATAAAAGACAATTCTTTTGGTATAGAACCTGTAGCAATTACTACATAATCAGCAAAGAATTCTCCGCTGTATGTAATGATTTTATATTTAGATCCGCTCTTCTCAATTTTCTTAACAGCCTCATGTATAGTTTGGATCTTCTTTTTTTTAAATATGAATTCAATACCGGAAACCAGTTTTTCTACAACTTCATTTTTTCTTTGCCATACTTTTTTATAATTAATGCTGGATTTTTCAATTGATATTCCAAAATTCTCTGCTTCTTTGATCTCTGAAAAAAGATCAGCAACTTTTACCAGAGATTTCGTGGGAATACATCCATGATTAAGACAAACTCCCCCAAGTCTCTCCTTTTCAAATACCACCACATCGATTCCATACTGTTGAAGCCGTATAGCAGTTACATATCCACCCGGTCCTCCACCAATAATAGCAACCTTGAATCTATTCACTCTTTTCTCCTTAACCTGCTATTAAGAATTCCCTTGGCTTTTCTATATTTTGCCACAACGCGGCGTGACACATAAATATTCATTTCCGCAAGCTTTTCTGCAATATCCTGATCACTCAGTGGATGAGTTTCATCTTCAGTATCTATCATTCTAGTAATTTTTTGTTCAACATTATGCCTTGAAACTGAATTGTAATTATCGTCCTTACCTGCTTTGCTGGTAAAGAAATCTTTTAGACACATAATTCCAAAAGGTGTATCAGCATATTTTATGCGAACAACACGTGAGATTGTAGATTCATTAACCTGAAGTTCCTGAGCAATATCAGAATAAGTAAGTGGTTTCAATACTCTATTCTCTCCGTAAAAAAAATCCGGTTGATGATGTAAAATGGATTTTGTAACACGCTCTAATGTCCTGCTGCGCAAATAAACTGATTTGATCAAAAACTTCGCTGAGTTAATCTTGCTTCTTACATAATTCAAAGCTTCTTTATCTTTTTTTACTTGCTGTAAGATCTTGTTGTATCTTCTACTCAAGCGTATCTTAGGAAATGAGTAATCATTTATTATAATTTCATATTCATTTCCGATACGTTTAATAATAACATCCGGGACAATATAGTTGGAATGATTAGTAAGAAGACGCAAACCAGGTTTTGGATCCAGTTTTGCGATCTGCCTTTTCCAATTTAAAATGGTCATAATACTTGTTCCAAAACTCGACGCAATATTTTTATACCGCTTATGAATGAGATCAGTAAAATGATCCGAGATAAGAGTGATAATATTTTCATTATGAAATTCAGGATCAAGCTGAGCCAACAAGCATTCTTTAATACTTCTGGCAGTAATTCCTTTTGGTTCTAAATGAAGAAGCATTGAATGGATTTCTCCTGCTCTTTCCAGTTCAATCCCAAATTCTTTTGCAACTTCTTCTATATCAAAATCCTTTGGTAAGAAGCCATGAGCATCTATGCTATCAAACAATTCATAAGCAAAGTCAAATTCACCATTATCAAGATTCAGCCTTTTGATCTGAAACACAAAAGCATCTTTTTTATCTTCTTGTTCTCTAACCATTTGATCGAAATTAACACCTTCTGTAGAAGGTGCTCTGCCAGAACCTCCTTGGAAGTATTCTGAGTATGAATCTAATATTTCGCTTAGTTCTTTTGTCTCTTCCAGAGTTTTTTTCAACTCTTCATCTTCAGTCTCATTTTTTATATCTTCTTCAATCCTATCTTTTACTTTATCATCTTTTCCCGGCGAAATATCTTCCTCATCTCGGTATTCTAGAAGTTCAAGCATTGGATTACTTATCATTTCTTGTTTCAAATGGGTTTCAAGCTGCATCAATGGCATTGCAAGCATCTCTAATGATTGAAGCATTTTTGGTTTTAATAACAAACTTTGTGTTTGCTTTTGAACTAATGTTTGCTTAAATTTCATTATTGCTTACTCTTTTTTTATTCATTCCCAAAAGGGTTTGTGAATCTGTCTCCAAGATAAACTTCTCGTGCTTTATCATCTTTCACCAATTCTCTGGATGTCCCACTGAATAATATCTCTCCATTAAAAATAATATAAGCTCTTTCAGTAATTTTCAAAGTTTCAAGAACATTGTGATCAGTAATCAATATACCAATATCTTTCTCTTTTAACTTTTTTATAATATCTTGAATATCGGCTACGGCAAGAGGGTCTACTCCTGCAAAAGGTTCATCCATAAGCATAAAGGAGGGAGATGTTACAAGTGAACGTGTGATCTCAAGTTTTCTGCGTTCTCCACCTGATAATGTATATGCTTTCTGCTTAGCTAATATCGTAAGTCCCAAATCTTCAAGATGTTCTTCTAATCTCAGTTTTCGATCTTTTTTAGAGATATTAAGTGTCTCCAGAATTGCCATGATATTCTGTTCAACTGTAAGTTTGTGAAATATAGAAGGTTCCTGAGCAAGATATCCAATACCTAATTGGGCACGTTTATACATAGGGAGATTAGTTATCTGCTTATCACTAAAAAAAACATCACCACTATTAGCTTTTATTAAGCCAAGTATCATATAGAAAGTTGTAGATTTCCCGGCTCCATTTGGTCCTAGAATTCCAACTATTTCACCTTGCTGCAAATTGATGCTGACATTATTTACAACTTTTCTTTTCCCATAAATTTTAACTAAATTATCTGTTTTTAAACTCTTCATAATAAATGGATTTAATTAATCCCATTTTATTTGTCAAGCGAATGTTCTAATTAAAATTCATATTTGGAATAGATTATGCTTTAACGATGAATCTAAAATGTTTTTTTATATTTAGTTAAGGTTTTTCTACCAATCTTTATGTTTAAATTTATAGATTCCATGAACCTTATCTTTCATTGAAATTCTTTTAATTTTATTCTGACCATCTATTTCTATGATGAGATGTTCACCTTGTGCATTATTAGCTGAGAAGTTTCTGCTTTTTATTGTTTCCTGTTGGAAGTAGGAATTGACATTACCTTTTGCTTCGCAAAAAGTAATGTTTCCTCCTTCAAAATTGAATTCCATCAGATCACCAATTGCCCAACTCTTTTTAGATTGATCTTTCGCTTCGGAAAACTGTACATAACAAGAATCTAGTAGTATAGCCTTTTTGATTTTCTGTTCTTCAAAGAATATCCGAAATTCAATTGCTTCCGCATCTGCTAGATCCGAAGTAAATTTAGGTTCTCCTAAATACACTGCCTTTTCTTCATCAGCAAAATATAGAAGGAAGTCACTACTCATAATAAATTCTTTTGAAAAAGTTTTCACATTAAATGTTGCAGCAACTTTTTTATAATCCTTAAAATACTCGATCTTTTCAGCCGATACGGAAATGGTATCTTTTTTAGCAATTGATAGAATAGGTTTTTTCATCAGGTAACCATAATCATCATTCATAAAGTATTTTAATTCTCCACAGGTTCCATGCATGTTTTCCCGCTCATCATAAGTTATCACGTTTTTTTTAGCAAAAAATTCTCTTGTGTTCCTGAAGTATTCTACTTCTACCGCCTTAAATGTTCTTATGGTTGAATCTTTGTGAGTCTCTTTTGCTAACACATCTCCATACAGAAATAGACGTTCATTTTTGCGAAAGTAATCAACATTATCTGCGTGCAAACTCAAAGTATCTTCATATACCTTCACATTCCCATGCATGCGAACGATCTTCTGTAATTCAAAAATCTCTGCCTTGTCACTGAAAAACTCAGTATCACCATAGAAAAAGTGAACGTTCCCAAAAAGATTTGTGATATATTCACCTTCTATTTTATTAATAATAAGCTTATCTGCATTTATTAATCTGTAGGGACGTAATTCTTCTTCAGCATGAAGTTCAAATATCATTGTGAGAACTACTGTAAAAAGCAATAGTGTAAATGATCTACCAATTAACTTCATCTTCATTCAGTTTACCTTCGGCTGATACTTTTGTTATCTCTACCCTATCAAGATCCAGGTTAGATTCCATTTCTTCACCTTTTAGGATATTATTTTCTCTTAACAAAATTACACCATTTTTTGCATATAATACATTTGTATTCCTATCTAATACTATAAATGGCGCTTTCATTGTTCCATTTTCACTTACTACTACGACATCACCTATTCCGGTTAATGTATTTTTCGCATCATCTACTTCAGCTTTATTGCATTCTAAAGTTGATTTAACAGAACCGTCTACATTGAAGAATGTAACGAATACTGTATCAGCAAAAGTTTGTTTTGTACTATAATATTTATAAAAATGAACCGCAGTTAATTCATAATCGATCACATCTTTAGTTGTGGAAATGATCCTAACTGAATCTGCCTGTTCATCAGGTATTTTACCACTTATTGGCATGTTGAAAGCTTCATCATTTCCCATACAGGAAAATAGGAATAGAAGACTACTGAGACTTAAGATGATTAAGAAGTTTCTGCAAACTTTCTTCATATTTCCCCTGTTTTTTTAAGATAAGCTCAATAAATTCTCTAACTGCACCCTCTCCACCCTTACGTTTAGTAACGATGTTTACTCTACTTTTTATATCATCGAATGCATCTGCCGGGGTCGCTGAGATATTGCATTTTTCCATAACTGGAAAATCATTCCAATCATCTCCCAAATAAGCTATATTTTCCCAATCTAAATTCAATTCTCTTAGCAATTCATTAGTTTTTTTCAATTTATTCCTAACGCCTTGATAGAGCATTTTTATTTGAAGATCATCACATCTTTGTTCTACAACATTCGAACTTCGACCAGTTATTATCACAAGCTTAATATCACTAAATTGCAATAGCTTGATCCCCAATCCATCCTTTGCATTAAAATTCTTTGATTCCAATTTATTGTTATCATAAATTATTTTTCCATCGCTAAGAACACCATCATTATCTAAAATAATCAATTTAATTTTACTAAAATCCATATATCCCTCATTATCCTTTTATTTTCAAACAAGCATCCAGTAGTTCGGAAAGCTCATTTAGTGGTAACATTGAACTGGCGTCACTAAGTGCTTCTGCCGGATTTGGATGTGTTTCTATAAAAAGCCCATCAAGCATACCGGTTGCCAAGGCCGCTTTTGCCATCATAAATACATATTGTGGAGTTCCGCCAGAAGTTTTATTTTGAGAAGGTCTTTGCAGACTGTGTGTAACATCGTAAATTACCGGATAGTCAAGCTGTTTCATAATTGCAAAACTACGGAAATCTACTACTAAATTATGGTAGCCAAAACTTGTTCCCCGTTCGGTAAGCAGAATATTTTCATTTCTTGCAGCTAATATCTTTTCTGCAGCATTTTTCATATCTTCAGGAGCCATGAATTGCCCTTTCTTAATATTAACTATCTTCTTAGTTTTAGCCGCTGCAAAAATAAGATCAGACTGCCTTGATAAAAAAGCTGGGATCTGCAGAATATCAGCTACTTTTGCCGCTTCCTCAACTTCACTTATGTCATGGATGTCCGTTAATATTGGAACATTAAACTCCTTTTTTATTTTTGATAGAATTTCAAGTCCCCTTTTTATTCCGGGTCCGGTCGGAGATTCTATCGATGTTCTATTTGCTTTTCTGAAAGATGATTTAAAAACAAATTGTATTTCTCTTTTTCGTGTCATCTCAACCAGTTCAGCAGCAATCTGCATCATCAATTTTTCATCTTCTACCACACACGGACCAGCAATAAGAAAAAAATTATCACAACTGCAAAGTTCTTTATAAAGCTCCATTATATCTCCATTAGGCAGATCAACAATTAAAAAGTTTAATCCACTGAATTTATTATTAATCATTTAACATTAATGACATCTGAAAGTCACAAATCATTGTGTCCAGATTTTTTTTGCTTGCACGATTTCATATAGTGAAATTTATCACTTTTGAGTATTAATTATGAAGAAAACATTAATAATAATTATCGTATTAGTTTTCAGTATTCTGAATGCTACTGAAGGTGAGTATCAGATTGCACGATTACATTATAAAGGCGGTGGTGATTGGTATAACGATCAGGATACGATACCAAATTTAGCTGAATATTTAAATATTACATTAAATACAAAATTCTCTAAAATTCAAGCTATTGTCAGTCCAGATGACCCAAAGCTATTTGAATATCCATTTATTTATATGACAGGGCACGGTACAGTTAATTTTAATAACAAAGAAGCTGAAAATATTAGAACATATTTGGAACGTGGTGGATTTCTTTATGTTGACGACGATTATGGTTTGAACAAAACTTTCCAACATGAAATTAAAAAGATCTTCCCGGATAAAGATCTGGTCGAGCTACCAGCCAGTCACGAAATTTTTCATTGTTATTTCGATTTTCCAAAAGGGCTGCCAAAGATCCATAAGCATGATGAAAAGAGACCACAGGCATTTGGAATCTTTAATGAAAATGGACGATTGATACTGCTTTACACTTATGAATCCAACATTTCTGATGGTTGGAGCAACGTTCATAATGATCCTGAACACATAAAAGAACAGGCCTTCCAATTTGGGGCAAATCTGTTTTATTATATTATGACAAATTGACAAAAAAGGGAATAAAATATGAATGTATACATCGCATCCGATTTTCATTTGAAATTTATTGAAAATGAAGAAGACACTAGACGAAGAGAAAAAGTAATTGATTTTTTGGACAGCATTAAAGATGAAGCTGATCTATTGATTTTAAACGGGGATATATTTGATCTTTGGTTTGTCTGGAAAAAATTTATTATCAAAGGTTACTTCCCTTTACTACTTAAGCTGCATCAATTAAGAGAAAATGGTGTAAGGATTGTATTCATTGCCGGTAATCATGATTTCTGGTTCAATGACTTTCTTACAGGAACACTTGGAATTGAAGTATATACAGATGATTTCTGCGAGACGATAGACGGAGTAAAAACTTTTATTTCTCACGGTGACAGATATACTTCAAACGATCTGCGTTACCAAATATTCCGTAGAATGATAAGAAATAGATTTATTATGTGGGTATTTGGAAATCTGCATCCTGACCTTGCCTTGAATATTGGCAAAAACATGAGCAGATCAAGTCGAAAACAGCAACCAACAGATGAGACATTGAATAAACGTGAACAGGGGCTCATCCAATTTGCAAAAGAAAAGCTAAATGAAACAGACATTGTTATTTTGGGACATTCGCATATTCCCAAAATTGAAAGATATGAAAATGGGATTTATGCAAATGCAGGTGATTGGATAAATAATAATTCATATTTAAAAATGACAAATGGGAAAATAGAGTTATATAATTATAGTTAATCCGGCATTGTTAAATTTTGTTGGAAGAAAAAAGGAGAAAAAATAAAATGGTTAAAAAACTGTTTGTAGTAATTGCAATAATAATAATTGGAGCGTGCACAATGAACAAATTAGAAGTAAGTAAAGAAGTAAATGTGAGAATGATTACAAATAAGGGAACAATCGAATTGGAACTTTATACAGAAAAAGCTCCCATTACTGTTGAGAATTTTGTGAAATATGCAAATGATGGATTCTTTAATGGAACCGTATTTCATAGAGTAATTAATAATTTTATGATCCAGGGTGGCGGATTCACAATTGAAGGAGCTCAAAAAAATGACACTTATGAGCAAATTCAAAACGAAGCTGATAATGGGTTATCAAATAAGATTGGAACAATTGCTATGGCAAGAACCAATAATCCGCATTCTGCAACTTCCCAGTTCTTTATCAATGTGAAGGATAATAATTTTCTTGATCATACAGATAAAAACCGCGGTTGGGGTTATTGTGTTTTTGGAAAAGTTACAAAAGGAATGGATATTGTTGATGCAATTAAAGTTGTTCCTACTCATGTAAATCCTAAAACAGGAATGCAGGACTGGCCTGTGGAAGAAATTATTATCGAGTCAATTGAAATAGTTAAGTAGTTTAAAAGCTTAAAGGTTTGGAAAGTCTTCAAGATTCTTTTAGTCACGAAGGCTTTCTTTCTTTTTTAGTAATTAATTTTGTTAAGTTTCATATTTAATAAAGAAAGAACAAATTGTAACAATAATAATTGGGAATTGGAAATTCCTTATTGTATATTCGATATTCAGATTTTTTGTATTTAGTCTTCTTTATCGCTTCTGGGATGCGCCTGTTCATACACTTTTTTCAAATCTTTTAAAGTAAGATGAGTATAAATTTCTGTAGTAGATAAATTGGTGTGACCCAACATTTCCTGAACAGCTCTTAAATCTGCCCCACGAGCTAACAAATGTGTTGCAAATGAATGACGAATAGTATGAGGTGAATAGCCTTTTGTCTTTGCTACTAAATTCAAATAACGAGACAATATCTCTCTGATCTCATTTGGAGAAAGCGGTCTTCCGCTTTTTGATAAGAAAAAGCTATCGTCACTGAATCGAGATTTGAACTGAACGCGTATTTTAGAATAATTTCTTATAGCTATCTTTGCTTTGCTGCTAACCGGTACAATGCGTTCTTTATTTCCTTTTCCTATTATCTTTATTAGTTTCTCTTGTAAATCAATCTGCCCTCTTTTGCAATCTGCGATCTCACTAATTCTTAAACCGCTGGAATATATTAATTCCAATATCGCACGATTTCGAATACCAAACTTACTGGATAAATCGGGAATGTTCAGTAATTCTTCCATCTCTTTTTCTGAGAAACATTTTGGCAGCTTTTTTTCGAATTTTGGAATGTGAAGATTTGAAGCTGGATTTTTTGAAAGATATTCATTTTTTTCACAGAACTGAAAGAAATTCTTCATAGTTGTTGCTTTGCGTGCAAGTGTACGGTTATTCCTGTCATTCTCGCTTAAATGGCGCAGAAAATCACGCAGAAATAAACGTGTAATCTGATTCACTTTTACACTTCCATTTTCAAAATATTTCGTTAAAAAATTTGTAAGCTGTAATAGGTCTTTTTTATATGCAGTTATTGTATGCTCAGAAAGCCCTCTTGATATCAATGTTCTTACAAATTCGTCGATTGCTTTCTGCATAAAAAATTCCTATTCAATAGTTAGGGTGAACTGAAACCCTTAAATTCAATTTCTTTCCAACTTTCCTTAATTTTTCCATTATAGTATTCTAAGCGCAATTTTCCATATTTACCATTTTTGGTTAGAATACTGTAGAAATTAGTAATCCGGTTAGAAAGAAGTTCATTCCTTTTCTTCTGATAATCAAAACTCACAACCGCATCAATTCCAAGATTTTTTACAATATCATTATCAATATATTTAGCTACATTTGAAAGCATGATAACATAATCAGTTTTCTTTGCTAAATATTTTGCTTGTTTTTTTGCAATTTCAAAAACTTTAGTATCCAATTTTGCATGACCGGCAATATTATTCTTAACTACAAAATCGGGAGTATAAATAGAAAATATCCCAACGCTAAATGAATCACATTTAATTATTTTGTTTTTAATAATTGGAATTGAATCACTCTCGATATTGGAAATAAGCAGGTTGTGGTTAATACTTTTATCATAGAAAAAATAATCTACTGGAGAAATTATTTGGGGTCCTAACGTATTAATAAAAATCGCTGTTAAGCTGTCTGATTGCGGCTCTTCCAATAGCCGACCGGCAAAAGCAGTAACTTGCCGTATCGAGTCATTCCTGATGTTCTTAACCAGAAAATTAACCATATTTATCTGGCTGTGATCAAAACGTGGTTCTATAAAAAAATTGATATCGAGATAATCTTCTGCAAAAAGAGAACCCAACATCAACAAGATGAATGCAAACAAAATAATTTTCTTCAAATCTAACTCCGACTTTTTTTATTACCTTTCTATTATCGGGGTTATCTTGTCAAAAAGATTTTTTTGACAATTAATAGTGATATTAGAATATTGTTTTAATTGGTAATTAGAATTGAGGAAATATGAATAAAGAACTTATAGTTGTAATTGGTGCTTACGGCAGTGGTAAAAGCGAATATTCAATAAATTTAGCACGAGGATTGTCTCTGAAAGGAGAAAAAGTTACTTTGGTTGATCTTGATGTTGTTAATCCATATTTCCGCAGTAGAGATGTTAGAGATAAATTTAAAGAAGAGGGTATTACAGTTATTGCTCCTGAAGGCGAATTCCAATATGCCGATCTTCCCATGCTCTCACCTAAGATAATGGGAGCTGTACAAAATTATGAAGAAACTGTTATTCTTGATGTTGGTGGAGATCCAGCCGGATGCAGAACTCTTGCCAGATATGTTGATAATATTAATAAACGTGGATACCAAATGCATTTGGTGATCAATACAAAACGCCCGTTTACTTCTGATTCAGTAGGGATAACTGAAATGTTGGAGATGCTAAGATTTGCTTCTAAACTAGAAATTACAGAATTTATTTGCAATACGAATTTGATGGAATATACTACTGCCGATATCATTAAAAATGGAATTAAAATAATTGATGAAGTTGCAAAAAGAGAAGGCATAAAATTTAATGCTTTCACTGTTCTTGATAGATATATTAATGATATTCCTAAGGAAATTGAAGGAAAAACCAGATTGACCCTTCATTATTTCCTCTCAAAACCTTGGGAAATGAACAATAAGGTACACCATCCAGGTATCTAATAGAATCCTGATCTGATTTCACATCTCAAAACATTTCTAACACAAAATATTCTGATAATATTATCGAATTATCTTTTTTCTTTGACACAAATAGATTAATTACATATTTTTGAAATATATAATCTAAATTAGATAATAATTGATTGATATCTAAGCTCACTAACATAATGAGATTCGACTATGGAATAATATTTTTATATTCGAAAGGTGAAATATGAAAAATTCTGCTGAAACCAGTAACAAATATTTAATAGAAATAGACAAACTTAAAGCAAAAATTACAGAATTAGAAAAAACTAAAACAAGGGACAAATTGTCAAAGAATGAACAATTCATGACAAGCTTATTTGAAAGTGTACAAGATGGTATCAGCGTCCTGAAACCCGATCTGACAATCCGACATGTAAACGGGATGATGAAAAAATGGTATAAAGATAATCTTCCCTTAGAAGGGAAAAAGTGCTATGAAGTCTATCATAATGCAGATAAACCATGTGAACCTTGTCCAACTCTTCGGTGTCTGGAATCCGGTAAAACAGAATTGAACATTGTACCCGGACTTCCAGGATCTCCGATAGAGTGGATTGAACTTTTCAGTTATCCAATAATTGAAAAAGATTCGAATAAAATTAGTGGAGTTATAGAGTATGTTCGAGATATCACAGATCGCAAACAAGCGGAAAAAAATCTCAGAGAAAGCGAGGACCGTTTATCCAAAACTTTAGAAGCTGCAAATGATGGAATGTGGGATTGGAATTTGATTACAAATGAAGTTTATTTCGATC
>JAOZPK010000153.1 GCA_029932755.1 Candidatus Cloacimonadota bacterium | reverse complement strand
CATTAGTGGCAACTAAATAATTTGGAGGAGATAATGAAGAGTATAATTATTTTCATAAGTTTTATTGTTATCTTGAATTTATCAGCAACAATAATAAATATACCAGCTGATCAACCTACAATACAAGAGGGAATAAATGTAGCTGTAGATGGAGACACTGTTTTAGTTCATCCCGGAGCATACATTGAAAATATAAATTTCAATGGAAAAGAAATCACTGTTGCATCCCTTTTCTTTACAACGCAAGATACAACTTATATTTCACAGACAATTATTGATGGAAATGAATCTGAAAGTGTAGTATTATTTAATAATGAAGAATCTTCTGAAGCATCACTCATCGGTTTAACAATAATAAATGGATATAATGAAAATGGTGGAGGTATTTATTGTTGGTATTCGAATCCAAAATTAATAAACAATATCTTCATGAATAACAATGCAGATGACTCAGGAGGAGCAATTTATATTTGGGGTGCTAATCCAGTAATTGAAAATAATACTTTTACCAATAATTACAGCAATGAATATGGTGGTGCAATTTATTGCATTTATGGAGCTGAACCACAGATTAGCAATAATACTTTTACCAACAATGAATCTTACTATGGAGGAGCTATAACTTGTATTGAATACTCCAATGCATTAATCCAAGGCAATATTATTGATAACAATTTAGCTTTTAGGGGAGGAGGTATTTTTTGTTATTTATTTTCTAATCCAATTATTGAAAATAATATAATCTCAAATAATATTGCAGATGGGGAAAATCAATCTCCTGGAGGTGGTATATTTATTGATTCTGCTTCTCCTATTATTTCAGAAAATAATATATATCAGAATTTTGCTAACAGAGGTGCTGGGATTTTTTGTACCGGATTATCTGAAGCAATAATAATTAATAATTTTATTCAAAACAATGATTCAGACTGGACAGGTGGTGGTGGAATTTTTTGTAACTCACAGTTAGAATTAAAAATCATACAAAATGTTATAACAGGTAATAATTCTGAATATTATGGTGGGGGAATATATTGTTACTCTTCCTCACCTCTTATTGTAAATAATACAATTAGTGAGAATTATAGTTATTATCATGGAGGTGGAATTTACTGTGAATGGTATTCATCACCCATAATATATAACACAATATTTTGGGGAAATGAATATGGATGGCCTTTAAACAATAACCAAGTTTACCTTAATAATGATAACTGCAATCCTTTTTTCTATTATTGTGATATTCAGGATGGTTTTAATGGGTTTGGAGGAGGAGGAGCTGGAGCTAATTATGACCCAAATAATTATCAGAATAATATTCAAAGTAATCCAATATTTGTCAGTTCAACTGATTGGTCTTTACAAGCTATTTCTCCCTGTATTAATGCAGGGATACTGGATACCTCCGGTTTATATTTACCTGAATTAGATATCGCAGGCAATCCGAGGATTGTTGATAATATCATTGATATTGGTGCTTACGAATATCAGGATGAAAATATTACTGATATTTCTGATGTTGATATAGCCTCTTTTTCGCGACAATATGGAAACTATCCTAACCCTTTTAATCCAACTACAAATATTTATTTTACATTGATAAAAGCTTGTAATGTTAATATTGAAATTTTTAATATAAAAGGAAGAATTGTTAAAAAATTAATCAATAACAATATGGATATAGGTTACCATTCTATACTTTGGGATGGCACATCTGACAATAATAAACAAATTTCATCTGGTATCTATTTTTACAAAATTATAGTAAATGGAGAGACAAAAACATTACAAAAATGTATATTACTTAAGTAATATGGGAGAGAACATGAAAAAAAAGATTTTATTCATTTTATTAATTATTCAATTTTCTATCCTTTACTGTATAGATATTTATGTACCACAAAATTATAGCACATGTCAAGAAGCAATTAATGCCTCTTCTGATGGAGATCGTATAATAATATCACCAGGTATTTATTTTGAAAACATTAATTTCAACGGTAAGGCAATCACGATTAGCTCTTTATTTTTAACAACTCAGGATTCTACCTATATTGAACAAACAGTTATTGATGGTTCTTCTCCAACAAATCCCGATTATGGAAGTGTAGTCACATTTGAAAGTGGAGAAGATTCAACTTCTGTTATTATCGGCTTAACTATTCGTAATGGTTCAGGTAACTTATATGTATTCTCAGCACCAGATTATATGCGTTGTGGAGGAGGTATTTCTTGTGTAGATAGTTCTCCAAAAATAGAGAACAATATCATTCAGAATAATATAGTAAACGATGAAGATTGTATCTTTATTAGAGGTGGAGGTATCTATTTAAAAAATTCTTCCTCAATAATAAAGAAAAACATAATTGAGAATAATGATCTACCTGGTTATGGCAATATTTATCCAGGAGGAGGAATTTATACTCGTGGTACATGTTATATTCTAATTGAAGATAATTTGATACGAAATAATTCTTGTACTGGACACGGTGCAGGAATTTGTATTGCTTCTTCTGGTTTAACAAGAATTTCAAATAATATTATTCGTGAAAATGGTGACTGTTATCGTGGTGGAGGCATTTCCGAGTTAAATGGCAATTCAATAATAGAAAATAATATCATTGAACAAAATAATAATGTCAGTGATGGTGGTGGTATTTGGTGTCAAGATGGCAACCAAGTAATTAGAAATAATGTGATAAGAGATCACAATGACACTGGAATTACCAGCCAACATTCAGAAATCGAGATTATAGAAAATACAATTTATAATAATAATAATTCTAGTTGGTGGGGAGGTGGAATTTACATCTGGAACAGTTCCTCAGAATATTCTATAATCAAATCAAATCTTATATTTAACAATAGCTCTAATAATTTCGGTGGTGGGATTATGTGTTCTGGTTTATCAAGAATTATTAATAATTTGATTTGTAATAATTCTTCCAACAAGGGCGGTGCATTATTAACAACCAGTAATTCAGACTGTATAATTATTAATAATACTGTGTGCAATAATTTTGCAGAACAAAGAGGTGGTGGTGTTTACTTCGAAGAAAACAATTCTATATTTGTAAATAATATATTCTGGGGTAATTCTGCATCTATTGGAAACCAAATATACTTAGATGAAGATTCTCAACCTGCTTTTTATTACTGCAATATTGAAGGAGACTTCTATGATTTTGGAGGTCCTGGATCTGGCGCAAATTATAATCTGAATTATTTTGTTAATAATATATCCAGCATTCCTTTTTTCATAGAACCATCACAAGGTATTGGAGTTAATTATGATGCCAGCAATACAGATTGGACATTTCTTCCCGTTACACAAAGTATTAATTCTGGAGGACTTGATACATTAGCTTTGTATATCCCTGAATATGATTTAAATGGGAACAGCAGGATATTTGGTAATAACATAGATATTGGTGCCTATGAAACACAAGTTGAGCCCTTTTCAAGCGTTTCTTCTTTTACAGCTTATAATAATTATTTTGATTTAATGTCATTAGAATTCATAACTTTATTTGAAACGAATTTATCAGGTTTTAATATTTATCATAATACAACATCCAGTTTTTTAACTTCATCATTAATTAATAATTCAATCATACCTGCTACTAACACTACGGAAGAACATATTTACAGTCTAGATGAATTTGATGTTGAACCTGGAACAACAAATTTCTTATGGTTAGAAGTAATAACTTTAAGTGGAGAATCTTTATTAAGTTCATTCATCTCTAAAAAATCAGCTTGTGCAGATTTCATTGCTGAACCTACATGGGGTCAACCACCATTATTAGTCGAATTTACAGACATTTCTATTGGTGAAATTATGAGCTGGGAATGGGATTTTGAGAATGATGGTATCATTGACAGTTATGAACAAAATCCCTCATTTATTTACAATAACGAAGGCACTTATTCAGTTTACTTTACAGCAATAGATTCGTTAGAAAACGAACATACAATTTTAAAAGAAAATTTTATTACTGTTCAGTTTGTTTCAGTAGAAAACAATATGTCTTTAAATAGTTTGCAACTTTCAAACTATCCGAATCCGTTTAATCCTTCTACAACAATTTCATTCTCTATACCTGTATCAAGCAATATTCAAATTCTGATTTACAATATCAAAGGTCAAAAAGTTAGAACAGTAACTAATGAAAGTTACGAAAGAGGTAATCATTCTGTCATCTGGAATGGTAATGATGATTCAGGTAAAACTGTAAGTTCAGGTATTTATTCTTATAAGTTAAATATAAATGGAAAAACTGGTGCATTGAAAAAATGTTTGCTTTTGAAATGAGAGAGATGCCACTAACAAAAGTGTCAGTGCTC
>JAOZPK010000152.1 GCA_029932755.1 Candidatus Cloacimonadota bacterium | reverse complement strand
ACAGAACTTATGAATTCACAAATTCCTACTACATTTCCAGATTCAACAACAATATATCCAGGCGAATTCTTGATTATTTGGGCAGATAAAGAACCCGAACAAGGTATTTTGCATCTTGAAGATGTAAAGCTCTCGGCAGATGGTGAGGATATTGGTTTGACAGCGTCTGATGGAACAACAATCATCGATTCATATACATTTGGGGAACAAACAACTGATATCTCTGAAGGAAGATTACCAGATGGAACTGACACATGGGAATTCTTTACTATTCCTACACCAGGTGCATCTAACGAATAATGTAACTTAATTAAAAAGCAGCAGGGCTAACGCTTCTGCTGCTTTTATTATGGGAGACTTAATGAAGTACCAATTATATTTAACTTTAATGATATCATTATTTATCATTATGTCCTGCAGTACAGAGGAAAGTAGCACGGAACCGGAAGATCAATTTGTTTTGGTTTTAGATTTCGAAGTAGGATTAGATATTGCTGAGCCATCAGGATTAACTTATGATCCTACTACCCAAACACTATGGACAGTAAACGATCCTGATAACAATAAGATATATAATATTGGTTTAGATGGTGAATTATTACAAACACTTAGTTTTGTAGGAAATGATTTGGAAGGAATTGCTTTTGATATAAGCACAAATACACTCTGGATCGCAGAAGAAGAATTATCTGAAATAGTAAATGTATCATTACAAGGCGAAGAGTTACAACGAGTAGAATTAAACATTTCTCAATACTATGGTGGAACAGGATTAGAAGGATTATGTCTTGGAAATTCAGGTGAGTATTTTCTTCTGAAAGAAAGAACACCGGGAATGTTCATTGAAGTTAGCGCTGACTTTGCAACTCTAACAGAAACAGAGTTAACATTTGCAGATGATTATTCTGGTATTTGTTATGATAGCACTAGAGATGGATTCTGGATAGTTAGTGATGAATCTGAAATGCTCTATTTATGGGATTTAACAAATGGTGTGCGAGAACAATATTCATTAGGCTTTTCAAAAGCTGAAGGTATTGTATATATTGCAGAAACAAATTCCTTTTATATTGTAAGTGATTCTGAAGAAAAATTATATAAATTTCATATAGAAGAAAGATAGTTAATATAAAATCTTTGTGAAGATTTAAAATATTCTTTTAATGATTACAAAGATTTTTTATGTTTTCAATTTCTTCTTCTGAGCTGCTGGGAATAGTATATTATTCAATATTAATCTGTAACCTGGTGAATTTTTATGCAAATCTAAAACCGTTTCGGGGTCACCAATTTTATGCTGATAATCTTCTGGATCGTGCCCACCATAAAAAGTGAAAGTTCCTTTCCCAAAATTACCATGTAAGTATTTTACTTCTTCTAATCCCGGAGATTCTCCCAGAATTATTACACTTTTTTTAACATATCTTTTATGAAAGGAAGTTGTTTGTCCTAAAAATCCGTTAATCATATTTGTATGGCATTGTGTAAGCATTGTAGGAACCGGATCGTATTTTGCTGAGAAATCAAAAAGTTGGAAGAAGTCAGCTTCAGCTCCGCGTAATTTTGCATAATCACTCGCATCAATTGTAGAAAATTCATATTTGTAAGGATTGGGTAATAAGTCGAAATCGGTGAAGGCAAAAGTACGGGAAAAATCTAATTTCTTTTTATAACCAGCATTAATTCCATCTCCATCAAAAACTTCAGCACAAATGTCAGTATTACCGGCAGCAAGAGCAATATCAAAAGTATCGGTTGCAGCGCACATGGCAAATAGGAATCCACCATTCTTAACATAATTACGAATTTTTTCAGCCACAGCATGCTTCAGCTTCCAAACTTTACTAAAACCCAACTTTGATGCTAGCTCCTCGTTCAAACGAACATCTTCTTTATACCAATTCGTATTGCGATAACTTGAGTAGAATTTGCCATACTGTCCGGTAAAATCCTCATGATGAAGATGTAGCCAGTCATATTTATCCAACCCACCTGAAAGAACTTCCTCATCCCAAATCGTTTCATATTCTATCTCAGCATAAGTTAATGCAAGAGTTACTGCATCATCCCATGGCTGCGAATTTGGCGGGGTATAAATAGCAATTTCAGGTTCTTTCTCTAAAACTACTACATCCATATTATTCTGCTCGATCTCAGACAAAATTGAAGCATATTCCACTGAAGTTATTTTTTCATAATCCACACCACGAATGTTACACAATCCTTCCATCTCCTGAATATCCGGTAACAGATAGGAACCACCACGATAGTTTAAAAGCCATTTGACTGTGATCTCTTGCTTTAAAGCTGTAAAAGCGATTCCATACGCTTTGAGATGATTCCTTTGCGTCAGATCCATCGGTATTAGAATTTCTGCTGATGCAGAAAAAGTTATTAATAAGATTAAAACTATAATTATATTTTTCATGCTTCTCCTTTTCGTACCACGTTTACCTTGAACGTGTTTTGAACGATTGAGGCGATTTACATAAACTCCGAGAATATCTCATTAGAGATAAAATAAGCTTCCGATTTTAATTTTATTGTTCTCTCATTAATTTCAAGTAAATTATTGAATTTATGGAGAACTTTATCATATTTTTTTGTAAAATCAGTTTTAAATTTATTCTCAAATTCTTCCAAATTCAATCCTGCGGCTTTACGCAATCCCAAAAAAATATACTCCTTCTCATGATCATCATTATTCAAGATTATTTTATCTATCATGATCTTCTTTTCATCCAACATTTTATGATATATTTCAAAATTTACTGAGTTATTATAACGAATTAAGTGATCTCTCCTTCGACTCCGCTCAGGATGACAAACAGTTTTTGAGTTAAAATCTAAATAACCAGAGGCTGATGGACCAAAACCGAGATAATATTTATCATTCCAATAGCACAGATTATGATTTGATTCGAAACCAGATTTTGCAAAGTTGGAAATCTCATAATGTTCGAATTCGGCAGAGATCAATTTATTACGGATCAAATAATAAAACTCAGCAACTTTCTCATCAGCAGGAATTTGATCTATCTTGGAAAACAAAGGAACATCCTTTTCCAAACTCAAACAATAGGTGGAAATATGTTCCGGTTCAAGTTTTATTATTTCATCCAAAGAAAATTCAACATCTTCTTTAGTTTGATTTGGTAAACCGTAGATCAAATCGAGAGAGATGTTATTATATCTGTAAGCACGTAATAATTTGTAAGCATTCCTAATTTCATCTGCTTTGTGGAGTCTACCTAAAACCTTTAGCTCTTTATCCAGAAAGGATTGTGCACCCAAACTAATTCTGTTAATTTGTGTTAAAGTTAATTCTTTGGCAAACTCATTAGTTATATTTACAGGATTGCATTCGAGGGTGATTTCTTCTGTTTCTGCTATGTCAAATTGTGAAATAATCAAATTGATCTGTGCGGCAGTAAGAAGTGAAGGTGTACCTCCGCCAAAGTAAATTGTTTTTGGTTTGATATTATATTTTTGTTTAAATAAATTTATCTCTTTAATCAAATATTTTACAAATCTACTGCTTGCTTCCTGGGAAAAATTAACGGAAAAAAAAGAACAATAACTACATTTTCTCAAACAAAAAGGAACATGAATATAAACATAATTGGTCACTTGATCAGTTTGAGTGTTCGTTTCCATCTTACAGAAGATTTTCCCTTGAGATGTCTTTGATATTTAAGTACAAAATCGCGATATGTTTCAATTGGTTTTTCTCCAACCGAGAATGTTACAATTGCTGGAGTCCCAGCAATATCTTCACGCGGCAGGAATCCCCAATAACGACTGTCGCCGCTTACATCACGATTATCACCCATAACAAAATACTGATTTTCTGGCACTGTTACGGGACCAAAATTATCACGACTGCCCATAAATTCATTATCCCAGTAAATTCTACCTTCATTGCGTGGAATATTCCGTCTATCAATATATTGCTCGGTACCAAATTTATACTCTTTACCATTTACGAATGCTAATTTATTCTTAACCTCAACAACATCTCCGGGCATTCCAATAACACGCTTAACCACATTTTTTTTCTGATGCCATTTTGGCAACCAGGTTGTTTTATCCAAGTAGATCGGACCCAATATTTTTGCAAAATTCTCTCTCGGTTGTGGTTCTTCTGGATCGGCAGGATAATAGAAAATTACAATATCTCCCTGCTCGGGATCAGTGAAAAAATACTTCAATTTATTTCCAATAAGATAATCTCCAATAAGAAGTGTTTTTTCCATGGAAGATGATGGAATCTTGAAATTCTGGATCGTGTAATTTCTGATGAGCATTGCCACTACAAAGGCAAAAAGTATCGCTTCCAAATAATCCTGAAATA
>JAOZPK010000151.1 GCA_029932755.1 Candidatus Cloacimonadota bacterium | reverse complement strand
TAAGAACAGTTTTCAAAGCAGCAATACTATGGAATAAAATTGCCGGTTGAGTAAATTTTGTTTCTTTAAGTTTTTCTTCTGGACCTTCAGACATAATTTTATATAATTTAGTATTATTTTTATCATCGAAACCATTGAGAATATTTTCAAGTTCGTTATTACTTTTTACAAAATCCATTGCCATGCCGATATATTGTGCGCCCTGACCCGGAAAAATAAAAGCTGTTTTACCCATCAAATTACCTCGTTAATTACATTCTAATCAATAAACTTCCGGAAGTGAGACCCGCACCAAAAGAAGCCATAAGCACAATATCACCATGGTGGATTTTACCACTTCTAATTGCTTCATCCAAAGCCATTGGAATGGTAGCAGAAGAAGTATTTCCATATTTTTCAATATTTACAATTACCTTCTTCTCATCTATTTTCATTTTTTTCCCTAAAGCCTGGATAATCCGCATATTTGCTTGATGTGTGATTAACCAGTCAATAGAATGCACATCAAGATTATTTCTTTTCAACACAACGTCACAAGCATGATACATAGATCGTACTGCATTTTTAAATATTTTATTGCCTTCCATATAAACAGTGTGAAGATTTTCTTCTACACTTTCTTTAGTTGCAGGCATACGGGAACCACCGGCTGTCTGGATCAATAGATCATAATGGGAACCATCAGCAGAAAGTTCAGAATCTATAAATCTGGAAATATCTCTTTCTTTAGCACGGGATATTATTGTTGCTCCTGCACCATCTCCAAAAAGAATACATGTTCCACGATCTTTCCAGTTGGTTATCTTGGTTAATATTTCAACACCAATAACCAATATATTATCAGCAACGCCATTTTCAATATATTGTTTTGCAATATTTACGGCATAAATCCAGCCAGTACAGCCGGCTGAAACATCGAAAGCAGGAAAGCCTTTTATTCCCAGTTTTTGTTGCAGAATACATGCTACTGAAGGGAAGGGGTGATCACCTGTGACCGTAGCAACAATTATCATATCAATATCTTTAGCCCGAATATTAGCAGCCTTGATAGCTTTTTTTGTAGCTTCATAAGCTAGGTTGGATGCAGCTTGATCGTCAGCAGCAAGATGTCGTTCAGACATACCTGTTCTGGTTCTTATCCATTCATCGGTTGTATCAACGATCTTTTCCAGATCAAAGTTAGTTAGAATTTTATCAGGTACATACATTCCTGTCCCCGATATTTTTGCATAATATTTAATGCTCATGATTATTTCTCCTCAAAATACTCCTTAGCATGTTCTACGAATCCTGATTTTGCTAGATGTGTAGCAAGTCCAATGGCATTTTTTATTGCTTTTGCATTTGATCTTCCGTGAGAGACAACAGAAATTCCGTTAAGCCCTACAAGTAGTGCTCCACCGTATTCTGAATGATCTAATTTCTTTTTTAAATATGCATAAGCAGGAAAAGATAAAAGTGCTCCCAGTTTTGCGATCCAGTCTTTCTTCATCTCACTTTTGAGGATCGACATTATTGAATAAGCTGCACCTTCAACTGTTTTGAGCATAACATTGCCAACAAATCCATCGCAAACAACAACATCTACGATACCTTTCAACAAATCTTTTCCTTCGATATTTCCAATAAAATTAATATCTTTTGTTTCTTTTAATTTAATATAAGTATTTTTAACCAGTTCATTTCCCTTTGTCTCTTCTTCACCAATATTTAATAATGCAACTCTAGGATTATCAGCCTCAAAAAAGAATTTAAAATATAAACTGCCAAGAATTGCGTATTGGACCAGGTTTTCGGGAGTGCACTCTACATTTGCTCCAACATCAAGAATGATCTCAGGATGAGATTGAGTGGGAAATGTGGTTGCAATAGCGGGTCGAAGAATATTTTTTACTCTTCCGTAACCGAAAAGAGAAGCAGCCATTACCGCTCCTGTATTTCCTGCACTTACTACAGCTTGAACAATCCCATCTTTATGTAATTGGATAGCTCTAACCAAAGAAGAATCTTTTTTCTCTCTAACCACTTTTGCAGGTGAATCGCTCATAGTTATAACTTCGGATGCATGAACAATTTCTATTTTATCTTTTGGATAATAGTATTTTTCTAATTCTTTGATCAGTATATCTTGTTTACCCACAAGATATACTTTATCACAAAGTCCTTCCTTAATTGCAATAATTGCACCTTCCACTTCCGGGAAAGGTGCATTATCACTGCCAAAAGCATCAATAGCTATATGCATATAATTAAAACTTTTAAGATTATTCTTTAATTTCTATTACTTTCTTGCCGTTATAATGACCGCATTTTGCACAAACATTATGAGGTCTGCATAGCTCACCACAATTTGAGCAAACTGCTGTAGTTGGTGCAGTTGCTTTATAATGAGTTCTTCTTTTATCTCTACGAGATTTTGAAGTTTTTCTCTTTGGTACTGCCATTCTTCACATCCTTATTTGATATTTTTTAACTTCTTTTAATTCAATACATTAGACCATTACCCTAATCTAAAAAACCAAGTTATTTTCAAAGGTATGAGTGTCAAGGTTTTTGGACTGTATTAATTTAGTTGCTGAATGGTTATAATTTGGAATGAAAAAGACGTTCACAAAAAGAAATTTTTATACATATTGATTCCTAATTTATGACCATTTTCTAAGTTGCAATTAATGTGTATCCACGTCAATTTTGTCACGAACACCACCGAATTTGTAGTTGTATACGACAAATCTTCCACAGGCAGATAAATGTCGCGGATATATCCTTTAGATTTAAAAAAAAGTTCAGGGATACTCCCAATTTGGGAGTGTATACGAACTTTTTGGTATTATTTCAAAATTTCGAGAATCATCTTTTCCTTTTGGACTTTTTCATCAATTAGCTTATAACTATTCAGTATCTTACTGAT
Organism: Candidatus Cloacimonadota bacterium; assembly: GCA_029932755.1. GTDB lineage: Bacteria > Cloacimonadota > Cloacimonadia > Cloacimonadales > TCS61 > Tenebribacter. Next base: position 1,489 of record JAOZPK010000151.1, on the reverse strand, counting down.
GATATTTTCTCCCTCACTCTTATTATTACAGTATACATATCCAATAGTTTCATTATTACTAATTTTATCACCGATTTTCCTGGTTAGATATGCTCCTGAAGAATAATCTAATTTAGAATCGAGAGTCTTTCTTCCTGCTCCAATCTCAATTAAAGCATAACCGATCTGTTGGGAATCTATAGAATTTATCCATCCTGATTCTTGTGAAATAATTGGGATCTTATATTTAGCTTGAGGTAGAAGAGATACATCATCACAAACTTTCGGATTACCACCTTGAGCAGCAATGGAATCTTTGAAACATTCTAAAGCTTTACCATTTTTAATCACATCTTCTATCATGGTCATTACTTCTTCTTCTGAACCAGCAACTTCGGAGAGTAATAACATTTCTACAGCTAAAGCTTTTGTTAAAATATCAATATCCGGAATATCTTTGCCTCTCAGGTATTCAATAGTTTCCTTAATTTCCAAAGCGTTACCAATATATCCACCGAGCGGGGAATTCATATTAGAGAATACAACAGATACTTTCTGTCCGAATTTTTCACCGGTTTTAATGAGAAGGTTAGCAAGTTCTTTGCCGGTTTTAAGATCTTTTATAAATGCACCTGTGCCTATTTTAAGATCAATTACAAGATTTTGGGCACCTTCAGCGATCTTCTTGCTCATAATACTGGCAGTAATTAAGGGCAGACTTTCCACAGTACCGGTCACGTCTCTTAAAGCATATATCCTACGGTCGGCAGGAACCAGTTCTTCCGATTGGCTTATTATGCAAAATCCAACTTTCTCAATTATCTCTTTGAATTCAGTGTCATTAAAATCTGTTCTAAATCCGGGGATCGCTTCAAGTTTATCTAAAGTACCGCCGGTGTGACCTAATCCACGACCTGATATCATCGGGATCTTCCCACCACAAGCTGCAACAATTGGTGCTAGCATAATGGTTATTTTATCTCCCACGCCACCGGTAGAGTGTTTATCTACAGTGTTATCAGATTTTGGAAATGTGATCTGTTTGCCTGATTCAATATATACTTTTGCTAAAGTCTGGATCTCTTCGATCTTCATACTTTTAAAATAGATCGCCATCAGCATTGCAGACATCTGGTACTCTGGTATTTCATTATTTATGTAGGAATTAATAAAATATTCTAATTCCTTTTGGGTTAACTCTTTTCCTGTTTTCTTCTTTATAATTAATTCTACTGGATTCAATTTATTGACCTCCTATTATTTTCACTTTATCAGGATTCTGCAAAATGAAGAAAAGATTGTCTTTCTGAGGAAATCTCCAATAATCTTCTAACGAAGAATCTCATTATAAATAGAGATCCTTCCTAAGAATAACGTGCAAGATTTATCAGCCTTTGGCTGATTCGTCAGGATGACAAAAACACTCAATTATGCAAAACTTTTTACCACCAGATCTGTTTGTTGTTATCGTAAGTGAAGATCCGCTCTTCTTCATTTGAATTTTCTTTGA
>JAOZPK010000045.1 GCA_029932755.1 Candidatus Cloacimonadota bacterium | reverse complement strand
AAGAAGTTTCCGAAGATGGATGAAAATATTCCAATTACATTTGATATGAAAAAAGTTCATTTTTTCGATGTTAAAACAGAAATAAAAATATAGATTAATTTTAAAGAAATATTTTAAAAAATAGAATTTGCATATTACTTAAATAATTCTATCATTTTTGGAATTATTTTATGAGGGGAATAATATGGGTAATTCACAGATTTTTATGATTATTATGGGAATAGTTATTGTTGTGATCAGTATTGCAGTTGGATTACAATTTTTTTCGGAGGAAAATATTAAAGCGTCCCGACAGGCTAGTTTATCTGAATTGAATTATTTTGCAAACAAGTCAAAAGCGTGGTGGAATACCCCTCTAGAACAAGGTGGTGGTGGAAAGCCTTTACATCTCACAGATGGTGGAAGCAGAAACATAGATAAATTAGGGATTTATATAGGTCACAGTTATCAAACAAATAATAATACATTTTCTACTTTAAATGCTACTTATGAAATACAAAATGGTGGAGATTATTCTGTAAAATTCGATTGCATCAATAATACATATTCAAACGGGTTACCGATAAATATTGTTTTCATTTATAATATGAAAACAGATTCTATCCAGATAAATACTGTAAATTAATTTCGAACAAAATATACGCCTTAATTCTACTTCCAGATCAGGAAGAAACATTTTATTTAACGTAATAAAACGAGGATATTATGAAATTATTTATTATTATTTTTCTATTGTTTTGCACATCTCTTTCTGCTATAGATCTGCATCTTCCCATCTCCGCTGTTCAAAATGCTACTTCAGGATTAGTACTGATTTATCCTTCTCCTTCGGCTGCGAGTAGTAACCCTGCCTGTTCATTTACCGGTATCGAAACCTCCGCAACTTATCTCTTTAGTCTGGAAGATCTTCCCTTCTATAATTTTAATGTCCAATATGGATATCATAATTTCGGTTTTTCTATTGGATCTTCATTTCTTGCTCATCCTCTTTACAAAGAAAATAATAGTATGTTCAGTTTAAACTACACATATTACAAATTCTCTATTGGCTCATCGATCCGGTATTTACATAACATGGTTAAGGGATATCATGAAGATTCAGTTATACTTGCAGATTTGGGATTGTTGTGGCAGAATGGTAATATTTCAACTGGCTTAAGTGTTTGTAATGTAACTCACTCCCGGTTTTTGGAAGAGCAACTGCCAATTGTTTATATATGGGAATCCTGTTTTTCTATCACTAATAAGAGCAGCTTATCTTTAGGATTGGAGAAAGAGACAGATTTCGATTTTGCCTTTAAAATAGCCTGTAGATATGATGTTCATAAAGTTCTCTCCATTCTATCTAGTTATCAATATGAACCAGATCGGATCGGAGTTGGTGCAATATTTAATCTGAAAGATTTCAGTATTTGCTACAGTGTTCGCACTCACCAATATCTTTCACTCAACCATTATATATCATTGATCTATGCGTTCTAAAATACTACTTATATTTTCATTGTTCATAGTATTTCTTCTTGCTGAAGATTTTGAGGAAAATATATTCTCAGTAGATGATGAAACATCCCATTCCACAGAATTAAGCAATTTTCTGCAGAATATTAAAAGGGAGCCGATCAATTTAAACACTGTAGATGAAAATGAACTGATACTTATTCCCTGGCTTTCAGAAAAAGATATTCACAAGATCATTCTATATCGGAAATCACATAAAATAATAAACTTAGAAGATCTCCATAAAATTGGACTCAATGCTGTTACAATAAATGAACTGAAAGAATGTATAACCTTCCAAACTACACCAAATTTTAAACTGAAACAGAGATCCAGATTTGAATATCAGCAGGCAAAACAGTATCTTCCATATAGTTTGAACTACTTTCAGAAAACTATTCTTACATTCAATAATTTTAATCTTGGGTTCATCTGTCAGAAAGATGAAGGTGAAAAAAATCCACTTGATTTTTATTCCTATTTTCTGGAATACACACAAGAAAATTTCCTAAAGAAATTACTGCTTGGAAAATACAGATTAGCTTTGGGACAGGGAATTTTATTCGCTCCTAAACTGGGAACATCTAAAAGTGGAGCTGCTACTTCTGTTCCTATTAAGAAATTCAATCCGATAAAACCTTACACAAGTTCTTATGAGATATGGTCACTGGAAGGTGCTGCAGCAAATATTCAATTATCGGCATTAAATATTATTCCATTTTACTCCAACACCACTCTCAGTGCTAATCTGGACACACTTTCTTTCATTACATCATTTAATGAAAGCGGATTGCACTTTGATGAAGATAAAAAGAACATTGTAAAAGAAATAATTTACGGTATTGCAACCAAGTATTCCCAAGTAGATCATTCGTTCGGGATAAATTATGCCAAAATAAATTTTGATCATAACTTTGAAAACCCAGCTCGAAAAAGTGATTATTCAGCCATTTCTGCTGACTTCATTATTAATAAAAGCGGTTTCCCCGCTTTTGGAGAAATTGCTTACACTCAAAAAAAAATGTCAGGGGTTTTGGGTTGCAAATTCGGAGAGAATGAGCTGCGGCATTTACTTCTACTTAGATATTATCAAAAGGATTTCCCAACCTGGCACGGCAATCCCTTTTCCTCACAAAGCCGCTTTGATAATGAAGTGGGATTATACTACGGCATGACGATCATTCCTTTTGAACGTACTAAGATCAATTGCTATTTTGATATCTGGAGTTTCCCTCAAACACGCTACTTTGAAAAAATGCCCACTGTTGGAAGTGAACAATTCATCCAACTCGAAAGAAAATTTGATACAAATAGTCTGCGCTTTACAATCCAGCATAAAAATAAAGAAAAATATATTTCATTGAATGAAGCAAAGATCCGTGATTATGAGAGAACTACTATCAGAGCAGACTGGTGGCAGAACATAAATAATTTCAGGTTTAAAACACGCTGCGAATTTTTATCAGAATATTTAGCAGATGACAATATTCACAAGAGCGGAATTTTAGCTTATGAAGAGATCAAATGGAGGATAGAAAAACTCACACTTATTGGTCAAGTCACTGTATATCACTCGGATGTTCTTCATTATATGTATGAGCACAATGTGGATGGAATTATGCAGAATTCTATTTTAAAAGGTGATGGAATTTATTCTTACTTTGTACTCAAATATAATATTTTGCAAAATATTGAATTACAATTTAAAGTATCCGATCATTGGTATACGAAAGATAGAATGCGAGTGTATCTTCAGGTAATTAGTAGTTTTTAATAGCCCAGCCATTTATGGTTGGGGTTGAATGGAAATAGGAATATTCTGCTGTTTACAAAGTGAACAACGTAGAGTTTGTTTGATTCGTCTTCTACCTATGCGTAAACGCATAGGTTATTATCTATCTCATTCCTGATCAGAGAATTAGTTTTATTATGTTTTCAGCCGACCAACGGGAGACCTGTGAAGCTCAAGTGGACTTTGGGAACGAGGAAGAAAAGATTTTAATTTATCTCCCTAAATTTTCAAAACATAATATACTGACATTACAATCGTTATAACTCCCAAGATCGTATAAAAGAAAGCAGGCATTTTCATGAGTATAATTTCATTATTTCTCATATACTTTTTTATCTCTTTAATTAGAGAATTAATAAATTCCTTATCTTTATTCCCTTTAAACTGAACTTGAGCTTGACCGCTCCAAGATTGCATTGAACATAAAATTGTAAGATCTTTGCTGGGAATGATCATTTTATTAAGTTTTTCTTCGTATTCAATATTTAAATTTTCAAGACTATGAGATAAGCAGTCCTGAAATGTGTCTCCACTTATTCCAATTAATTGATAACCGTTTAAAGCACGTCTAATAAAAACTACTAATACAATCAAGAGTATAAGTGCTAAACTTGTTTCAAAATAATCGAGTTCACTGTTAAGGATATCAATTATAATTGGTATTATCAACAAAGGTATATATAAAATTATCAGCATAACTAATAGCCATTTTGAGTTCATTATGATAGGTTTTTTACCGATGATAATTTTCAACCCGATATACAATAAAAAAAATCCTAGAATAAACATAAATGGAATAAAATACTGTGTATTCATCTCTCTCTCCTATAAATAAATTAGAATTTCTAATTAATAATCGTTGTTACGATCTCGCCATCTTGACCTGTAAGCTGTAATATTGCCTGCACATTCTCACTGCCATCATTTCCAATTTGAGTCCCGGTTCCAACAACCGTTAATACATCGCCGTCAGCTGAGAATATGTAAGTTCCATTATCATTTGAGATCGAATTATTGGCAGCATCATAATTATGACCAAACCACATTCCCATTGCATCTACATTCCAGATTCTATTCCCACCACCATAATTAGCCGGACTTTTATAATATGCATTGGCAACTCCGGCAAAGATGTTCATGTCGGAGATAATTGACTGACGATTGATATTTGTCATTTGCTGTGTAAACATTGTAAGCCCGACAACAACAGATAGACCAATGATAATAACACCCAAAACTAACATTAATATTTGTTGATAACCCATAATTAAAACTCCTCTTAACTAAGTAGAATATTTCAAGAGATTGGTCATTACCTTTTTATTATTGCAGTAATTCATTGCTGTTTCCGTTGTGATAATTCCGGCTTTGAAAAGTCTGTAAAGGTCTTGCTGCATCGTGAACATTCCACTCGCTTTTCCTTCGGTAAGCATCTGGTATAACTCGGTAATATTACCATTTCTTATAGCAGCTTGAATCGAATAATCTACAGACAATATCTCTTTTGCAAGTGTTAAAGTATTCTTTTTATTAGGAACTAACTTCTGTGAGATAACTACTTTAAGAACATCTGCCAATCTATATCGGATACGTTCCTGTTCATCTGGTGGAAATTCTGCAATAATCCGATGTATGCTATCGATAGTTGAACTTGTATGAAGAGTTGTAAACACTTTGTGTCCACTATCGGTAACTTCCAGAACTGTGGATATTGTTTTTGAATCCCGCATCTCACCCACAACGATAATATCGGGGTCCTGACGCAGAGCTTCAATTGCACCACTTTGAAAACTAAGTACATCACTTCCAACTTCACGGTGAGATACAATGCTTCTTTCAGATTTGTGAATAAATTCGATCGGGTTGCCAATAATAATTATATGAGAATTATTATTGTGATTATTCATATCGATAACAGCATCTAAAGTTGAGCTTTTACCCGAACCGGTTATTCCGGTTATTAGAAACAATCCGGATTTTTCATGCTGTAGATCCAATCTTTTTATAATTGGAACAGGAATTCCCAGATCATTCATACTGAACAATTTTTGTTTGATTACACGCAAGTTAACTGCCAGGTAATTTCTCTCAAAAAAGACATTTCCACGGAAGCGGTATTGCAGATTTTTTTCATTTAATTCAACAGATAAAGCAAAATCAAGATTTTTATTAGTTATCAAGAGTTTTTTTTGATCTCCGGAAAGAATACTGAGCGCAATAATTATTGCTTCGTCTTCAAAAATATCACCAGCTTCAAGATCAGGCTTTTTATCACCATAAACCCGATACCAGATCTTGCCTTTTGAGCGGGGACCTCCAAAATCTAAGTCAGATGCATCCATAGATATCATTTTTGCTAGAAGATTTTTTAATAACGTAAAAGATTCCTTTCTCCAAGCAGGATTATCCGATAGTGCTTTATTTATATGCTTTATCCTATTAATCCCAAAAACATATTCTGGAATAGCAGCTTTAAGCTCTTGTGAAAAAGATAGACTCATTCTTCCCTCCAGTTTTATAAACAATAATTATGGCACGATAAGAGTTCCTCTACCATTTTTATTACCGGGTGAACTATTATAAACTTCTATAACGTTATAGATAACAGCAATAAATTCTTGTGAAAACTCACCATGGAAATAGCTGTGAATACTATTTATATATTTAATCACATCCTTTTCATAATCGTTAAGATCAGGATTTTCCGGATGTAGTAAATATGCTATTGTTTTAAGCTTAAATGTAGGAATTGCCATAAATACCAACACAGAAGTAGGATCTGTCATCTGATTCAGAAATGTTTGTGTTCCTCGCTTGGGATTTGCATAAAGCTCCAATGATATCTGCTTATTTAAGTCAAATAGTGAATCGGCTTTTTCATACATTCCGGTTAATATCTCCAGCTTTTTCATAAAATGTAATGTATCTGTTTCCGCCAACATTTGGTTTATCTCTTTAATTTTCTCTCTTTTGGGAAGGAAACCGCAACCCTTTATCGCATTGTTAACTCTAAATCTGCTATCTTCTCTGCGGTATCCATAAGTTGCTACAATAGCATTATGAGGTCCTTCTAATTTTGGCATTTCACCCTTTGCAATTCCCTCAAGTGTGCCAAATCTTTCCTTAATATCCCAGCTCATGAACATTTCCGGTAAATTGATAAGTTCAAATTCTTGCCACTCACCATCTACAAAAGCTGAAATTTTGTTCTCATCCAGTTTAGAAGCATCTACACATCTTTGCACAAAAGTATTTCCATCCCAGAATGCTTCTCCATAATGTCCATCTTCGACCTCAATTTTTTCCTTTGCCAACAATTGTGTGCTAAAAAGTACAATTAAAATGACAACAAATTTAATCAGTTTCATTTTTTTCTCCTCATTTTTATAAATATCTTTTTAATTCTTTACCTTTCACTCCGGCATATAATTCAATATATTTTTTCACCGGGCTAAATGATATTTTAGGGAAAAGTACCTCCTCCACCTGGAAAAATCCTACAGATTCAGACATGTCAACCCTGATCTGAATAGGTCTCTTTTCACCCTTGATAATATTTACTCTTTCAATCCCGGTAGAAGAATATCTATGTATATCTCCCACTCTTGGTCGCTCGGAAAGTATGGTAGAAATACGAGATCTTCCCTGCTCCATATCACAACCGTCGCCAATGAGCACCAGCCCCGCTTCTAAAGAATGAATTGCATGAGTTGCCATATGCCCGAAAATACACTCAATGATCAATGATTTCATTATCACTTTTTTACTAATATCGCTATGGTAAAATTGCTCTAAAATTCTATTTATAATTGGAATAGCAAGATTAACACTCATGAATTCATGTCCTTGACGTGAAATTGTCATGCCAATATCATGTATCATTGCTGCTACAAGAATTGCTATTTTACTATCTTCTGCAGTTCCAATATGTTCCTTTTCTAAATTCAATTTTATTCCTGCCTGTTCTAACAGATCAAACATCAAAATAGCATTAAGAGCTGCTTTGCGCATATGTACCGGACCATGATCATTGTAGCCCAGTCTTTTTATCGATACAACATTTGCATAATCCTGAAGTATTTGTATTTCCTTATCAGAAATAATATATTCCATTACTTCAAGCGGTTTACCATTAAGTCTATCAATTATTTTCTTCTCGAAATTCATCTGTATAACAGATTTTCTCATTTTACCTCCGTTGCATAATTCCTTTAAAATAAAGAATATTCAAATTTTGTTAAGCATAGAAACAATGCAATATATTTTTTCTGAAATAAAAATAATTGACACAGAAAAGCCCCCTTTTAATTTGTCATTTCGTTGAATACTTAGTGGATTAAAAGCGAGTTTTCGGGGGTGTAACTCAGCGGTAGAGTATCTGCCTTTTAAGCAGAGAGTCGACGGTTCAAATCCGTCCACCCTCACCAAAATAGATGTGTCCCGTTGGTCTAGTGGTTAGGACTCAGGATTTTCATTCCTGCATCAGGGGTTCAATTCCCCTACGGGATACCATTTTAAAAAGCCGACCGGTTTACCGGACGGCTTTTTTTTTATTATTTATAAAATAAAAGGCACAAGCAGTAACAAGACGCAAAGGGAATGAATAATGCGGACACATCAGTTTATCCTATGAAATACAGCTTTGCTGTATATTTCTACTGGGTGATCTGTCCTACGAGTTTATTTTGTCTTTATACTTTTTTGTTAAGAATCTGAAATTACCTTTTCGTAGAGTAATGTTCTCACTGTCAAAAAATTCCAGCAGGATCATGGCAGTTCCGCGGTTCGTATTAAGAATGTCTCGCAATTGAGATACTTTAATGCCTTCTATTGAATTTGAAAGTTGTTCAAGTATTACTTTTTTTGCTTTCTCTATAAGAGTGGAATGAAGATACTTCTGCTGGAGAAAGTAGATATTTCCATTATCAATGAGGTATGAGATTATCTGTTCCATCTGCTTTCTAGATATTTTCTCATTGATTGCAAGATCACTTAATTCGGTAGGGTCAACAGCATTGTTACCCTTCGATCTTATTAAATCATCTGCTTTCTTTATCATTGTTTTTATCTCATCTTTCAAGTTAACTTTATGAGATGCAAGTATCCAACTATTTCCTTCTTTCCTAAGTTTGGATCTTTCTTCCAAATTCTGTAAGATCTGCGTTAATGTGATCTTTGTTTCTTGCGTTTGATCTTCTCCAAAGATCCCCATTAATTCCTTAAATGTTCTACCACTATTTTTCAAGGGATTCTTAATATGAAAATCTTTCAACCCGGTAAGTATTTTATTTTGATAAACTGTATTCATCTTCTTATTCAATAAAATTGTTTCATCTTGAGATTGGTAGAAAATAATATCTCCGGGTAACTTTTGGAATATTACTTCAATTATATCATCAGGGTTTACATCAAGATATTCAGCAATTGTTTTCTGTGATATTGGTAGTGCGGATTTCCGTACCTCTGCAGCTACCATTTCCTCCAGTTCACCACTGGCAATTTTCTTCACGATCTCAACCTGCGTTTTTCTTCTTCTGCGATGATGCAGAGGATACGGATCTACCACATGACCTCCACCTAATGTAAGATTACCTGATGAATTTCGAATTATAAATTTATCGTTATATTGTGTAATAATTGGATGTGGTAGATACACTTGCGCCAAGCAACTTTCACCACTTTTAAGATGATCTCTATCCAGCAAGTGAATCCGCACCATTAATCGGTTAGTGCCAAGCAAGAAGATCACCTGATTCCACAATCCCAAAGTAACATCATTCTGATAAATGTTAAGTTTGATATCAATTAGTTTTGTTGATTTTATCTTTTTATTTGAAAGCACCATTCCATGCTTGAAATCTTTCTGTTTAAAACCAACTAAATTAAAAGAAGCTCGATCTCCAGCACTAACTTGATTTACCTCTTTGCCATGATGCTCCAATCTTCTTATCCTCAATTCCTTTTCATTTGGGAGAAGAAATACAGGTTCATTCTTAGAAATTGTCCCGGAAATTATCGATCCATTCACAATTGTACCAAAGCCTTCTTGAGTGAAAATACGATCGATGTACATGCGAAAAAGACCTTCTGTTTTTCTCTGCGGAATTGGATCAATCAGAGTTGATATTTCATTTATGAGTTCTTCAATTCCTTGTTTTGTTTGGGAAGAGACTTGAATTATGGGAGCATCATTTAAAAATGAATCTTTTACAAAATCCATCACCTCTTCGGTAGCAAGTTCCATTAGTTCCTCATCTACCAGATCTATTTTATTTAGAACGATTATTCCGTTTGTAATGCCAAGGGTTTTCATGATCTCAAGATGTTCTTTTGTTTGCGGCATTATGCCCTCATCAGCAGCGATTACCAGAAGCACAAAATCTATTCCGCAGGCTCCAGCTACCATCGTTTTAATAAAATCTGCATGTCCGGGTACATCCACGATCCCCACACTATTCCCATTGGAAAGATCAAGATGCGAAAATCCCAGGTTTATTGTGATACCGCGTTCTTTTTCTTGTTTATGTGTATCGCAATCGTAACCTGTGAGTGCTTTAATCAGAGTTGTTTTGCCATGATCAACATGTCCGGCAGTTCCCATTATCAAGTGTTTTGTATCCATTATTCCTTCTCTTATAAATTCTCTGATTATAAAATCTTGATTAATTGTTTTTCGTCAAGAACACATTAGTTAATTCTAATTAGAGATCAAAAAAATCTTTACATAAAGAAAAGCACCGAATTCTTTGTTTCAAGTTAGAGAGAGGACGGAACTGGTGTTCCAACTGGTCTTCAAAACCAGTAATAGGCAGCTAAAACTGTCCACGGCAGGTTCGATTCCTGCCCTCTCGGCCATTTATAAAGATTAGCAACGAATTCGACTACGTAATAACTACGGCGAGACAGGCAAACACGAACAAGAACGAATTATTTTCTTTTATTTACTTCATAATTCATCATTCCTTGTTCAAAAAGTCGGCTTGCGGTAGCAAACGACTTCTCTTCTTATATTCAATATTTATTCTTTTGTATGAGTTTGTCTGTGGCTTTTTCAATCCTTTTTTGCCACTAAGAACACTTATTAACGCTAAGAACATCATTCTTTAACTTAGTGAACTTTCGTGTACTTCGTGCCTAATTATCTCATCTTCAAATCCTATTATCTGTGTCTATCTGTGCAAATCTGTGGTTACTGACTTCATTTAAAATTCATACAATCTAACAAAACAAAATTGACAGATTCTGATACTCCATTTTTTTGTTTAATTAGAAATTTAGGATGGAAATATGAACAAATTGATCTTATTATTATTTTTGATGTTTGTAATATCTTCTTGTGCAGATAACTATCCAACATTCGATGCAGATAATGCATTTGAGCATTTGGAAAATCAATGTGAACTTGGCGTAAGATACCCTGGTTCCGATGGTATTGAGCTTTGTAGAGATTACATAATTAATGAACTAACCAAATGCAATGCAGAAATTGAATTGCAGAAATTTACTGTAGTTATTGATGAAGAGGAAATTGATGGAGTGAATATTATCGCAAGTTTTTATCCTCAAATGAGCCGTCGTATTCTCTTTGGTGCTCATTACGATACCCGACCATGGGCAGATATGGAAGAAGAAATCTCACTTCATGATACACCAATTATGGGTGCTAACGATGCTGCAAGTGGTGTTGCAGTTTTACTTGAGTTGGCAAAAATCGTTTCTGCAAAACAACCACAACAGTTTGGAATTGATTTGGTATTTTTTGATCTGGAGGATATGGGAGCTTACGGGGATAATGAAACATGGTGTTTAGGCTCTTCTTACTTTGCAGATAATTATACAAAATCCAAACCGGAAAAATCAATTGTGATCGATATGATCGGTGATGCCGATCTATCTATAAATATGGAATATACTTCGTATCATAATTCTCCAAATCTGGTTAAAGAAGTTTGGGAGATTGCAGAGCAACTTGGGTTTAATGAATTCAAGTCCAAAATAACAAACCGTATCTATGATGACCATTATCCGCTTATTGCTGCTGGCTTTAATGCAATAGATATTATTGATTTCGAATATCCACCCTGGCATACTTTAGAAGATACTCCAGATAAATGTTCTCCTAAATCTCTTGGGATTGTAGGACAAATTATGGTCAATTTAATATATCAGGAAAAATGAAAAAACTGAATAATATTCTTACCTCCAATGAGCAGAAACTTCTGCTTTTTATAGTTTTCTTTGCCTTTGTCGGTTTGGTGATGAAGTATACAGGGCTTACTGCTGAAGATGTAAATTTAGCCGATAGCCTGAATTTCCAACAAGATCATCAACTGCAATACGATTTACAGAATATTACAAAAGAAGAACTTATTACAATTCCCGGAATTGGAGAAAAAAAAGCAGCAGATGTTCTGCGATACAAAGAAGAAAATGACTTCCAAACCAAAACTGATTTAATGAAGATTAAAGGTATTGGTAAGAAAACCTACGAAAAGATCGAGAAATACTTTATTGATCTAGCATTTGAAGATTCTACAACTACACTTATACCAGTTAGACAAGAGATAAATCACATTCCAAATAAAATAAATATTAACACTGCAGATAAAAACGAATTGACAAAAATCACAGGTATTGGTCCTTCAAAAGCAGAGAAGATTATTGTATTTAGAGAGAAGAAAGGTAGATTTAAAAAGAAAGAAGATCTCCTTCAGATCAAAGGAATTGGCCAGAAGACATTGGAGAGAATGAGCGATCAAATAACACTGGGAGAATAATTATGAAAGATAAAGCAACACCAACCATTACCTTAGCAGAATTATATGAAAATCAGAATCAGTATATTGATGCTTTGGTGATCTATAAAAATCTATATAAAGAAAATCCAACGGAAAAATTACAAAATAAAATTGATGAATTAAAAGATAAAATATTCAAAGAAAATACTCTGGAATATTCCACGCTCATAGACAAAATTTTTACAGAAGAAGAGAAAAGAATTTTTCACATTCTACCTCACGAACAATATAAAACATATATCAAATCAAAAGCTGAAATAAAGTTTGAAGAGACATATCCGGAAGAGTTGACTAAAGTAAAAAAAGAAGAGGTTACTCCTGATGAAACAGAAGAACCTGAGATCAAAGAAAAAACTCCGGATATCGATAATACATTAGAACCTGAAACAGAAATTAAAGAAAAAGAATCGATCGAACTTGAAAATACTATTGAAATCAATGATACTACAGAAGAATTGATAAAAGATAAGAAAGATCAACTCATCCCTGAAGATGATAGGATACTAGAGATTGACGAAGAGGAGATTGTTCCTGAAATTGAGGAAATTCCGGAAATAGAGAAAGAAAAGATTCCTGAGATTGAAGACACATTAGAACCTGAAGAAAAGATCGATACAGAAGAGACCGTCGAACTTGATAACACTCTTGAAAAAGATGATATTTTAGAAGATGATATCTCGCTGGAAATTGATGAAAATATTTCTGATGATCTAAATGAACAGGATAGTCAAACTGAAGACGTTACTTCTATAGAAGATATAATGGAAAAGAAAATCGAGGGAAAGGAAATTGATGAACAAAATGAAATAATTGATACTGAAGAGGCTATTCAATCAGAAAATCTTGAAGATAAAGTTGAACCAATTGTGGAACCTCAGGATAATAATCTGATATTGGAATTACTAACAGAGCTTTCTAATATGAGACCAGATATTGTAGAAAGAGTCCTCAAAGAAAATGTTGGACCGGATACATCTCTTTCTGAAATAAAATTATCTGATTTGAATTTTGTAGTTAAATTACTAAAAGTTTCAGAGAATGTCAAAAAAGATTAAAGAAATTAATAAATTGTGCATTAAATGCACGCATAAATGTAAGCAATCAGCCGAAACACATCTGTTAGGTTGCCCACGTTTTGAGATGAAGCCACAGCAATTGGAAATAAGGTTTTCATTTTCCAATAAGGCAAATAAATGAGAATTATCACAGGAAAATTCAAGAAAACAAATCTGTTTGCTGTTCCCGGTAAAACAGCCCGTCCTACGACCGATTACATCAAAGAGGTTATCTTCTCTGTTATCTCATCTTGCTCTGGCAAAGATATCCTTGATCTCTATGCAGGAAGCGGCTCTCTCGGTTTTGAAACTCTCAGCAGAAATGCAAATTTTGTAGACTTTGTAGATTTCTCGGATAAATCTATTAAAACAATGAAACGCAATATTGAGAAACTGAAATGCACTTCAGATTGCAAGATACATAGGAAAAAAGTGAGTGCTTTTCTTAATAGCATAGAGAAGAAATTCGATCTGATCTTTATGGATCCTCCCTATAATAAGGATTTAATAAATAATACAATTGAAAAAATTATAGATAATGAGCTTCTAACCAAAAACGGATACATTGTAATAGAGCATTCTCCTAGAGAAAAATTATTAGAAAAATGGGATGTGATGACAACTTATAATAAAAATTACGGAAGCAGTGTGATAACTGTTTTGGCAAATGAAAATTTGCAACATAAATTAATGGATTCTGTAGAATGAAAAATATTATTGTCTTTCTGAGGATGAACTTACGTAGGCTTTCATCGAAGAATCTCATTATAAGTGGAGACCCTTCCCGAGAACAACGTGCAAGATTTATCAGCCTTTGGCTGATTTATCAGGATGACAAAAATTCTTAATTATGCAGAACTCATAAACATGAATTATTGAACGGAGTTTATAATGAAAATTTATAACACATTAACTAATAAAAAAGAAGAATTTATTCCAGTTGAGCATGGCAAAGTGAGAATGTATGTCTGTGGACCTACAGTATATAATTATTTCCATATTGGAAATGCCAGACCACTTATTTTCTTCGATGTTGTAAAAAAATTCTTTGAATACATTGGAAATGAAGTTACTCTCGTGCGTAATATTACCGATATTGATGATAAATTAATTAATCGTTCAATTGAGGAAAAAATACCGGTAGTTAAAATTGCAGAAAAATATACTAAAGCTTTTTTTGATGACTGCAATGCCTTAGAGATAAATCCAGCTGATTATCACCCCAGAGCAACCGAATATATCAATGATATGATCAACCTGATAAAAGAACTTGAGGAGAAAAAGTTTGCTTACGAAGTAAATGGTGACGTCTATTTTTCTGTTTCAAATTCTGTGGGATACGGCAAACTTTCCGGTAAGAAATTAGAAGATCTGCAAGTTGGTGCTCGTATAGAAGCTAATAAACAAAAGAAGCATCCTGCCGATTTTACACTTTGGAAAAAAGCAAAACCTGGTGAACCAAAATGGGCAAGTCCATGGGGTGAAGGACGTCCCGGCTGGCATACTGAATGTGTGGTAATGTCACGTAAATTACTTGGGGACACTTTTGATATTCATGGTGGTGGAATTGATCTTGTTTTTCCTCATCATGAAAATGAGATAGCACAAGCTGAAGCATCTAATAATCAAAAACTGGCAAATTATTGGATGCACAACGGGTATCTCAATATCGAAGGTGAAAAAATGTCTAAAAGTTTAAATAATTTTTTCACAACACGAGATGTTCTTAAAAAATATGATGCCGAAGCGATCCGCTTTTTCTTTCTTTCCAAACATTATAGAAGTCCAATAGATTTTAATGAAAATATCATTATAGAATCCAGCCAGGCTGTTAAGAACTTCTATAATACAATAAAAAATGCTGATTATTTAAACATAAAAGATAATGGATCTGAATATACAGAAGTTCATCTGCTACATAAAAATAATTTTGTAACTGCTATGAATGATGACTTCAACACAGCCAAAGCAATATCTGTATTATTTGATATTTCTAAAGCTTACAATAAAACAAAGGATAAAACTTTTATTCATCTTCTAATTGAATTGGGAAATATACTTGGATTTTTCCTTGAACTAAAAGATAAACTCAGCAATGATCTTAGTGATATTTCCGGTGAGTTGATAGAACTTCTTATAAGTTATCGGAACCGTTTTAAAAAAGAGAAAAATTGGGAAATGGCAGATACAATCCGTACCGATCTGAAAAAGATGGGTATTACCTTAAAAGATACACCCGAAAGAACCGATTGGAATATTGAAAAATAACACATGTACACTGTGTAATTTTTATTTGTTGTACATAACTATCTGAAATACAATTTAGATATTACTTGAAATAAAATTGTAAAAAATATGAATATTAAGAATTTTTTGTCAAGAATAATAACGAATTATGAAGTTACTTAGTGCTAAGTTTTGAAAGAAGAAAAGTAAGAGATTTTTAGTAAATATTTTAAGTTGCTCCAACTTATCCTAAGTTCTTATTTTGAGCGTTTCTTGACATTTATAGGTTATGGAAATCAAATAGTGTTTAATACTAATATTTTTTTATCTATTATATGTATAAAAAGATTTGACACATATAGCCAAAGAAAATTTTTTGTCTATTCGGTTGTATTTGGTCTTTTTATAAGCATAAAAGTGATATTTTGTTGACAGAGAATTGCTATAAAAATCTTCTGTTTCGACAATTAGATTGCCGACATGGCTCAACGGTAGAGCACTCGACTTGTAATCGAGCGGTTGTGGGTTCGATTCCTACTGTCGGCACCATTAGTTTGAATAATATTTTGCAGTGCAAAATATTTTATTATTGGAGGGGTTCCCGAGTGGTCAAAGGGAACAGACTGTAAATCTGTCGGTGG
>JAOZPK010000150.1 GCA_029932755.1 Candidatus Cloacimonadota bacterium | reverse complement strand
TTAAAGCCTCGACATTTTTTTTGATTAATTATTAATGTCAACTATTCTATTTAGTTAGCTAGTCCAACATCAACTTCTGGGATGATAAAGTCGATGTTCCTGCATAATAAAAGTATTATCAATATTAATGTAGATTTGAGTTGTATTTATACTTGAGTGACCCAACAGCATTTGTACAACCCTCAAATTTGCACCTGCTTCCAAAAGATGTGTAGCGAAAGAATGTCGGAAAGTATGTGGAGATACATGCTTGGAAATGCCAGCTTCTTGAGTGATTTTATCAATTACTTTCCATACACCCATTCTGCTTAATTTATTTCCAAATCGATTTAAAAAAAGAACATCTGTACTCTTATCTTTCTGCAATAATGAACGTGCAGAATCAAAATATTCCTTAAGATAGTTCAATGATTTTTGTGCGATTGGGACAACGCGCTGTTTACCGCCTTTTCCCAACACTCTTACCACTTTGTCATCCCAATACACATCATGCATCGAAAGATTTATAGTTTCGGAAATCCTGATACCGGTTGCATACATGAGTTCCAATATTGCCTTATTGCGCATATCAGTTGGTTTTCCGATTGGAATACTATCAAGCAGTTTCAGCATCTGCTTTACACTGAGTACATCAGGTAATCTTTGCGAAGGTTTGATACTTGGAATATCATCAACATCTGCTGATATTTCGACTTCTTCTTCGATCAAAAATTTAAGAAACGATCTGATCGAACTTCGCTTTCGGGCAATTGTTGAATTAGTAAGACCAATCTCCTGAAGAGTTACAAAAAAGTTTATTATATCTTTATTTGTAATTTTCTCAATATCTTTCTCTACCTGAGTAAGCAGATTGGAGATATCATTTTCATAGCTTTCTATGCTGTTCTCAGAGAGACCTTTTTCTACCTTAAGATGATATTGATAATTTTGTAACAAAGCACGATTATGTTTAGAAAGCTTATCTGTCATTATTCACCTCGTCTATATCACGCCGTGAACGGCGTTTTCTTTCGTGTGTATTCCATTTCCCCAGTCGTAAACGACTGGGCTATTTTTTAATTAACTCCTAATAATCTACGCCTTTAGGCGTAGGATTAAAACGCACTTTTCCCGACCCTCTCCTCGTAGGAGAGGGTCGGGGTGAGGTTATTCATTTCCTTCATCCTCAATAATCGCATCTTCTTTTAGTTTTACTTCATTATCAGGATCAAGACCTGTTTCCTGTTTGTATTTCTTCCTTTTACTGTTTTTCCTGAATTCATAGAATAAATATAACACTAAGGGAATTGAAACATACCAAAATCGAATTGCAAAATACATGATAAAATTGAAAAACCTGAAAACTAGTATCAGAATAAGAAAAGGAATAATATAATTAAGTAAATTCTTCATTAGTTCCCCAAAATCTTTCTGAATTGAGGAGAGAAAATCGACTGAGGATTATTTTGTAGAAAATCTCTACTGCAATTTTTCTTTTTTGTTTTATCCTTTTCTATCTCAACTAGCTTTAAAGTTGCATATTGTTGCAGATCCGGTTTGGAATATTCATAAGAAAATATCTCTGAAGCAAGCTCCATTTTACCAGCTTGCATAGCCCACTCGCCTGCCAGAAATAACATCTCTTCTAACTCAGATCTTTCATAAATGGAACGCAACACTTTAATTGCTTCTAAACTTTTGTACAATGACCTCATCCGATAAGCCTTTAATAAATCATTCCGATCATCATTACTGCGAACTTGATTTGTACTCTGGAAAAGTAGTAATGCATCATTGGTTATATTGTCTTCTGGAATATTAACGAGAAGCTCACCCAGCAAACTGTCAGATTCTGCATCATTAGTCATAATCGCGATCAAAAATGAATAATAATAACCTTTTTTAAAAATATCAGAACCGGAATTTTCATTTTTCAAAACGTCCTTTAACTTCTCTTTCGCCAGATTATTCTTCTCGTTCATTATCAATAAATGAATAATTTTATACTCTATCTCGCTAATGTCATTTTTATTAAATGTAAATTCTTTAGCCTCTTCAAGATATTGTATGATTTCTTTTTGGGAAGCGTTCCGCATTAGATAAATTTGAGCAAGAAGTTCTCGGCACTGCCTGTTTGCTCGAGTTTTATATCTGTTCCCTCTTGATTTCAGATTCTTATCATCATACAATTCGAGAAGAATCTCTTCAGCTTTGCTTAGATCATTTTGTTGGATATAGATATTTGAAAGGCTAATCTTGGTTTTTGCATTTTCAACAACATTAATACTTCTGGATAAAAATATATTATAAGCTTTTATCGCAATATCCGATCTCCCGGTCTTTTCCATACGATCTGCAAACTTCAATAGATTCTGCGCAGGAAGTTCTTCATATTCTTTCAGAGCTTTTTCAAATTCACCGATCTCCCCCAGACAAAGTGCATAGATCTCTTTAATTGTGGGATTCTCGCTTTCACCTGCTGTATCTTTTATATAACTAATTACCGAGATATCTTCTTTAAGCATCGATTTAAATCGGCTAAGAATAAAAGCAGCATACGAGTTCCTACTCTCGGCTAACCTGACAAATTCTCTCACAGCTTTTTTATGATTTTTTAGTGCATGATAATCATTTGCAAGTTCACGAATATACAGTTTTTCATCACCAGCAATTTTGCGAGCTTTGAGATAAATTTCTATTGCAATTTCATATTGTCGATATTGTTCAAAAACTTTTGCAACAGTTCCATAGTTACTAACATTCCCAATTTGTTTTTCTAGAGTTCTATCACTTAGTTTCTGTGCTTCTTCAAATTCTGCTTTATGCAATAGGATCATTAATTTAAGTTGGAAATGTAAGTCTTCTCTCATTTTAATTTTATAATTATTCAAAAGCTTTTCTGCTTTTTCTATCTTTGATGTTTGAATTAAAATAAGGATTAATTCACGAATATTATCCATATCAGTTGGATCGTTTTTCTGAATAGTTTCGTAAATACCAATTGCTTTTTCATATTGCTTACGAGATCTATAGGAACTTGCTCTCCGCTTGAGAATATCATTCTCATTTATTTCTGCAAATACATTACAAGTGAGTATTACCAGAATTATTAAAATTACTTTTTTCATTAATCCCTCTGATCGGCAAGCCGGTCTTCTCCCCTTACAAAGGGGAGTTTAAATTCGTTTGTCTTAATTCGACTCGAGTTTGCAAAACCCGAGTCGGGTTAAGAAATCTAATCTTTTTCCAAAGCCTGCTCTGCCCACTCATCTCGGCGATGTCCATCTTTTATTGAGATGATCGTGAAATAAATCGCTCCTCCAACCAGAACCAGGAAGAAATAAATTCCAATAGCCGGGACAATGAATGATTTTAATGATTGATAATAATTACTTCCAATCACTATTGCAGCCATCACAACAGCCAAAATTCCGATTGCATAGAGATATCTATTCAAACGTAGATATCCTAATTTATCTATAAATGGCGTTTTAGGAAGAATAATTTCAGAATCCATGCTGTCTTCTTTCCTGCCAATTCTAGAAAAAATAATTGAAACAATCGGCAAAAGGATTACAATTCCCCAACCTGCAATTAACAACGCGCTGGCAGGATAACCTTCATAACCTTTAGTAATCAATTTAATCGTTTCTGTAATTATCAAAGCAAAAATTATTATTGGAATGATAAGTTTGATCAGATAATTCCATAATTTGCTGATTCTAACTTCAGAATATTTATTCGCATAATTTCTGAGCTTATCCACTTTAAAGAACCATCCGAGAACAACACATTCCACCAAAACAACAACACATAAACCGAAAAATTCGATCCATTTATCTACGATATCCAGCCAATAAAGTCCGGCTCCGGTAGTAAAGATCAGACCAATTAAAAAAGCGATAGCAGCAACAGTAATATTCGATCTTTTGATACTCCAATTAAATTTATCACGCATGGAAGACGAAATTGCTTCCAATAAAGAAAAGGCGGAATCAATAGCTAAAGTTAATAACATCAAGAAAAATATAATCCCAAAGAAACGTGAGAAG
This sequence comes from Candidatus Cloacimonadota bacterium, assembly GCA_029932755.1. Taxonomy (GTDB): domain Bacteria; phylum Cloacimonadota; class Cloacimonadia; order Cloacimonadales; family TCS61; genus Tenebribacter. The sequence continues at coordinate 407 of JAOZPK010000150.1, read as the reverse complement.
GGAAGATTATTGATAATGGTGGGATAAGTAACGAAAGCCAGTCCAGGACCACCTTTTAACACGCTCTCCACAGCAACACCCTTCAATTGAGCATAATAACCAAGCGCTCCGAAAACTGCAAATCCGCCGATAAAAGAAGTTGTACAATTACTTAGCGTGATGATGATCGAACTATTAATGATCTCAGCATCTTTTTTCAAAAAACTGGCATAAGCGATCATAATCCCAAAGCCAATAGAAAGCGAATAAAAGATTTGACCATAAGCCGCGATCCAGACACTGGGATTGAGAAGCTGTTCGAAATGAGGGTAGAGATAATAATTAATCCCTTCCATTGAACCGGGGAGTGTCATTCCTCTCACCACAAATACAACCAAAAGTAACCATGGCAAAAAAACAGTTACGTA
>JAOZPK010000044.1:9857-16104 GCA_029932755.1 Candidatus Cloacimonadota bacterium | reverse complement strand
ACTTGAATGCTATCTGATTGCCATAATGCAATTTCCGAGGGGAAAATGTTCATAACAATATCAAATATTTCTTGTACTCTTTTTGAAGTAATGCTCTTCAGGTTTTGTGATGCAGCTATAACTTCGATAAGCGGTATGAGATGCAAGTATTTACGAGTAATTGGAGTAATCGAATTATCCTGCAATTGAATAGTTCTCTCTCGCACTCCCAAGTTCATTCTCTTATTACAAACCGGACAGATCAATTTTTCAGGTAATTTATCTTCAAAGATCAATTCATGGGAATGTCCTTTTCTATCTGCTCTATGACCGGTGAGAAAGTATCTTCCTTCTGCAGGATTAAATTCTGCTGTCATTATTACATTGTTCTGCCGAATAGCATTAATTATACTTTTGTAATCGATTTGATCTACATCAAGAATAGTAAATTCTCTACCAATCCTGTTCAAGGCCGCACTATGGCAATCGCTATTAGAAACAAATGTGAGTTTTGCAAGATCAGGGATCTTTTCTAACATTTTTGGATCAGCACTTAGACCGGTTTCAATTGCTTTTACATTTGGCAGAAACAAACCATAAAATTCACTTAATTCATCCAGATCATTCTTACTTCCAAATATACCGTCGGGAGTCATAACATGAGCCGGAATAATTTCTAGTAAAGGATGAATATTTGATATTTCAAAGAGCTGATTTTCTAATTCTTTTTGTGTATTACTTGTTATGAATGGTCTGCCGATTGTGTTCTTCATTCCCCATTTATTCATCAATAATTGCATTTTATAGATCGATTCAAAATTTGGGAAAAATATAATATGATGAGCTATTGTTTTATTTCTTTTGTGTGTTAGTTTTGTGGAGAAGATAACTTCTGTTTGTAAAAGAAATTTACTGTAATCTCCTGGAAGAGCAAACAAACCCTCACTAACTTCTGTTAATTCCTGTTTCAGCTCTTCTGTTCTTGGTGGAAAAATACAGTCACCTGTTCCAAAAATATCGATTCCTTTCAGTTTCATAGTTCTGGAAACTGCAGTAAGTTCAATTTGTCCCACTCCACCTGCATAACCGGAATGAGAATGAAGATCAACTGCTAATTTCATTTTTCCAGGATTAGAAGCCGACTGCTTGCCTCTGTTCCCCATTGACTGTACTTCCCATATTTACTGATAACACGTTCATATATTTGAATAGCTTTATCAAACTGATTACTATTCTGGTATGCTTCTCCCGCTTTGAGTTCAGCCGAAGCAGCCCATTGAGTGAATTGAGGATAATTATAACCAACTTTTAATAATTCCGAAACTGCCAATTCATAACTTTCCATCCCAAAATATGATTCTCCGATCCAATATTGAGCTTCAGCTTGTGTCTCTTTATCTTCAAGCAGAGGAATTGCACGAGTGAACATTTCAATAGCATGAGAATATTTTTTATCACGGAAATGGCAGAAAGCAATATCAAAAACTGTTTTAGCTTCTAATTCCTCATCTCCCCAACGTTCCAGAATTATTTGATAGGCTGCTATCGCCTTTTGCCACTCCTTCATTGTTTTGCAGACATATGCAAAATTACGGGCAGCATCAAAAGCAAGTTTTCCATCTTCATCATTTTCTATTACTTTATAATAATGAGAGAGTGCTTTTTGATAATTTTCTTTGGAGAAATTAATTGTTCCCAGTTTCAGATGTGCCTGATTGCTCATGTCTATATCAATCGAATTGGCAACTGTAGAAAAATCTGCTTCCGCTTTATCTAATTCTTCTTTTTCTAATCTTACGATACCACGCCAGAAATATGCTTTTATCATTACATCACTTGTTAGATTCTTCTTCTTTAATAACTTTGTAAATATAGATTCAGCTTTCCTTTTATCAATTTTCTTATAATATATTCCGCGGTTAACTTCAATTTCATTTTTGTCTTTATCGGTTAATTGATTCTTAAATTTTTTAGCTAGCGTTTCTGCTTTAGGTCTATTCTCTATTCTATATAAAGCAATGACATTTTCTTTAGCAACAGATTTGATATTTTCATATCCAGAATAATTATCTCCCAATTTATCAATTATTTTCTTGTAATTCACTGCAGATTCAAGATAATTTTCCTGAATAAAATTTATCCGACCAAGCATTTCATAATATTTTAAATTTACTTTATTATTTTTGGCAAGTTCACCATAGGTATATTTTGCCATTTCAAGATCATTTGTAGTGAACTGCAGATAGGCAAGTTTGGAAAGATCTTCTTCACTTTTATTCACGATATGCATTAGGGCTTCTTTTGCTTTTTCATTGTTACCCAGCTTCTCATGATCTCTTGCAATAAGTTTATAGGTATCATCATTTCTATCCTTTTCGGGTAGAAGCAACTGATATTTTATTGCACTTTCATAATTTCCTGATTCTCGTAATGACTTTGTAAAATATTGAATAGCTTTGGGATATTGCTCGAATCTTTCTGCATTATTTACCAAAAAAGCAAGTTTATTTTCAGCTTTCTTTTTTTGTCCTTGCTCATTCAGAACGACAGCAAAATGAAAGTAAACAAGTGGATTATTTAGCTTGATGTATTCATCGGCTATCTTGTAATATTTTAGAGCTTTAGCATCATCATTTTTAGAATAGTAGTATTCAGCTAAATGTATCTTTGCGTTGTAAAAATCAGTATCATCAATTACCGAGCTATTTACAAGATCAGCAAAATATTTGGCAGCATTTTCGACCTCATTATTAGAGATGTAATATTTTCCAACTTGCAATCTAAATTCATTTGCTGCCATTTTATTTGAATTCTTTTCAATAAATGTTTTTATTCTTGTTATTAATTCTGAATTAAGCTCAGCATTTTGCAAAAGTTGTTTTCGAATATATATTTCTTCCAACCAATCAGCATGATTTGTTTTATCTAACTTTGAATTTATCATATCCACTTTTTTTAAAGCTTCATTTGACATATTGTTTTTTGATTCATATTTATATTTTTCTGCGATTTGTATCCATAATACTGCTTTCTTGTAATAACTTTCAGGTTCGGTTCCATTTTCAAGAATCCTGATAGCCGATTCATAGTCTTTGATATCTGTGATAAGAATATTAAGCAGATTATTATTGAACTCTTTTGTGTCTGTTTTGTATGAATTGTTTACTAAAGAATTAAGCAAATCGTTAAATGCTGTTTCATAGTTACGTTTCTTGAATTTCTTAAGATATCGAAGTTTATTTGTTATTTTCAATTTTAATTCAGCATTTTCTATTTTCTGAATATCGATCTGTTCCAATTCGGCTATAGCATCTTCATCTTTATCAAGATTTTCTAAACACAAAGCAATTTTATAAACAGCTACATCCTGAAAATTATCTGCAGAATATTCCGTTAATATCCACTGATAATATTTCTTTGCAGTATTATATTGCTGAAATTTTTCGAAGTAGATGTTTCCCAACGTCAATAACAATTCACATCTCGATGCAAATTTGTTATTTAGTAATTTTTTATACTCTTTTGAAGCATTTGTATATTTCCCGGAAGCAAGCATTATATCAGCAGTTAACAATTGTTTTCGATACAATATATCACCATCATTTGTTGAAATTTTATTTAGCCACTCTTTTGCAGAATCAAGATCTTTCAGTAAAAAATCAGCTCTTGCTAATTGCAGAAAATAGGCATTCTGTTTGTTACTTTCACGAAATACTTTTTTATATTTAGTATAATCATTTCTTATATCAGAATATTTTTTCAATTTTATCTGAACTGAAGTATATTTAAGAATGTATTCATCAAGTAGAAGTGAACTTGAAAATTTGTTAATTAGATTAGAAAGTTCAAAATAAGCTTTTGGAGAATCCTGTAAGTTTATATAATAACCTGCTAATATGGAACGGAGCCTTTCCTCGTAATTACGCGGTATTTCACCTTGAAGTATAGTAGCCAAAGCTTCTGCAGCTTTTCTTGTTCCTTCTTCATTTTCCATGATTTCGATCTGTTTTTCCACAGCTTTCCAGCGTGAAATATGATCAGGATAATCTGTTATAATTTCATGTAGGATCCTCTTTCCTTCCACTGGCATTTGCATCTTGAGTCTGGCTTGAGCCAACCAAAGGAGAACATCCGGAATATTATGATAATCTTTATAATTTCGTACGATCTTTCTACCCTTAATTATTACATCGTCATATTTATTCATTATATAGAGGCATTCCAAATATTGTGATAATGCCATCTTACTAAAATTTGAGTTTGGATATGTCTCGATCAATAATTTTAAGTTTTCTGCAGTGTTGTTATATTTATGTTGTCCAAATTGTGTTTGTGCCAGATAATACAATACTTTATCACGAAACAATAAACCGGGGAATCCCTCTAATAACCTATTATATGCTGATTCAGCCTTAATAAATTGATCTCTCTCCCGATAACTTTCTCCAATAAAAAAAATTGCTTCTTTGGCATCATCAGAGGTTGGAGAATAGGCAATTACTTTTTCAAATTCATTTATTGCCTCTTCATATAAACCGTCATTAAATAATCCTTTACCAAAATTGAGATCTGACCATAAACTTACAGATAGAACTATAAGTAAAATGAAATATATCTTCTTCATTAAATTCCTCCACAAAACGATTCCTATCATTTTTAATGTTATTTCAATGTCAATATGAATATAATCGGCTATAATTAATGATAATATTTGACATTAGAAAAGAAATTATGAATTTAGATAAAAAAATTGTTGAGTTAGAATATGATATTATTGATTATTTTATTTTTTGTTGGAATAATAGCCGGGTTCATCAATACACTTGCGGGAGGAGGTTCTGCTCTTGTTCTTCCAGTTCTAATACTTGCAGGGATACCTTCACCTATAGCAAATGCTACTAATCGTGTTGCCGTTCTTCTGCAAAATATTACAGGAGTAAGCAGGTTTCATAAGCATGGAATTCTGGAAATTGGATCTATAATTCATATTACGATTGCAGCTATTATTGGTGCAATTGCAGGTTCGATATCCGCTATAAATATTTCTTCTGAATATTATGATAAAATTCTTGCCTTTGTATTTATAATTATTCTCATTTTAATGCTTAAACCGCATAAAAAGAGATCATCTCTCACGCAAAAATTACCCAAATGGCTTGAATTTATTATTTTTTTAATCGTGGGATTTTATGGTGGTTTAATTCAAGTTGGTGTTGGTTTTATTTTCCTTGCAACATTAAACCTAGTTGAAGAATTCAATCTCATTAAAGCCAATGCTGTAAAAGTATTTATTATTATGTGTTACACAATTTTTGTTGTGATAGTTTTTGCATTTTCCGGTAAAGTGATTTGGAAATACGGACTAGTATTAGCTGCCGGGAATAGTATTGGTGCATTTATTGGTGTTAAAGCTGCAATCACCAGAGGAGAGAAATTTGTGAAAATAGTTCTCACGATAGCAATCCTGATTGCCTGCCTAAAATTATTTGGTATACTTAAATTAATTGGACTATAACATAGATAGAAATTGTCGAATTTAATTAATTAAAAAGCCCCTCAGATTTCACTGAAGGGCTATTTTAATTTACTTTTTTTTACTTCATTAATATCATTTTTCTAGTGCTGGAATATTCTTTGGATAACATGTGATAGAAATATACTCCTGAAGAAACTATCTTACCGTTATTATCCTTTCCATTCCAAACTACATTATGCTCCCCAACAGGATATACTCCATTTACTAATGTTTTGATCTGCTCACCTTTAATGTTGTAAATATTTATACTTATATTACCAGCATTTGTAACGGCAAATCTAATATTAGTTGTCGGATTAAATGGATTTGGATGATTTTGATAAAGAATTGTTGCTACCGGAATGATCTCTTCCAAACCTGTTGTAGGATTAACTGTAATATTCCAAATCGTTTCCAAACTATATTCTTCATCTGATACAACTGATTTAATCTCAATTACACCTAGTTCTGAGAATTGATAAATAAATTCTTCTGTTATCTCGGTTTGCAATTCATTATCAACCAGCCATTCATAAGTTAGATCACTATCTATATCTTCTGCAATTACTGTAAATGTAACAATACTGTCCTGAAGCACGGTAAACACAAGTTCCTCAGGTGTGAATCCAATTATTTCCGGTTCATCATTAACCGGAATAACAATAACATCAACATCATCCTCAGCAGTTGCATCTGTTACATTATCACTCACTGTAAAGGTAAGTGTTTCTGTGCCATTCCAGTTTTCTGTAG
>JAOZPK010000044.1:1263-9757 GCA_029932755.1 Candidatus Cloacimonadota bacterium | reverse complement strand
ATGTTTGTGAACAGAACCCACTGAAATCATAAGTTATAGAAACCAGATCTTCTTCTGCTTCAAATGTTCCTGTTATATTTAAGATAGGTGGATCATTAACTGGAGTTACAATAACATCAACATCGTCATCGGCTGTTGCATCGGTAACATTATCACTCACTGTAAAGGTAAGTGTTTCTGTGCCATTCCAGTTTTCTGTAGCACTAAATGTTACAATGGTTCCAACAATATCAACTGTGATCTCAGTATTTCCAGTTACAGATAATGTAAGATCATCAGGATCAACATCATCAATATATGCTGCAAAATCTTCTACCAAAGTGCCATCTTCATCAAATGTAAATTCATCCGGTAGAACAATTGTCGGTGCATCATTAACCGGGTTAATAGTTACTTGAATTACCTGACTTACAACATCACGACTGTCTGCAACATTATCATCAAGGTAGATCGTAATATCTTCTGTTCCATTCCAGTTAAGTGTATTGGACTGGAAGACTACATCAAAATCTGTGATCGTAACATCTATGTGTGTTGAGTTATCTGCTGAAAGTGTAAGAACATCTGTCTCACCCCATGTTTGTGAACAGAACCCACTGAAATCATAAGTTATAGAAACCAGATCTTCTTCAGCTTCAAGAGTTCCTGTTATATTCAAGATAGGTGGATCATTAACAGGAGTTATAATAACATCTACCATATCTGCTGCAGTTGCATCTGCCTGACCATCATCTACAACAAACATTAATATTTCTGTACCATTCCAATCTTGAGTATTACCAAATGTTACTTCAAGTCCATTGATACTAACTGTAACATCCGTATTTCCAGATACATTAAGGGTAAGAGGATCGTTATCAAGATCATTTACATATAAACTGAAATCTACAACCAAACCAGCATCTTCAGCATAAGTAAAATCATCAGGTAAGGTAATTGTCGGTGGATCGTTATGAACATTTAATGTAACCGGTATAATGATTTGAGGTTCATCCTGATCATTACTATCTATCACGATATCTGTCGTATAAGCACCGTGCGGTAATGATGCAGTATCAAAATCAACACTGATTGCTATAGGATCCTCAAACGCTTCAATAATTCCGTTGCTTCTATCAAGATCCAACCAATTAACTATCGGATCACATTCTATAGTAAAAACAAGCTGTTCTCCACCCAGATTACTGATCGTTAAAGTTTGTGATGCTGTTTCATTTGTATAAAGATTCTCTGAGAATGAAGAAGGATTAACATCTATTTCCTGAGGGAAGATAACGTTAAGTGTACAAGGTACAGTGACCGGTCCCCCACCATTATTTGTAACTAAAATTTCTGCTATATATGTTCCAACGGTAAGTCCTGCCGCGTTAAAAGTAACATCTATATCATCAGTAACACCTTGAGCACAGGAACCATTTAAAGGATTATATGAAATCCATGACTCTGAAATCTGCTGTGTTAATGACATTGAGCCTGTTACAGTATGAGGGTTAGTGCCATATTCATCGCCATTAATCTGGTATGCAAGTGAAATATCCCCAATAAAATTTGGATTAATAGTAACATTAACAGTTGCAGTAGCTGTTTGTCCGCCAAAAATATTACCCCATCCTCCGTTGGCATCAAACCAATGAACAATTGTGTCATTACCAGTGGTTCCATCGTTAATAAGAGGATAAGTACCTCCAACAAAATCTGTACCGGAATTAACGGTAACTCCTGGAGGAAATTCCACATAAATATCTGTAAGCCATTCGGCATCTGTACTCGCATTATAAACTGTAAATATCCAATCTGTTGTTTCACCTGCAGTGAATATCCCCGAAGAACAAACCACATAAGAACCTGAAATGTTATCAGAACTACTAAAACTATGTGAAAGTGAATAAGTTAAAGTTGTTCCTGGATCTCCAATATTTGTAATATGCATTTGTTGAGTATCAGACTCATTCATTTCTAAAGTAGTTGTAAGAGACAGTGGAGTTACATCAATTACAGGGAATGGAGTTCCTGGATTATTCAGAGTAAAATATGCATCACTATCATCATAAGTTGCAGCTGCATCCGAATCACTTATCCTGATTGAATAAGTTGTAGATACTGGTAGACCTGTGGGAATTGGCCAGGTTAAACTTCCTGAACTGGCAGGATAGCTTCCAGCAATCGTCATCACATGGGTACTTAAATTATATAGATCAATATCAACATTTGTTACATATTGGCTTGTCCATGTTATATTATGTGATGTACCAAGATCCCAAATCTCACCACCATTAGGAACAGTAACTGTAATTGTAGGATCTTCCAGAAGGAATATACCAACAGCATAATGCGCCATTCCACTATATGATCCACCCCATGTCATTGTATGATTACTATAATCCCAAGTATCATGAATATAAACAAGATTACTGCTATCGTCATAACCAAAGCCGAGCATTGTATGACCTTCTACTTGAATAAGAACAGGTCGTCCAGCATCTATCTCTGCTTTGAATTGATTATATGTAAATCCAATTGTGTTTCCATTGTAACCATAAATATATTGAGAATAATTTTGATATTTACCACCACTATATTGAATTGCATATCCTCTGGACTCAAAGAATTCTCGTAGACCATGAGTTCCATCTTTCTGAGCTGGTTCACAGAGGGTATAATCATATAAAGGTGCCCCATTTGTGTAATTGTAAAAGGTTGTAGCTCCATCGGTATTGCCAAAATTCTGATATTGATTTGTTCCCATGTAATCAGAAGTACAGTCATCATAGGTATGTTGTGTCCAATTACCATAATATGGGTCATTTGATGAGCCATATGAATGCCAATAATCATCAACGTGTCCTAGAGTAGTTCTTCCATCAACTCCGTTGCGTGTTGCACTTAATGGACATTGCTTTCTTACCTCGCCATTTATGGTTACACTACCCCATATGGCATTTGTCATAGGCATTACACCACCATTTGTAGGTCCTGTGTACATTTCAGGAAAAATTGTATTATCATAATGACCTGCCATCATAGCAGCTGAAGTTGCAGAACATCCGAAAGACCAGTCAAATGCCGGAACGTTGGTTAAAATATTAATTGCATCACTTACAAATGGATCAGGCAGATCTACTACCGGTTCACGGTGGTTTACCGGTGGTCTACCTGGAACTATGATCTCATCAATCGAATTTCCTTCTTCATCAATAAATGTTCGTACAATATACTTGCTATCAATCCTTTGTTGAGCAAAAAGCGAACCGAATGAAAACAAAATTATCAATAAAATAACAACATAAACATTTTTCTTAAAAGACATAACGTCCTCCCATAAATATTTTTTTTGATTTTTAATGCACTTTATTATAAATTAATTAACGCAAACAATATGCCAAATAAAAAGAAAAAGATAAATAACGACGTAAATCCAAACTATAAAGAAAGTTAAGTGATTGCACGTTATCTTATGTATAATCTCGGAAATGACATATTTGTCATAAATTCATTACTATTGTCACATTTTTGTCAGTATTATATGAAAAAAGAGCCTCTCTATTGACAGGCTCTTAATTTTATTATTAACTTGATTATTATTTTATTTATTTACTTGAAATGTAGTATCACCTTTTTCGAAATAAGCAATGATTTGATTGATAGCAGCAACACCCGCATTTACATTAGCTTCCAATGTTTGAGCACCCATTTTCTTGGGAGTAAAATAAACTCGATCTCCAAATTTATTAATCATTTCATCTGCTTTCACCGGTGCAATATCAGATGCATATTTTAAGTCTTCTCTATTTGCAAAAACCTTGATCATATCTTCTTCATTAATAACTTCTTTTCTGGCAGTATTTATGATAGTTGCACCTGGCTTCATAATGGAGATAAGCCTGAGATCAATTAATTCTTGTGTAGCCGGAATAGAAGGAATATGAACTGATAAATAATCACTTATATTGTACAGTTCTTCAACGGAACTAACAGGTTTAACGCCATCAGCTTCCATTATGGCATTATCTACATAAGGATCAAAAGCAATTACTTTCATATCAAAACCTTTTGCAATTCTCGCAACATTCAATCCAACATTACCATAAGCATGAATACCAACAGTTTTACCTTTAAGCTCAGTTCCAGATTTACCGTTGAACTTGCTACGAGCCATATAAACCATCATTCCAAAAGCAAGTTCTGCAACGGCATTAGAGTTTTGCCCGGGAGTATTCATGCAGATAACACCTTTTTGGGAAGCGGCTTCGCAATCTAAGTTATCATATCCGGCACCAGCACGAATAACAATTTTAAGATTATCAGCATTTCCTATAACTTCACTTGTAACCTTATCACTTCTTACTATCAAAGCATCTACATCCTTAACTGCATTTACCAGATCACTTTGTTCAGTATAATTCTCATTCAGGATTAATTCATAACCCCTCTCTTCACAGATATTTTTTATCTCCACTACTGCTTGAGAAGCAAATGGTTTTGCTGTTGCTACAAGAACTCTCTTTGCCATAATATCCTCCAATTTTTTTTTGGACTTTAAAAAGAAAGTAATTAAACAGTCAAGTATAATCAGTCTGCCTTTTACCTCAAACAAAAAGCTTGACGAAAATCTCGTACAAAAGGTGTTATCGAAAAAAATTGAGGAGTTAGAATGAAAAAGCTTAATATCTATAAGATAATTAGTTTCGTTGCATTAATAGTTTTGTTTTTCATATTGATCTTACCACAGACCTATAATGTTAATAAAAAACAGAAGACCGAACAATGTATCAAAAATATGACTACTATTTATAAAGCTATTAAATCATATATGAATGAAAGGGAAGAAAATTTTGAAGGCACAGCACGCGATCTTATGAGAATGAACTATCTTAAAACAACATACGAATGCCCTGAAAAAGGTGTTGGAGATAAGTATTTCATGCGTGGAGATTTTGAGACAGGAGAAATCATTGTTACCTGCCCGAACCATGATAAATTCGAAGATCATGTTCTTCCGGAAAGTCTTCTCGAATAAAATTAATATTTAAATTAATTATACCTTCAAGCTAACCTTGGAGGTATTTTTTATGGAAATATTTATGGAATATCAAGAATTTTTAGATTATATCTATCAACGACATTCCGGTAATGTAAAACTCGGATTGGAAAGAATGCTTAGTATTCTAGAGGCAATGGATTCACCTAATAAAAAATTAAAGGGAATCCATCTAGCCGGAACAAATGGAAAGGGCTCTACAGCTGCAATGTGTGAAGCCATATCATTACAATACGGCATGAAAACGGGGCTAAACACTTCACCTCACCTAGTTGATTATCGCGAACGAATTCGACTAAATGGGAAAAATATTAAATTGAATGAATTAATTTCCACCTATAAAAAATGGGAATCTGTTCTGAAAGAAAATGAAGCTTCATTCTTTGAGATAACAACATCAATGGCATTTGATATTTTCCATTCAAACAATATTGATAATGCAATATTTGAAGTTGGATTAGGTGGCAGACTAGATGGTACAAATCCATTTGAATCAACTGTTACGGTTATTACAACAATCTCATACGATCATACAAAAAGCCTTGGGAATTCAATAGAAAAAATTGCCTTTGAGAAAGCCGGTATTATCAAAACAAACACCCCTGTAGTTCTTGGAAAAATACCAGCAGAAGCAACTAAAGTGATAAGACAGAGAGCCAAAGAATTAAATGCTCCTGTTCTGGAATATGGAAAGGATTTTTCAATTTCTAATATCGAAATAAATGATTCTAGAACTTCATTTGATTATCATTCACTTCAACTCGATATGGAAAATGTAGTTGTTAATTTATTGGGAAAACATCAGGCATTTAATACAGCAATAGCGATTACAGCATTTAATATATTTCTGCAAAAAACAGGTAGACGACTTGATAAACAAAAGATTTATAAAGCATTAATTCATGTGAATTGGCAAGGAAGAATGCAGATAATTTCCCAAAAACCAACCGTAATTATTGATGGTGCTCACAACGAAGAAGGCATAAAAGCACTAAAGAATAATTTGCTCGATCTCTTCCCAAATAAAAAAATATATTTCGTTCTGGCAATTTTGCGGGATAAAAAATTGGAAACAATTATTAAAGATATTTGCAGTGTGAGTCATAAAATTTATATAACAAAAAATAAATCGAATCGAGCTGCGGAAATTGAAGATCAAGCAAAATTTGTAAAACTTTATAATAAACCATATGAAGTTTATGAAGATGTTATTTCTGCTGTGAAAAAAGCAATAACAGATGCTAATAAAAATGATATCGTGATGATCTCAGGTTCACTATATACAATCTCCGAAGTGTTAAAAGAGAAGGCATTAATTATTAAGAAATAGCGGTTTTTTGAAACTCAATTTACCAAATATATTGACAGAACTCATTGCAATATATCGAATTGACTGGCAATAAAAATTATTATGAAAAGGAGGATATTATGAAAAAAAACAAGTTATTCATTTATGTTTTAATTTCGTTCATTATTATTATTACAACGGGCTGCATCGGTGGTTCCAATCCAATATCCAGAGGAATAAGTCGTGGAATTGAAAGAGCTATTGGTGAACATGCAGAAAATGAAGCTTACAGACAAACTGCACCAAAAGAGAAACTTCCACCACCACGTTCTGCAAACTGGGGAAATTTCATGGCTATGCAGGCTCAGATCGTATTCACTTATGCCTTCTCTGCCGGAGGGTTATGGCTTGGTCAAGTTGATTATGCACCTGGTGATTGGGCAAAATTTGAGATCGTTACTGATGGCAATAATTCCATTGAACTGGAACGTGCTTACTTAAAAGTGGACGAGAATGGAAATCATTGGTGTAGAGTTTCTTGGACAGAAGGGGAAGATATATGGATTTATGAAATATTGATCTCACTAGATGGTTCTCTTTTAAGATTACGAGCAAAAGATGCAGAGGGAAACGAAGGTGAAATTCCAGTATCCGGACAGCAGATCTACTTCCCACCTCAAGAAGTTACGGATGAAAGCATCAAGGGAGCAACAAAAGGAAAGGTAAGCTTAAAAACTAAAGCTGGAGTATTCAATTGTGACCATGTGGTATTCCTCGCGGTTTACGGACAGGGAAATGTAGAATGGTGGATCACTAACGAAGTGCCTGGTGGTGTTGCCAAATACAAAATAATTGATAAAGGTGAAACACTCTGGCAAAGTACAATAATTGCAAAAGGTAAGGACGCTACAACAATTCTTGGTTCTTTTTAAAAAGTTGTCATCCTGAGCCTGTCGAAAGACAAAGGATAATAAAACATCAGAGTAAAACTTATTAGTAATATAAGGCGGTCATTTGACCGCCTTTTTCTATTTATTTTATTTCAGGTTTACCTGCATTTATCCAGGCGGTGTAATACATTGACGCCAAATCCTCTGCTGCATTAGAGAATTGATGGAACGTCATAAATTTTGTTCTGAACCAGAAAATATTGAAATACTCCTCATTATACTCATTTCCACTATATCTAAGAGCATGAAGATCGGCCAATTCTATTAAACCGGCAAAGCTATTTGCTTGCGTACAATAATTAAATATGAATTGAAGTGGCTCTTTAACATAAATTATTTCTATCGGTGAAATATTCGTTTCCAACTCTTTAAGATTCGCATCGATCAAATCAATTTCATATCTCCCATGAATACCTCTCTGGTTGGTCAGTTTCCCATTATAATTTAGAATATTATGTTGTGGCTGATGTGCATCTCCTACATAATGTGCTAGATCAGCTGCAAAGAAAAGTATTTCATCTTTATTGTTTTCTTTCATGGCAATGGTCAGATTATTAAGAACATCAACAGTATTCCAAGGTAAGATACCCATTTTATCTACAATATCTTCTCCATAGATCTCAATCAATTTAGTTTTATCAATAATCATCTCACCAATGTTAAATTCTTCATAACGGTCAACATCAATAAAATGTTTATTTCTTTCCGTTGGATCTTCACTTTTTCTTTTATCAGGATCTGTGGAATGCTCACATAAATATTCGTTGTTCTCCTTTATAAACCCCATCTCATCAGGAAGTCCATCGATTGCTAGACGTGTGATGACTTCATGACCTAAACCTCCCCATGAAAATAACTGGGTTGACATTGCAACCAATAATCCAACAAATAATAATTTATATTTCATAATTTCTCCTCTTTTTCAATTATGGTTTTATAAAAGTAAATATTTTGTCATCCTGATGTAACTTTCACGCTGCTCTCAGGAAGGATCTCTGCTTTCACGAGAAGTAAAGCTGCAAGAACTTTCACAAGATTCTTCCGTCTTTGCTAAAGCTACGCCGGACGCAGTCGAAAGTAAAACTAATAGAAACCTCAGAAAGACAATCATTTTCTAATTTTACAAAACACTTTATTCTTCTATAATCACAATTTTGTTTATATCATTTATCATCAACAATTTTTTTTCACCACTTGGAAAAATTATTTCCAGCTTAA
>JAOZPK010000044.1:0-1163 GCA_029932755.1 Candidatus Cloacimonadota bacterium | reverse complement strand
TCATTTATCATCAACAATTTTTTTTCACCACTTGGAAAAATTATTTCCAGCTTAAAAGGTGCTTGCAAAGTTCCTAAGCCAAAATGCTGAATTAGTGACTGCTGATTTGTTGTTCCCTTTCCACCTTGAATTTCACGCATGAGAGAAATTTCATCATTAGAAAAGATCAATCTCGTTCCAATTGCATCAACGTGATTTTTGCCAATTATTTTTACTTCTAACCAGTTATTTTTTTTATTTGTCTCATTTCTGAATAACTGGATCTTCCCACCTGCTACAAGCAAATCCATATCTCCGTCATTATCGAAATCTGCGCAGGCTGCACCCCAACCATTAAAATGCCTAACTCCTGCCAGAAACGTGGTTTCTATAAATGTGCCATCTCCGTTACTCATGTATAGGAACGACCGGCGTCCTTCGTAGATGCTGGTTATATACAGGTCGAGGAAGCCATCATTATTAAAATCTACCCAACATGGTTCCGAATGAGTCTCCTCAAATTTAATACCTGCTTCCTTTCTGCGATCTATAAATTTCCCGTTCTCATTTATATATAATCTGGTTTTATTAGAAAAATCTATGTATCTTGGATGTGCCAGATTACAGGTGATGAGATCAAAATCACCATCGTTATCAATATCTGCCCATTCACTGCCGATCGTGTGACCCCACCAGCCTTCAACTTCATCTCCGGCAATACCAAGCTTTAATGCATTGTTCTTAAAATGTCCGGTTCCATCATTCTGCCATAAAAAATTATCTGTTAGTCTGTAATTGGAAACAAAGATATCAAGATCTCCATCCAGATCATAATCGCACATATTCACACCGCGCCCTGCTCTATTTTTTCCATCTTTAGGAAGCATATCCGCTCTCTCGGTAATTTCCAGAAAATTCCCATCACCAATTCCACGAAAAAGTTGATCTTCTTCATTCACATAGTTTTTCTCATAATTAGCAAAATATACATCTAAAAATCCATCCTTATTAATATCACCAATTCCAACTCCTTCTGTAGAGACTTGATTATCCTGAATCGAATTTGTACCTTCTACTTTATAAAAAGTTCCTAGATCATTCAACCAGATAAATTCGGGATCTTTGGTTATAATATCCAGATCACCATCGTTATCAAAATCTCCCCATAAACCGCCGTTACCACG
>JAOZPK010000149.1 GCA_029932755.1 Candidatus Cloacimonadota bacterium | reverse complement strand
TAAAGTTTACAACGGTAAGACTGGAGTTAACTATTTATGTGTCAAATAATTAATTAGTTAACACTATCAAATAAATTGGGTGATTTGTGTGTTTGTCAGCAATAAATGGGAAAAAATCTGAGACTCTTCGTGAGAGAACATAAAAGATTATCTCAGAGAGACAGATCCTTTCTTACCATAATTTCTTATGATCCTTTTTTCTTGAGAGAAGGATAGCAGGATGAGTATAATAAAAAAAACGGGCTTTCGCCCGTTTAGGGAGGATGCGTCTTTTTCTTTATTCAGGAGTTTATGAATAATTATTATGGATGTGCCAATTGGACGGTGAAACCAAGTTTAGCATAAGTTTGCTTAACATCACTGTCAGTTAGGAGACTATTATCGACTACTGCCAAGTTTATTTCTGTTCTTCTCCAGAAATAGGTGAGTCCTAAAGTAAGGAATTTTCTATCTTCAAAAGTCTCAGAATCCTGCCAATAATCATATTCGTCACCCAACCCATCTGTAATTGTATAATCTGTATTCCTTATGTCAAAGTTAGTAAACATACCTGTTCTAATGTGCAGTTTTTCAAACGGGGCAAATTCTAATCCCAAATGGAAGTTATTACTATCTACAAATTCAGGTATTTCAGAGTATTGCTTATAACTGTAATCAAATAAGACTGATATTGGAATTTTGGAATTTGTATATTTTGTTCCAACCAGTATTTCCATCGGGAATTTGTTTTTATCATATTCCAGGCAAAACATACCACAATTTGTTATCAGCTTTTTCTCTTGGGGGATGAGAAATGACAAGCCAAAGGAGAGGTTTTGTAATGGGGAATAAATTGCTCCAAATTTTGGTCTGAACATAAGAAAATCTAATTCTCCGTAAAAATCGGTCAAGCTATCATTGGATAACCTATAAACGTTATTGATCTCAGAATGGTAGATATCTAAATTCAAACCTATTCCAAATCTGAACTTCTCAAGAACATAAGAGATAGGAATATTTACCGAATTGATGTAACGTCTCTCGGATAATGTGAAAGTTTCAATTATTTCACCATTGTGTGTATTATACGCTTCTCCTAACTCCATACTGTAACTGCTCTTTGCAGTATACATTATCCCGGCTCGCACATATTCAGAAAGTTTATAAGAAAAAGCAGCTGCCACACCAGAACGATAACTTTTAACTTCATTGCCGTCGGAAACGATATCAGAGAATAAATTCACATCGTTTTTTAAACCATATTCATAATAGATCTGAGCATCGTTCTTAATATCAAATGAGGCAGGATTAATATTGGAAAATGAAATACCACCAACATCAGCAACACCTGCATAGCCTTGTCCTGCTACTTCAGCTGAAACTAAATTATTAGCATAAAAATCGATAAATGGTTTACATGTACCTTCCTGCTGATCCAATTCAATAGTAGTACATAATAACGAACTAATAAATCCAACTAAAATAATTGCAATAATTTGCTTTAACATTTTTCAATCCTCCTTGATTCAATGTTTTCACATATTTAAGTAAGCAATTCCTGTGCCATTGGTTAAAACGTGCAAATATAGGGGGATGCAGCACATTGTATTTAATTATGGTGTCCGGCAGCGGTCACATTATATTCAATACTGAACAGTCTTTAAGAGAATTTGGCTGTTAATTACTTATTGAAATGATACAAGATTCTATTTTGTTAATTCAAAATATAAAAATTATATTTTTGATTAAAATGAAGTTTAAAATATATCAATTTGATAACAGAAATTAGTAATATATAATAATTCTATGTTTCTTCGCGTGTGTCATCCAGAGTTCATCGAAGGACTAAAAGGCAGAAGTATTTTACTCTTTCTCTTTTTTCTTCTCATTCTTGAAAAATCTGTTGCCTTCCTGTTTTATTAGTCTGCTTCTTAAAAGAGAGTTAATAATAGTCTTGGCAAAGTATTTATCAGATTGGAACAGGCAATCGTCCTGAAAGCTTTTCTTCATTTCCTGTTTAGATGTACTATCAATAATTTCCAAGACATCATCCATTGATATGCCTTTTTCTTTGATCTTACCGTAAACTTTTCTTTCTATCGGACGCATAATTTATCTTTCCTGTTTAGAAACTTTTGGACAAAAAGATCATTAACAGCAAAGTTGTCAAAGGGATATAAATAAATGAAGAAATTATTAGTTATAGTTTATTATTGGCCTCCGTGCGGCGGGGTTGGAGTGCAGCGTTGGCTCAGGTTTATTAAATATTTACCTCAGCATGGATGGGAACCTACGGTACTCACAACTCAAAATGGAGATTATCCTGCCATCGATGAATCGTTATTAGCTGGAATTCCTAAAGAAATAGAAATAATTCAAACTAAAACTCCAACCTTTGGCGGAATGTATAAAAGATTTTCTAAAGCGGATGAGAGTAGAGTACCGTATGGCAGCCTGGAAATTAATTCTAATGATTCTTTCTTTAAGAAAATATCAATTTGGATAAGGCTGAATTTAGTGATTCCTGATGCGCGTAAAATCTGGAATAAGTTTGCATATAGTTCAGCCCGGGAAGAGCTGTTAACAAACAAATATGACGCCGTAATAACAACAGGTCCACCTCATTCTACACATCTAATTGGGTTAAGGCTGAAGAAAAGGTATAATATTAATTGGATAGCTGATTTCAGGGATCCCTGGACTCAAATGGGATATTTGAAAAATGTTAAGCGCTTAAGAGTAACCAGCTACTTTGATAAGAGATTAGAAAACAAAGTTGTGAAATATTGTGATGCAATTATTGCCGCATCGCAGAAGATAATCTCAGGTCTCCGTTGTTCTTCCGATAAAATTCATCTTATCACGAATGGGTTTGATCCTCAAGATTATCAGGGAATTAAAAAAGAGAAAATAGATGAAAATTTTAATCTGAATTATTTTGGTTCGCTTCCACCCGAATCAAATCCGATCTCAGTTTTGAAAGCTGTACTTCAGCTTCATAAAAAAGGGATTACGGACATTAAAATGAATTTATGGGGGAATATCTCAGAAGAAGTAAAAGAGCAGTTAAATAGGTTGGATAATAGCGAAATTGTAAAATTTTATTGGCATACAGCTCATCAAAAAGTAATTGAACTGATGTCCAATTCTTCTATGTTGCTGCTGATGATAAACAATGTGAAAAACAATGAAGGGATTATAACAGCTAAGATTTTTGAATACATGGGCAGTGGGGTTACAATCTTAGGTGTTGGACCCACAAAGAGCGAACCGGCAAGAATATTACAGGAAACTAAAAGTGGCAAGATGTTTCAATATGATGAGGTAGATAAAATTGCAGATCATATTGAGGATGGTTATAAATTATGGAAGCAGGGAAAAGAATCAATTTCAAAAGATATTGAAAAATATAGTTGTGTGAACTTGACTAAAGAATTGAATACTGTTTTAAAGAAATTTATCTAATAATAGAATCAAATTAAATAAACGTAAATACATATGTTGATTTGTCATGGTGAGTGGAGACGAACCATGCAAGCATATGTTATTATTACCCCTCGTCCTTCGATGAACTCAAGATGACACGAGCTCAGGGATTGCATCTGAATAACAAAAAAGCCCCTCAATTTGAGGGGCTTTTAATTTATCTTTTTTTGCTTACTTCACTAATCCCAGCCAGTCACCCAGCAAGAACTGAATACGTCCGATAAGTAATGATACACGAGCCATCACGGTATAACCAAATGATGCACCAAACCCGATCATCATAAACCAGATTCCTACATTGGTTACTTTACCATAAATACCTTTATGCGCTTTTGAGAAGAAGAAATACAATAGAATAGTTATTGTTCCAATAAAGATAAGAGCAGTATTTATTCCATCAATTGGTAGCATTGCACTTCTCATTTGCACCAGTACAGATGAGTGTAATGACATTGGTACACTCATTCCCACAATAGCCATACCAAACACGATTGGATATCTGGCAAGCCAGCCCAAATTCTTACTGAATCTGAACATATAGAGTGAACCTATTATTGCAGGTATAATAATTATAAATTTATGGCTTAAGAAAATTGGTGTGTAAACATAAGGCAGGAACACGTTTTCATAAACCAATGGGATTGCATAACCCATAGAAACACCCACAAGTAATGCTTCTGCGAATTTATAGAAAGGATTATCTTTATATAAGAACGAGAAGATACTTAATGTTAGGAATGCTGCGACGAAATTACTTATTGTTTCAAACATGTTTCCCCCTATAATTCCTTTTTCCTGGTTATGAAATAACCAATATTACCAAGCAAAATAAAGACGATCATCATGATATGAGCAACAGATTGTGCGTTCATACCAATACGTGCTTTTTTGTATTTATAAGGAACAGTATCTCCAGTAATAGCAATACTTGTTTCTTTAATGATCTCTTTACTGAAAGGTCTATCATTAGCTGCAAAAACATCAACCAGCTTCTCATATTCAGCAGCACC
>JAOZPK010000148.1 GCA_029932755.1 Candidatus Cloacimonadota bacterium | reverse complement strand
GAACTTTATTCGGGTCATCTTCAAGCTGTTTTATCACATCATTATGAAGATAACGGGTAAATATCTTCCTGATCTCACGTCTGGATTTACCCTCCAATAAATAACTTAGTGTATTGATGAGTAAATATGAAATAATGAAGCCGAATATTTGCATTGTAAAATTCAACTGGATACGGTACAATTCCCATAAGAAAAAATTAGTAAATAGTACGAGAACAAGCAGCAACAAAATAATGATGTTAGCTTTTTTGGGTAAAAAATTTGAAATAAGATACATGATTAAGAAAACAATTAAAAGTGTAAGTAAGAAATTGAACCAGCAAGGAATTGTCGTAATAAAATCATGATTAATATAATTACTGAGTGCAGTCGCCCAAATCTCCATTCCCGGAATAACTTTGGAATATGAATTGGATTTCAGATCATACAATCCCGCAGCAGTAGCTCCAAAAATAACATGTTTATTATATAATACTTCTAAAGGAATTATCGGCTTATTATCATTCACATAAGCAGAAGCAGAGGAAATTAAAGCACGAAAAGGATATGTTCTAAAAGCATTTTTGCCATACCAATTCAATAGATAATCACCATTATCATCCACAGGTATTTCAACAATGTCAGAATCTTCGTATTGATCTAACCAGACTCGATAAGCCATTTGTGCAAAATAGTGTTCTTTTAATTTGAAAAGCAAGCTAACTTTGCGAATTAAACCATCATTATCTGGTTCTGTATTAATTACCCCGATCGATTTATTATTCAATAAGAAAGGTGCTATTGGAGCTCGAATACCCTGGAAGGGTGGAAGATCTATTTGTTGATCATCAACAGAAAATTCATATATTTTAGAGTGTGTTTCGTTAGCATCTTTAAGCAATTGCACACCGAGATAGACCTTCCCGTTATTTTTGATCGCATTAGCAAAAATATTATCGGTCTCGTCAGCAGTTGTTTCTTCTCTCTCAATATCTTTTTCATAAAATTGCATATCAAAAATAACTGATCGAGCTCCGGCATCCGTTAAATAGTTAACAACATATCCATAAAATGAGCGAGGCCAGGGCCATGAAATTCCGTTCTCACTAAAGAAATCCAGACTGCTATCATCGATTGCGATAATTACAATATTTGTATCAGCTTTTTCTGGAGTTGGATCAAGCTGAAAACGATAGTCCAGCATTTTCATCTCTGTATCTTTTAGGAAGGAAGTAGAAGTTAAAAAGCTTACCAGCAAAGTTAGCAGCAACGACACTGTCAGAAGTATATACCACTTTTTATAAAGTTTTATTAATCTGATCGTATGTTTTCTATTTTTCATTGACCTGCAGTTTGAATAATTTTTGGAACTATATTCTCAGAAATTTTCCCTGCCGCATTTTCAAAAGCTTTTAAGCCTGCTTTTTCAGCATTTAAACCTTGCCCGGTAACATTATTGAAAACATTTTTATAGATCTCTTCTCCTGAACTCATTTCCAAAGCTGAAACTGAAACATCAACAAAAGTCGAATACATTCCAAACATTTCAGAGCCTTCTCGCGATCTTGCTTTGATCGTAATATATATATCCGCTCCTGCCATATCATCGGTAAAAGAGAAACCCTTCTCAGCAAAACTTTCCTTAATTTTTGGCTCAATATGAAGAACAGAAAGTTCCTTTCCTAAATTTATTTCTTCAGATTCAATAAAGATGAGTAATCCTGTAACATTCAGAATTATCCGGGTTGATGGTATCGGGAAAGTTTTCAGGATATTCTGATACACAAATGAGGTACTGTCTTGGTTAATGAGTTTAGAAATATCCAATTCTGCATTGAGTATCTGCATTTTCTCTGAAGATGTTACCTTACTGATCCTACATGAAGCAATTCCATTCATATTTGTTTTCATATTTTTTATCAGGTCTCCTTCACCACGCTTAAAACCAAATAAAATAGGTAGATTAGGAATGGGAACCTGCTCTGTATCGAGATAAAAAGCTGTAATTTTGATCGGTTGTTTTACAGATTGATTTCTCTTTGCCTTAATATTATTCTTTAAGGGTTTTAATTCAATATTTGAAAGAATATTCTGAATCGAAATATATATTTCATTATTCAGATAAATAGACTGTCCAAGATAATTTGTTTCAAGAGTTTCTCCAATGTATTTCTCAATTGGTTTAAGAGACTGTAAGAAAAGAAGTAGGGCTTTGTCATATTCTCTATTTTGCTCACTCTTTTTAGCTTGTGAGAAAAGATCTAAAGCCAAACTAACCGCTTTGTTTATCTTCTCCTCTCTTGCTAATTGATATTTTATTTTAGATAAACGGTAATAGATCCAATACTCTTTTCTATCCTGCCATTGCTCTACCAGTTCATATCCCTCCAATTCTGCTTCTGTTGTAGAACGTATTTTAGATTTCAATTCTTCTTCCAAAATACCGGATTTCTCTATCATACTACTAACCACTTCTCCGGAAATATTTACTGTGATCTCCGAAGCCAGGTTCTTCAGAGCTTCACTTGTTGCTTTTTCTATATGATCATTTTGTCCTTTGTTCTTGGAAGCATGACCAATACCAATATAAAATTCGTTATCAATTGGTCTATTGGCTACCCAATCCGGTGCTTTTTTGGCATGAAGCAGATTAATTTGAGAAAATAAACACATCAGCAGTAAAATTTGAAAAAATCTTTTCATTCC
Source organism: Candidatus Cloacimonadota bacterium (assembly GCA_029932755.1). Classification (GTDB taxonomy): domain Bacteria; phylum Cloacimonadota; class Cloacimonadia; order Cloacimonadales; family TCS61; genus Tenebribacter. The sequence continues at coordinate 1,820 of JAOZPK010000148.1, read as the reverse complement.
GGTCCTCCGATTTTAGAAATAATAGATGCAGGAAAGTGTTAGAGTATTCATAGTTTTTTTGTAAATAAAACCATCGTCATCATAATCTTCATATTCAATTTCAAATTCCGTATTCTTGAATGAGATATCAAGCGAGAATTGATCTGTAATTAAACCGGTTCCAAACGAAAAAGCGGCACCAATAACCTGTTTATCATTGTTATCCATAAATAGTGTGGGATAGGTTTGAGCTCCAATTCTAAGCGGAATAACTGCAAAATCCCATATTTCTGTGAATAGGTATTCTCCACCAAATCTTAACTGGTTTAGATCCTGGTTTTCAATAATAATTAGTTCATCTTCTTCTTCTAGGTCCAAACCAATCAGATCTGCATAATCCTCTTTAAGAGTAGTTTCTCCAAATTTTCTGGATTCCATATCTACTGCCAATGTGAAATTATCTCCTAGACGAAAAGAAGTTCCCAAGCCCATCATCAACGGTATTCCTAGAGTATAGGAGTCGCTTGATTCTATGGGCTCAGATTCGTAAATATCACCATTATCATCTGTATATTCTTCCAACAAGAATTCCTCATCGATATTAAGATCAAAAGGTGTTTTTACTACTATACCAATTTTAAGTGGAAAGGGATTGCTTGAGTAATTAAAATCAAGCATTGCACCACAAACAAAATTCACTCCGGAAAAAGTCCAATCCGACCTATCATAATAATCCCAGTAGTAATAGTAATCCGAATAAACTTCATCTACAATGTCTTTTGTTTCCAGGTAGGCTTCTCCCACCCACAGATTAGCAGCTACTCCCAAAGAAAATATTGATGCCAATCTATTTGCGAGTCCAAGAGTGATCGTACTGGCACCACCTTCGGAGAATGTTTCGTATAAATATTCAGTAGATTCGCCTATATCTTCATATAGAAATTCTTCATGATAATAGGAATAGAGATCGAGTTGCCTTTGCACCCCCAGCGCAGCAACAAATTGTTTACCGGAAAACTCGAATGGATAAACTCCACTCAGGAAATTCAGGATACCGTGCTCATCTTCATAAGTTTCTATCCCATAATCAAAATCTACTTCGTATAATTCAGCAAGACCACGAACCACAAATGATGCTTCAGGTCTATCAAGTTGTGTTAACCCTGCAGGATTCCATGAAATAGCAGTGGCGTCATCAGCAACACCGATGAACGCTCCGCCCATACCTACAGCTCTTGCACCTACTCCGGTAAAGTTCCAATCTGGTCCTAAATTCAAATCAAGTTGTGCAAAAACAAGAATTGAACATAATAGAAAAATTACTATTAACAGTGTTTTCATTAAACCTCCAAAAATCAAAAGTTAAATATTACTATCTATTCCCCCGTTATTTAGAAATAAAATACACACGATAAAGTTGCTTTAAATTTTGTACTAGTACCACTTTCACTTTCATTATAATTCGGCCAATTTTCCCATTCTTCTATAGTTGATGTAAATTCACCTGTTGCATCTATGGCAATTCTTTCAAATATCAGACCTGTTCCAAAGGAAAAACCACTACCAACTACTTGGTCTGTGTATTCCCAATATTCTGATGGACCCTCTCCATTTGCTTGAAGTGTAGGAACGGTTTTAAAGCCCACTCTAAATGGAATAACTGCAAAATCTGAAACTACTAGATATTCAGCTCCTACTCTAATTTGGTTAAGGTTTTCTTCACTTTCGCTTAGATTTGATTCTCCACCTGATTCATAGTTAATCATACTTTTACCATAAGCTCTAATTTCATAATCTGATGATACTGTTAAATTATCTCCGATTCTAAGTGATGCACCAAA
>JAOZPK010000147.1 GCA_029932755.1 Candidatus Cloacimonadota bacterium | reverse complement strand
GGGTAATTACCCCAATCCTTTTAATCCAACCACAACAATATACTTTGAATTAAACTCTGAAAATACTGAGAATCCAGAATTGGTTATATATAATTTGAAAGGACAGAAGGTTCATCAATATTCATTATCTAATGATCAATCTTCAATTATTTGGAATGGAACAGATGAATCCGGGAAACCGGTTACAACGGGAGTATATTTATACAAGCTTCAAGCAGGAAACAAAATTTATACAAAAAAGATGCTTTTATTGAAATAGTAATTTAATAAACTAATTTGCTCTTTCCCTTCTTGGGTTGGAGCATTTTTATTTCCGAAATTTATTAACAATCTTTTTCATCTTATCTAATTCTGTTTTCTCGTAAAATTTGAAGATGTATAATAAGATCGGGAAAGCTAAACATAAAACAATTTTAATCCCAATTCCAAAATATATATTGGCATCTGACAAAAATCCCGACATCAAATATAATGATGTTCCAACAGCAAAAACAATGAACATTTTTCCAATTTCATATTTTACAGGATAGAACTTTTGAGAAACATAATATGATATTACTGAAATCAATAACGACGAGATAACAGTGGTTAATGCTGCTCCCCAGATACCTAATTTTGGGATCAACAAAAAATTCATACCAATATTTACAAACAGAGCAATTGTTACTATATAGGCAACATACTTGGTTTTCTTTACATAATGAAATCCTAGAAGAAACATATATTGAATACCCTTAAAAATAAAAGCAATCGTGAAGAGTGGTACAATTTTATAAGCAATATAAAATTCCTGCTTCTGTGCAAAAACTAACAGGATTTCTTGGGAAAACAGTGATAATCCTAAAGCGCCGAAAACCAATATCATAGAAAAATATTTAAAGATCTTTTTAAAAAATAATTGTGCATCAGGAGAATCCTGCATTTTATAAGCAATTGGCAAAAAACCAAGTGCAAAAGCCTGCACAACAAACACATTAAGGACTCCAGAAATCTTATAGCCAAGTGAATAGATCCCTACTTGTGAGTAATCTAACAAATATTTAATTATGTATCTGTCACCAATAGCCAGCAGTTGAACCGAAATTGCACTGAAGATAAGCGGAATACTATAACCAAGCATCTCTTTGATTAAACTAAGATCAAATTTGTATTTGAAGTTCCTTAATAATATTGGAATTGTACAAAGCATCTGTATTGCGTTTGCTATTAACTGACTGTAAAAAATCCCGATAACACCAGTTTCAGCATATACTAGAAAATATATGTTGAAGATAAGAACAATGAGTAATTTAGATGCAAAAAAAGCTGAATAGACAATCGGCTTCCCTCTAAATCGGAACAAGTTCATTGGAGCTTGATTAACCATTTCCAAACCAATGATCGCAAATATGACTGTGAAGAAATGAGAATAATCTGTACTGGAGAAAAAAACTTGCGATAACCAGGATTTTACTGGAGCAAAAATAATATTTACTGCAACAGCTGTTATAAGTAAAATAACATATGTATTAAAGAGTATCTTACCTTGCTCATTTTTATCTTCGGTTTCTGCACTCCACCGCATCATAGATGAAACTATCCGTAATCCCAATACCATTGCGAGAAACATTGAAGTTGTTTCTAAAATTGTGAATCTTCCATAATTTAGAAGTGATAGTTTTGCAGTATAGAGAGGTAATAACAGCAGTCCGATAATTTTCGTAGATAGGTTTCCTATGCTGTAAATAAATGTATGTTTAGCAGTATCTTTAAGTTTATTCAGCATATTCAATATCCTTTGTTATCAAATCAAATAGTTTTTCAGCTACAAATCGGTTTCCTTGTAATGAATAGTGAATTCCATCGGGATAATGAATTTTTGGATCCAGATCATCAAGTTCCAAATAGATACCCTCGCATTCATTAGTAATTAATCTAATTATGCTATTATATTTTTTATAATTTTCAGAACTACCAGGTACAGCTTTTTCAACACGATCATTGGCTGGATTAATCGGAATAGTTATTATTCTGGCATTTGTTTCTTTCTGCAAAAAGAGAATTAGTTCTTTATAATATTTTCTGAATTTCTTTTGAGATATCCAGCTTTTCTTACCTCGCAATTTTACAAAAAAGCTTCTTTTGGGCTTTATACAATAATGATGAAAAGCAGCAAAAAGTGTTTTATACCAACTTTGCTTTGGATTATTTATTATCTCAGCTAACCAATAAGGTATTTCCCGAGTGGAAGCATCACTAACGCCAATATTTATAATAAAATATTCCGGCATTGAAGCTACATATTCATCATGCTTTTGAATAACATTTACAATCGTAGCTCTGCTGAATCCCATATTGTTAATCATAATAATTTGTTCAGGATGTTCTTTCTGAAGTAGTTCTTCAAGTAATAAGCCATAGTTTTTATTGTTTGGAAACTTTTGGGGAGGACGATTACGGATTGCTACAGAATTACCGATAATTGTTATTCTTAGTTTTTTCATTTCATTAAACCTTTTATTTCTTTTGTAACTCGAAAACATGCACTGGCATCATGATATTTATGAATCTTGTTTTTTAATTCATTTCTCAAACCAGAATATTTATCCTTTCCATAAATGATCTGTTCCAAATCTATTATCAATTCCTGCTGATTCTTTGGTTGATGTCCTGAAGTAATTGAATCATAGTCAATCAAAAAACCGTGTTCCATTGTATACCTCTCCAAATCATAGGGTAAAAATATTATCGGACGATCCAAAAGGAGATAATCAAAAAAAATGGAAGAATAATCTGTGATGAGGCAATCAGATGCTACCAACAACTCGTTTACGTTTGAACATTTCTCGTGTGTTATTATTTTAAAGTTTGAAGATTCCTTAATCTTCTTCCAAAAATCAGTGTGCATGTGTTTCAGATCATTGTGATGAGGTCGAAGAATGAAACAAGTTTCATTTAATTCACAAAACTCATTTAATTGCTTAATATTATAATCTTCAAATGGGAAAAAGCGGGTTAGCTCCCAATTTCTAAAAGTTGGAGCATAAAAAATCACATGTTTAAAATCAGTTAAACTATACTTCTTTTGAATAGTATGTTTATCCAGTTCGAAGAGCATATCGTTTCTGGGAAGTCCTGTTATCATTATTTTATTTTTCCCAATTGGTAAGAAATCATTTTGCAGTTGTGCAGAGAATTCCGAAGAAGATATCATAAAAAAAGAACTTTTGATCTTTTTCAATGAAGCCTTTTTAAATTTAATTGGAATATCTTCAATTCCAATCCATCCTTTTTTTAAAGGAATACCGTGCCCAAGATAAATTAATTTTGGCCTATGAGAGAATGGCTCAAACATAATAGCATCTTTTACCCCATGAGAAGAAACAACTATTTCTGCTCTTAAAGACAACCAAATCCCACGAAAAGATCGACGTTTAAGAACTGATTCACCAAGTTGTTCAATTTCTTTTACAACTTGATTATTATTCGTCATCCATATAGCAATTAATTCTGGATGATTCTTGTGAATATAACTAAACAATGCTGCAGAATTATCACCAAATCTTTCAGCTGAGAAACTTCCAAATAATATCAAACCTTTCTGTTTAGGGATTATTAGAGCCATGATTTTAAGAAATAATGAAAATGACTCCATCACAATTTGTCTGATATAATATTTATCTTTAATCATAATTCCTGATAGAGAGTTATCAATTGTTCAGCTGCATTCTGCCAATTATATTTATTAATAACAGCATTATATGAATTATCAGACATTTCATTATACTTTGGACTCTGTTTCATTGCTATGATTTTTTTTGCCAGATCAGCAGCATTCCCTGCCTTAAATACTGATCCACATTCTTCATTCTCAATCAAGTTTTTCTGTGATGTACAATCACTTGCTATTACAGGTATCCTATAAGCCATATATTGGAACATCTTATTGGCATATGTTGTATCATGATGAATATTGCGTAGAAAAGGACAAAGACCAATTTTAGAAATCTTAATATACGAAACTGCCTTATCGAATGTGATCCAGCCCATCAATTCTATATTTGAAAGATCCAGCTCATTAATCATTCTTTTCAAATTTCCATCTTCCCTACTCTTTCCGATTATTAAAAAATGAATATCTTTATGTCCTTTCAGTAGATTCGCTGCTTGAATTATTGTAGCAGTTCCTCTTCGCAAGCCGGTATCTCCAAAATATACAACAACAATTTTTTCTTTGTATTTATTTAAAATGTCATTATCAAATGGAATTAAATTAATACCTTCTAAATCTACAAAATTTGAAATTACAGTTATCTTTTTTGTATCCAAATTATATTTGTTCATGTAATCATTTTTTGCCTCATTAGTGACAAGAATTAGTTTATCTGCTAATTTTGTATATCTTTTCTGATATTCGTGCCAATTTTTAATTGATATTATAACATTACCAGGAAATGTTTTTACATGATCATATAACTTCATTATTTCTGGTCGGTTCTCGTGCAGATCAAGTACAAAAGGGATTTGATATTTTATTGAAAATTCTTTT
>JAOZPK010000146.1 GCA_029932755.1 Candidatus Cloacimonadota bacterium | reverse complement strand
TATTTATTCATTTTTATCTGGGAATGTATCAAAGCTAATTTTGATGTTGCGTATCGAGTATTAAACCCATCGATGCCGATTAAACCCGGGATAGTGAAAGTTAAAACTACTTTGAAAACAGATATAGGCAAGACGTTCCTGGCAAATTCTATTACAATGACTCCCGGAACAATTACGGTAGATATTATCGATGATGAATTTTATATTCATTGGATCTATGTGAGCAGTAAGGATCCAAAAGAATACACAAATAAAATATTAGGAAGATTTGAAAAATATATCAAGAGGATATTCGAATGATTATTAATCTACTTCTTTATGTTCTTATCGGATTAAGTTTCTGTTGCTTTTTTAGAGTTGTATTCGGTCCCTCAATAGCAGATAGAATGGTGGCAATAGATATCTTTGGGATTTTAGTTGTAGGAATATGCGGATTACTTGTGCTTATAACAGGTAGATTATTTCTAATAGATATTGCGATTGCGTGGATACTTTTGAGTTTCATTGGAACGATAACATTAGCAAAATATTTAACGGGGAAAAAATTAGATGAGTGATATGATAAGCTTAATATTTATTACAATTGGTGTGGTGTTCGATCTATTCGGATGCATTGGATTGATCCGCCTTCCAGATGTTTATAACCGTTTGCAAGCAGCTACAAAATCAGTTACTTTAGGAACTTGTAGCATTCTCTTTGGTTTATTCATTAAATATGGATTTTCCGCGATTGGAATGAAAGCACTAATTGCAATACCACTATTGTTTTTTGTTTCCACTGTGGCTGCACATGCTCTCGTACAAGGGTCTTATAAATTTGGCATTAAACTCTGGGGTAAAACAGTTATTGATGATTATAAGGATGTTAAAAAATGAGATATCCAAAATTACGGGAATTAAAAGAAGCTATAACCTCACTATTCTCAAAACCTTATACATCCAAATTTCCAGCTGGAGAATTCAAACCATTTGCAGGTTTTAGAGGAAAACCGATAGTTGACGAAGATAATTGTGTAGGGTGTGAAACTTGTGCTAACGTATGTCCTTCGAATGCAATTACATTTATTGATGATGCACAGACAGGGATCAGAACAATTTCACGGGATTACGGGACATGTATTTTTTGCGGGGAATGTGAAGAACATTGTATTACTGGAAAAGGCGTGAAACTTTCTGATGAAGAATATGAACTTGCTTGCTTTGATCGCAGTGTACTTATTGAAACTCAGGAGAGAGAGCTTCTTATCTGTGATAATTGCGGTGCAATAATTACTACTAAAGATCATATGAGATTTATTCACGAAAAACTTGGCCCCAAAGCATATTCATCAATTCTAAATCTAAATATGCTGAATGAAAGATTACAATTAGCGAGAGAAGAAGACATAAAAGTTACAATACAAGATGGTTTAAAAAGAAAAGATATGTTTAATACACTTTGCCCTAACTGCAATAGAAAAATTCAAATAAAAAATTTAATGTAATTAACAAAAATTGATGAAAGAAGATAAACTAATAAAACTATTCGAATTACTAGATTCAAAAAAAATATTATTTGTCGGTATCGGGAATGCTCTAAAAAGCGATGATGCAATTGGTATATATATTTGCAAAAAAATTCAGCAAAGTAATAAAATTGAAACCCTTATTGTTGAAAGTGGAATTGAAAAATTTGTAGGTAAGATCAATTCGATAGATCCGGAAATCCTCATTCTGGTTGATTGTACAGATTTTAATAAAGAACCAGGGTTTATAAAATTACTACCAATTGAACAAATTCAGGATTTTACCGTAAACACTCATACAATTTCGGTTAAAAGAATATCAGAATTTTTTAAGATGAAAACATTTATACTTGGAGTACAACCCGAGAACGTGAGATTTGGTGAAGAATTTTCTAAAGGTGTTATAAATTCTGCAAATGAGTTAATTAAAAAAATCAATGCATAAAAAAACCTCCAATTAATTGGAGGTTTTCTAATAATTTTTAAGCTTTATTAGTATTAATATTTACCTTGAACATAATCTGATAGATATTTAACTTTTGTTTTTGAATCTTTCAATATTATGCGAATAATATCTCTGATTGAGGTAAGGCAAACTAATTTTCCTTCATCATTAACCAGGGGGATATGACGGATGCCTTCAGCATTCATAATATTCATCAAATATTCTACCGTGTCTTCAGGATGACCAACTATAAGTTTCTCTTTTGGTGTCATTATCTCACTGATCTTTACAGCATGAATTTCATCTTTAACACTTGTGCTACCAAGTTTGCCAAGAACATCACGCTCAGAGATTATTCCCAAAATGTTGGTGTTTTCCATTACAATAAGACATCCAATCTTATGCTTATTTAATTGATAAACAGCGTCTTTAATTGTAGCATCGGGTCCTATTGTGATAATATTCTCCTTTAATTTGCATACATCAATTAGTTTTTTGTTCATGATAACTCCTTTATCTTTTTATTAAATTTTTTAATTTTATTCTTCTTAATCTTAGCTCCTAAATTAGCTGTTCTCGGTTTACTGTCAAATCATTTGTTACTTTATTGCAAGAGTATTCTCAATATAAATCATCAATTAATTGATTTTGTATATGATTATTTATTATTTCTACACAAGTCATATAATTTAATTGACTAATTTTAAAACAATAACTTCTCTTGTTTCAGTTTTAATTTATTTTGCAAACAAAATGGAGGGTAAGAATGAAAATAACTATTTCATTATTCTTGATTTTCTCTTTTCTATTAGTAATATCACCAATTCAAGCGATTGAAAAGTTTTATACTTATTATGATAAAGGCACAAAGTTTATGGAAAAAGGTGAATGGGAAAGAGCAATTGAAGAGTTGAAAAGTGCAATTTCACTTGAATTTGAAGATGCTAAAAGAAAAAGGACTTATGGTACACGGTTTATTAAGTATTATCCTCATAGAGATATTGGAATATGCTACTACAATCTAGGTGAATTTAATGATGCAATGGGTGAATTACAACTTTCCTATGCATATAAAAAAGAAAAAAAAACTAAACAATATATTGATAAGTTAAGTTATAAAGGTGAACAAATCGATCTTAAGGATGATCTCATTAAAAAACAGCAACAGCAGAAAGAACAGGAAGAACTTTCTAAAAGACAGCAGGAAATGGAAGAGCAAAGAATAAAAGAGGAAGAAATTGCCCGAAAGCAAAGAGAGATCGAAGCAGAAAAAATTAAACTCGCAAAAGAGAAGAAGGTAAAAGAGAAAAAGGAACTTGAACGTATGGAAAATGAGATTGCGCGTAAAAATAAAGAATTAGAAGAAGAACGTGCAAAACTAGATAAACTTAAAGAAAAACGAAGTGAAGTGAGCAAACTTCCCGTTGGTGCCTTAACTTATGATCCTTCAAAAGTAACTCAGGTTGGTTCAAGATTATCAGTTGCTGTTCTTCCATTCGGAAGTAATGATGAGGCAAAAGATTTAACTGACTCTGTTACAGAGAAATTAATTATTCAACTTGTGAATCTGAGAAGATTCAGGGTGATCGAAAGAAGTGCACTTGATAAGATCATGGAAGAGCAAAAACTTGGATTGAGCGGATTTGTTGATGAGGAAACTGCAATAAAGGTTGGAAAACTTGCAGGTGCAGATGTTATAATATTAGGAAACATAAATATGCAGGTCGGGTTCGTGAAGGTTAGTGCACGGGGAATTGATACCGAAACAAGCGTGCTAATAGTTGCCAAAGAAGCTGATTCAGGAAATACAAATATAGAAACAATCGAAAATCTTGTTGAACAGGTAGCAGTCGATATTTATAATGATCTGCCTTTGGTTGAAGGGATTGTTATGGCAGTTGAGGAAGACCAGATAATCTTGAGTATTGGTAGTAATGTGGGGGTTCGTAAGGGAACAAAATGTGTAGCATATAAAGAGGGAAAAAAATATTATCACCCAGTCACTAAAGAAGTTCAGGGTAGGAGAGTTACTCCGCTTGGTGAACTTATTGTGATCCAAGTACAAGAAAAAATGTCGATCGCAAAACCAATTGGTGCAATTAGCCCGATTGAAGTAGAAGATAAAGTAGTTGTAAAATAGGGAGGGAGTATGAAAACAAAAGCGTTTATGTTTATTTTAATTTTTACTATCGGTTTAAGTTTAAGTGCTATTGATTGGAACATATCGGGTGCTGGTGCAAGAGCAGCAGGTATGGGTGGAGCATTTATTGGAGTTGCTGATGATGCAACTGCTATTACCTGGAATCCTTCAGGATTAACACAATTATATCGTCCCGAAGTATCTTTGGTAGCAAGATTTATTGCAGAGAACTACAAGTATGAGTCTACACAATTTGATAATAGTGTTGATAATCAAAGCCATTTTATTGTAAACTTTGCAAGTGCAGCATATCCGCTTATGAATGGCAGGATAGTAGCAGCTGTTGCATTTCAAAAGCAGCTTGATTGGTATAGCGGTTGGGAAAGCAGTGAAGACGAAACTGCGGATGGCGGAGCTAATACAATAATTCCAGGTATTGCAGTAAGAGTATTACCAATTTTGTCAGTGGGTTTTTC
>JAOZPK010000145.1 GCA_029932755.1 Candidatus Cloacimonadota bacterium | reverse complement strand
AGCCACGACCGAATCCTCTACCAAAACCTGCACCACCACGTGGAGCTCCTTTTGTATATCCAGGGCTTTCATAACCATTGCAATATCCTAAACCTCTACCTGTCATTGGACCCATTCCGTTAGGACCCATCCTGTCACCTCTTGGCATAATAACCTCCTTATATTATTATAGCTATCTATTTCTTCCTTGACCTGAACCTTGATTTCTTCCTTTGCCTTGACCTTGATTCTGTCCACGTCCTTGACCCATATCGTTTCCTGCTGATTTTCCTAATCCGCGTCCCGTTCTGGGACCTTTTCCATCTGGTCCTGTTCTATCTCCACCTGGCATAATTATTACCTCCTTCCATTATTGTTATTTCTACAACATCTACCATGCCCAAATCCTCCTGCTAGATCTACTAAATTATCTGAACCACAGGATGGACATTTTAGTATCTCATTCTCAAAGTTTGTATTGAACATATGTCCACAAGAATTGCATTTTATAATGTTACCCCTGAAATGAATATTCCCACCATCTATTTGAAGTTGTTTACCCTCAATGATAAATTCAGCTATCTTTTTTCGAGCTTTTTCAATCAGTCGTGAAAAGGTAGAACGGGATATTTCCATCTCTTCAGCAGCTTCATTATGATTCATGCCTTTGTTGTCTGCAAGCCGAATTGCTTCATATTCATCAATTGAGAGTTCAATTGAATCTAATGATAATCTTCTCACGCCTACTGGTTTAAATTCCGTATAGAGTGGAGGTCTGTGTACAATTCTCTGCATTTTCCCTCTAGACATAAATTCTCCTTTACTAAATCTATAATACAATATATTGAACATATGTGCAGAATGCAAGTTTTATTTTAAAAAACATTAAAAAAAGCTCCGAAAAAAAATCGGAGCTTAACTTATTATGAATCAAATAAGATTACATAATAAATTCTTTGTTTATTCTATCTCTCTTTTCTAGGAATTTAATTTGCTCTTCAATTGTATCAAAAATCGAAAGGTCGATTTCTTCAAATTCTTCTGCCGACGTATTTGTCATTCCCAAAACATTACTTATTATGCTTTTAATCTTTTTCTTATTAATATCAGATGCACGTGTGATTGAATATTTTTGCGGGATATTATCGACTATCTTATAATTATAACTAACAAGTTCTAATAATCCATTTTTCATTTCTTTGGTAAGAATCCGATATTCAAAATTTCGATCTTTTCCAGCTTTGGGTCGGAAGATAAATATTTTATAGATTTTTTCACCTTTGTTGATTCTAAGCATGTATAGATCATTCTTTTGTTCATAGATATTATTCGATTTCATTATAACCTCTTGTTATTCATTTATAAGATTAATAGAAAAAGGATGAGTTATAAACCCATCCTTATAATAAACAATTATTGCTTACTAATCTATATATCCAATTCTTCTTTGATCTTAAGAACTAAATCATAATTATGTTTAATATTAGCATTTTCATCACTATTCATTTCTTTTTCAAATTCTTTAATTTCCTGTTCAACTTCTGCGAGAGCTTTTTCCAATTCTTCTTTTTCTTCTGAAGATAGAGTTTCAACTAATTGAAATTCTAATGCTTCTTTTCCCAGGACCATTTGTTCATACATAGCTTTAGATAATTGAAGACCCACACCTGTAGCTTCTGAAAAAGTTATCACAGTAGAAAGCCTGGTATATTCATCAAAAGAGATATTCATTTCCTTATTTACAATATCCTTTAAGTTCTCACCAGTATCTATAGCCTCTATTAATGCAACTTGAGCAACCTGAAAATGTATATCAGGATATTTTTCTTTCAGCTTTGCAACATTGTCAAAAAAAGTTCTAACCTCTTTTTCTTTTAATTTGATTTTTTTGATCTCATTTTCATCTATATCCTTGAATGAATCAGCCGTATCTTCTGCTATCTCTGCGATTTGTTTTACTGCTTTCATAGCCTTTTTTGCATCATCAAACTTTCCACATCCTGCAAAAAGTAGTGTAGCAAAAATAACTAAAATGATAATTTTTTTCATTATCCTATCCTCCTTCTATTTTTTATTTTTCTATTGGAAATATTAATTGTTCTTTATAGGAATTAGCTTTCACCCGGTAATAAATTCCATTCTCATAAAGAAGAGCTTCTCCTTTATTTCCGGTTTTAATGCCGGTATCTACCGGAATCACACTATCCTTAAAAAATGGGTTAATAAAGTCTTGTGTGGTGTGTCCAACCACTATTTTGTTTACTCCCAGCTCATTTAATAATTCTAATAATTTATCTTGTTTAATCTGTGTAGATGTTTTGGTATCTTCAAAATAACCACGATACCACAATGGTCCATCACTTCCAAAAAGGAAGTTAAGTAATTCATTATATTTTATTTTGTCTTTGGTAGCATCTATATTATTGCGGATTTCATTGTTGACAGCCTGAAAGTTGTAGTTATAATAAGTAAGCCTTGGATGAATACCAGCATGAACAAAGAGAACATCATTTAATTTGATAATTGTATGTTTAGTGCGGAGCCAGCGACCGAATTCAGAATTAGCTGAATAAAGATCACCAACTTTCATCTGCATGAGTTCGGCTGTTCTTTTATATTTATCATTAACATACTTTATATTATTTTGCAAAACCATTATCTCATGATTTCCAAGAAGATAATGTACTTGTCCTCTCCAATTTTCAGCTTGTGTTTCCAATTTGTGAATAAGCCATAGACATTCAGTAACTTTATCACCGCGGTCAAAAACATCTCCCAGAATAACAAGATGGCCTTCACCCCAAGCCCAATCGAGGTTTACATCGATTATTCTATTATTCTTTAGGATTTCAACCATACGGTCATATTGACCGTGAATATCACTGATAACAAAGAATTTGGAAATATCGGAATATGTACTTGGATTAATTTTTGAGGGATATGATGAAATTTCAAAATCTCCATCGAATCCTTCAAGATTGAAAGAGAAAATTCCTTCTCCACGAACTGTGATATCCTGTGAGACATAATTATCATTTAAGATGTATTTTATAGTTGCGGTCTCGTTTCCCCAGAACACATAAGGTCCTTCAGTTAATTTTGCTGTTGAATCAACTTTATTAAATTGAATTTCCTGAGCAAAAGAGGAAAGAAAAACTAATAGGAATAAAGTAAAAATTATAATTTTTTTTGTTTGCACATTAACCTCCAATATAATTCTTAATAAATTTAAATTTGTTTGAAAAGAACACACGTCAAGAATTTTACTTAATAATTATTAATAAACTTCTATTTTCAATAATCTTCCATCCAAATTTCCATTCTTAAGTGGACGCTTAAAAGATGGTTTAAGCCCAATAGCTGAAATCAGTTCTTTGTCACCAACATAAATATAGGCAGTGCTTCCTTTGCATTTTTGTTTTAAAAAATCACCCAGATTTTTATATAACTCAACTACAGATTCTTTTGTTCCTAATCTTATTCCATAAGGTGGATTACAAATAATTGTTGAATCATGAATTTCCGGGAGAGACATGAAATCAATTTGTTTAAGATTAACGTTTTGTGCAGATGGAAGAGTTCTAAAATTCAATTTGGAATCTTCGATAGCAAAATAACTCATGTCACTTCCAAAAATGAGATCTGAGGGAAGTTCACGAATGTGTTTTGTGCTACTTTCTTTAATTTTCTTCCATTCCTTTTCATCAAATTCGGGCAGGTTTTCAAATCCGAACCTTTTTCTTTTAAAACCTGAAGGGATTCTACAGTAATTCATTAAAGCTTCGCAAAGTAAAGTTCCACTGCCGCACATTGGATCATAAAGAGGTTTATCACCCTTCCAACCGGAAAGGTTAACAATAGCTGCTGCCAGAGTTTCCTGCATTGGAGCTGAACCCTTACTTTTCCTGTAACCACGTTTATGAAGCGGCTCTCCTGAAGTATCAAGGCTGATAGTTGCTCTATTTTTATGTATGAAAAGATTGAATACAACATCAGGAGCATCAGTATCAATATTGGGACGTTCATTGTATTTCTCTGTAAAAAAATCAGCAATTGCATCCTTTAACACAAGAGTTGCGTACCTGGAATGAGTAATTTTACTATTGGAAACATTTGAGTAGATCGCAAAAGTTTTGTTGTTATTTAGAAGTTTATCCCATTCAATTTTTGATGCTGTACTGTAGAGATATTTTGTGCTGTGGCAATCAAATGTAATTAGTGGAGCCAGAATTCGGCTGATGAACTTACTTTGAAAATTAATTCGATAAATATGAGAGAGATCAGTTTTGAAATGAACTCCCCGATAAACTGGAGTTATCTCTTTTGCACCGAATTCTTTTAACTCATTTGCTCCAAGATCTTCCATCGATCCTGCTACTTGTGCAAAGAATTTTCCATGTTGTTGATATTCAAACATCAATTTCTCCTTTCAACTAAATTAAAATATATTCAAGCCAAATATTATAGAAGGAATAGTTAATTCCCTGATATTTCAAAACGAGTATTTGTTAGGAATCTGCCCATAATAATTGAAGAAATAATAATGAGAGGAAGCGAGATCAACAAACGTACAAGCGTAAATTTTATTCCTAAGAAAGAGGCTTCAAATATGGTCATTGG
>JAOZPK010000144.1 GCA_029932755.1 Candidatus Cloacimonadota bacterium | reverse complement strand
CTATCTGACGCTGACGGTCTAATCTGCCATTGAAGAATTCGATCTGTGCCATAAATGCATTCCCTATTGGGTCTTCATAGAATGCGTCTAACACTTTAGGATTAAATTTTTCTTGAAAGGCATAAACTTTTTCATCACCAATTCTATTGGGAATTGTTGAAAGCAATATTTCACTAAAGGGATCTTTGCTTGCAGCATCTACCAGTGTGGATTTCCCAACACCTATATTTCCTACGATTCCAATTCTTAAATGTTCCATTTGGCTCTGCTATTTATATTGTTTATTCAAAAAGCTCAAATTCATCCAAACTCTGATAATATTTTTCAATCAGAATATATGAGAATGGTATCGTTACAAGGAGTCCCAACCCAACAAATACAGCACCAATAATATTCATCACAAACAATCTGAACACAATAAAGAATTGTTGCCAACGTGTTTCTGCACTTGCTTTATAGCAGGAAATAACCGCTTTTATTGGATTCATTTTCTTGCGGATAATAAGAAGAGCTGCAGGAAATGTTATCGTTATCCAATAAAGGACTAAAATAAATCTAACCGGATGCAGAATCGGATCTACGGTAATTCCTAAAATGTAGCCTGTACAAAGTATCTTTAGAAGTAAGAAATATAGAATATTTACAAGCACGAGTAGAAATAATTTTGGATAGTTTATTAGTGCCTGAAAATACATTAAAATCTTAAACGGTTCGTCAGTAAAATTATCTTTGAATCCAAATGGGATCAATGTAAATGGAACTAAGATCAACAGCATAAGATTTGTGAAAAGGTAATGATCGATTCTAAAACTCTCTGCCAGATCTTTACTGAAGAAAATTCCTAAACCGATAAGTAAAAAAGATGTAAGGACTATAAAAATTGAGAATGAATAATATTGAGATTTAATAAGTTTGAATTTTCCCCAAACATCATTGTAATTTACTTTTGCAGAAAGTTGTCCCGAAAGAGCACCAGTTGAATGACCACAAACTTTGCAGAAAAGAGCATGTTCATCAAGTTCAGTATTGCATCTTACATTTATCTTCCTGCCATTTTTTGTTTTTTCTTTTCTCATACCATTACATTTCATAAACTTCCTCATCTATCATTTATTAATGCTTGGAAATTTCTGAGGAGCACTCATTTTGTCAATTATTAAAGTTCTTTACAAATAAAGTGCTCAAAATTTATTCGAGGTTGCTTTGAATACGAAATGAGGAGGAGTTATGTATAAACTGAATGTAACCTCAAATTTTTCATCGGCGCACAAACTGGATGGATACGAAGGTTTATGTAAGAACCTTCATGGTCATAATTGGAAAGTACGTATTGGAATTATCTGCGAAAAAATAGATGATATTGGAATGACAATAGATTTCGGTGAAGTTAAGAAGTATTTGAATGAAGTAATGATGATGCTTGATCATACTTATTTAAACGAACTAGAATATTTTAAGGGGATAAATCCAACTTCAGAAAATATTGCAAAATTCATTTATCATGAAATAAAAAAACGTATTAAAGTTCCTGAATGTAAAATAGCTGATGTAGAAGTTTGGGAATCTGATATTACTTCAATGGTCTATTTTAAAGAATAGGCAATATTGCTACAGACTTACACAGACTATAAAATTACCACGGGAATTGAAAAAGTTCGTTTTTGTTTGTGTTATTAGTTGCTAAAATGTAAGGAATAAAATGAGAATTGTAGAATCTAAATTTGTTAAAAGTGCTGTAAAACCTGTAGATTATTATCCAACCGCATTTGCAGAAATTGCCTTTGCTGGCAAATCTAATGTAGGGAAATCGACTCTGATAAATAAGCTGTTAAACCGAAAAGGGATTGCCAAAGTTAGTAACAAACCCGGTAAAACACGATTGATCAATTTCTTTGAGATCAGATTCAAAATTGATAAAAAAGATCTGGAAGGTTTCTTCAGTTTTGTAGATCTGCCGGGCTACGGATATGCAAAAGTAAGTAAAACACAAAGAGATTCCTGGAAGAAAATGATCTTAACCTTCTTTGAAAACAGGCAGCAACTACGAGGTGTTGTTTGTTTGGTTGATATCCGGCATAAAGCAGATCCCAAAGATATTCTCATGATACAAATGCTGCAATCTATGAATATCCCATTCATGATCGCTGCTACAAAATCCGATAAGATCCCTAAATCTAAGGCAAATGCTGCAATAATAAAATTGAAAAGTGGATTGAATTTGGGCGATCAGCAAATAATTGCTTGTTCATCATTAAAGAAAAGAGGAATTGAAAACATCTTGAACTGGATTACAGATCGAGTTATTGATTTTAATTGACAACTGAATTAAACAATTGTGTTTATTGGTTCATTAATATAAAGGTTGAATTATGTTAGAAAAAATAAAAACACCGAAAGATGTTAAAAGGCTCTCAATTACGCAGCTTCAGGAATTAGCTGAAGATGTGAGAAAGAGAATAATTAAGGTTACAGCAAAAACTGGTGGTCATGTTGCTCCAAGCTTAGGCGCAACCGATCTTGCAATTGCTTTACTTAAAATGTTCGATCCGTTGGAAGATAGGATAGTTTGGGATGTTGGGCATCAATCTTACGCCTATAAAATACTTACAGAAAGAAATGAACAATTTGAGACGTTGCGTCAGTTTGGTGGATTAAGCGGATTCAATAATATTTTTGAAAGTGAGTATGACTCTTTTGGAGTTGGTCATGCCAGTACATCTATCTCAGCGGCACTTGGAATAGCTGTAGCCAAAGAGATAAAGGGAGAAAATGGTCGCACAATTGCAGTTATTGGTGATGGAGCACTCACTGGTGGGATGTCTTTTGAAGCTTTGAATCATACAGGACATCTTCAAAAAAATATAATAGTTGTTTTGAATGATAATAATTTTTCTATCTCTAAAAATGTCGGTGCTCTTCAATCACATTTAACAAATATGTTAGTCAGCAAGCCCTACAACGCAACAAAAAGCTTGATCTATGATTTTGTACAACATCTTCCTCATCGAATTCGCAGAAGAGTTATTTTAAGTGCACGTACTTTAGAGGAGAACATGGTTCACACTCTTGCTCCAAACATCATTTTCGAGGATCTGGGATTTAAATACCTCGGGCCTATCGACGGACATGATATTTCAAGAATGATCAGAATTTTCCATAAAATTAAAACCAATCTTACAGGACCGATCTTAATGCATATCGTTACGCAAAAGGGAAAGGGTTATGAGTATGCGGAAGATGATGCTGCCCGTTTTCACGGGTTGGGACCTTATGAAATAGAAACCGGAAAAAGTAAGAAAAAAAAGGGTGAAACTTATTCAAAAGTTTTTGGAAATGCATTATGTGAAATAGCTGAAAAGAATAAAAATGTAGTAGCAATAACTGCAGCAATGACAGATGGAACTGGTCTTGCTGATTTTGCAGAAAAATTCCCTGATCAATTTTTTGATGTAGGCATAGCAGAACAACATGCGGTAACCTTTGCCGGTGGACTTGCAGTGCAGGGAATAAAACCATTTGTAGCCATCTATTCCACATTCCTGCAAAGAGCATTTGACCAGGTTATTCATGATATTGCTTTGCAGAAATTACCAATTGTATTTTGCCTGGATCGTGCAGGATTAGTTGGAGACGATGGAGCCACACATCATGGTGTTTTTGATCTTTCTTATCTCAATCTAATTCCAGGACTTCTTATCCTAATTCCTGCCAATGCTGAAGAATTAGCAGCAATGCTTGAATTCGCTGCAAAATATAAAGATGGACCAATTGTGATTCGCTATCCACGAGGTTGTGCAACTTATCTCGATGACAAAATCAAACCAATTGAAATTGGAAAGGGCGTAATCGTTCACGAGGGAAAAGATATTGCAATTATTGGTGTTGGAAAAGCTATGGAAGATGCAGTAATTGTTTATAATGAATTAAAAGATAAACTTCCTGATGTTGACCCATATCTCATTAATCCACGCTTTCTTAAACCTCTTGATACATCATTAGTTAACGATCTTAAAAAGAAAGTTCATACGATAATTACGATTGAAGATAATGCACTGATTGGTGGTTTTGGCAGCATGATAAAATCATATTTTTCAAATTCAGATGTTAAGGTTTATTCTTTTGGTATTCCTGATGAGTTTATTGAACATGGAACAGTAGATCAATTAAAAAATATGATAGGAATAACACCTAAAAAAATAACAAAAGAGATCATCTTAATTTTAAAATAAAATATAATGGAATATTCTCACGATACGATTTCTGCAATTTCCACGCCCTTAGGTGTAGGAGGAATTTCGGTTCTGAGAGTTAGTGGAGATAAGGCAATAAATGTAGTTTCCAAAATATTCAAAAGCAAAATAGGCCTTATGAATCAACCTTCGCATAAGGCAATTTTTGGTCGCATATTAGATTCAGGGAAACTTGTAGATGAAGTGATAGTAACTGCTTTTAAAGCACCTCATAGTTACACGGGTGAGAATGTTGTAGAAATTTCATGTCATGGAAGTACTTTTATTACAAATCAAATTCTGCAAATTTTGCTGAGGAATACCAGATTAGCCGAACCCGGTGAATTTACTCAACGAGCATTTTTAAACGATAAGATCGGGCTTACACAAGCTGAAGCTGTTGGTGATCTGTTAACTGCGAAAACAAGAATTTCTCACTTGGCAGCACTTCAGCAATATGAAGGAAGATTGCGTTATCGGATTGAAAAACTATTAGCTCAATTAACAGATTTTCGAACTCAACTGGAACTTGAAAT
>JAOZPK010000043.1 GCA_029932755.1 Candidatus Cloacimonadota bacterium | reverse complement strand
ATCATTTTCAGTATCATCTAAAATAACAGATTCATATGCTTCTTTACTGGAAATTTTAAAACCAGGATTTACCAAGAATATATTATCTAATTGTATTTGCTTAAGATGAAAAATCTTTTCTCCACGATTTTCACCTAAAGCACAGCCGCCTTCAAGGAAAAAATTGATATCACTTCCAAAATTTTCAGCTATCTCATGCATTTCCTTTTTGGTAAGCTTGAGATCCCATAACTCTGAAAGTGCAATAATTGTACTAGCTGCATTACTGCTCCCACCACCCATTCCTGCTGAAATAGGTATGTTTTTTTGCAATTCTATTCTCACACCAAATTTCACATTATATTTTTCTTTTATAAAGACCGCGACTTTGTAAATTAAATTTTCCTTTGTGCTTACAAAGTCTATATCTAACAAAATTTTAACAGTGCCTTTTTTTGTCAAAGCAAAATTTATTATATCAACTAACCCTATTTCAGAGAAAATTGTTCTTATCTGATGATATCCATCAGAACGTTTTGAAAGAACATCAAGAAAGAGGTTTATTTTTGCCGAAGAATTTATTCTTAGATTTTTTTTCTTCACTTTTCCCATAATAATAATAGTAATAATAATTATAATCGTAACTATTATAATATCGATGTGGCTGAATACCATTTATTACGACTCCCGCAATATCAACTTTAATATTTTCAAGAAGTTCTTTTGTTCTTTTAACAACGTTTTTATCAGCCTGGTCAACACGAATCGCAAGGATCAATAGATCCACTTTATTTGCCATAACCATGGAGTCTGTAACTGCAATAACCGGAGGTGAATCGAATAGGATGTAATCATATTTTTCTTTAAGACTTTCAATTGCTTCATCCATTCGTTTTGAAGCAAGTAATTCTGAGGGATTTGGTGGTATGATTCCACTAGTTATTATATCAAGATTCTCTACATTAGATTTTTTAATAACTTTTTCTATTTTAGTAGATTTATCCATAAGAAAATCACTTATACCAATCTCTTTATCAAAGCCCATGATTGTGTGAACCATTGGACGTCTAAGGTCAAGATCAACCAGAATTACTTTGGCATCCATTTGAGCTAAAGCTGTAGCCATATTTGCCTGGATCGTAGATTTTCCTTCTTTTGGACCTGAACTTGTGATAAGTAGTGTTGTGCAGTCAGAATTCTTCTTTCGGGAAATTATGTTTGTACGCAAAATCCTGAAGGCTTCAGCAGTTGAAGATTTAGGAGAATAATTTGTTATCAGTTTTTCCTGGATTTGTT
This sequence comes from Candidatus Cloacimonadota bacterium, assembly GCA_029932755.1. Classification (GTDB taxonomy): domain Bacteria; phylum Cloacimonadota; class Cloacimonadia; order Cloacimonadales; family TCS61; genus Tenebribacter. Next base: position 15,812 of record JAOZPK010000043.1, on the reverse strand, counting down.
GTAGTATTATTTTATATTTTTCCCTTTCAGGTCCTTCGGTTATTTCAATTTTTTGTTCAATATTATCAAGTTCAATATCATCTGTTTGTATAAGCGGTATAGTTCCCAGAACAGGTAATGACACATATTTACGTACGTCATCAAAAGTTCGTATCTTTGAATCTAATGAATGAACCAGAAGTGCAGCACCAATCCCAAGACCTAACCCAAGCACAATTGCGATCATCATATTCATCTTTTTGTTAGGTTTTATCGGTACATCGGGAATACGTGCTTCTTCTACAATTCTAATCTTACCTAACTTAGACTTCTCAGCGATCTTTGCTTCTTCATACTTTTCAATAAGCATTGTATATGTCTTTTCATTTATCTGATAATTGCGTTCCAATCTTGCTAACTGAACTTCAGTATCTGGAAGTTGAGACATTTTTTCATTATATTTCTCTACTGCTGCACGTAAACTTATAACTTTAGTAGATTTGATATTTTGTTCGATTTGAGCTGTAGATATCTTTTCTATTAAACTAGATCGGAACATCAATGGATCCGCAGAACCTGATTTTACCAGCAGGATTTTCTGGATTTCTTCATTGAGTTTTATTTTTGCACTTTCAATAGAATTTTTTAATGCAATAAGTTCAGGATGATCGGGGGAATAATCTGATTTTGTAAGAAAATTTACATATTGAATTTGAAGTTCAATGGTCTCTCGTTTTAATTGTTCAAGTAGGGGAGATGAGAGTACTGAATTAACATCAGTAAGAAAATCGTCTTGAACATTCAGTTCTACTTTAAGGAAATCTAGATGATTGTTTGCAACATCTAGCTCTGTTTCTGCTTCAGAAAGCATCGCAGTAAGATCAGATGTCTGCTCGATGAGTTTCTGAGTTTCTTCTGAAAGCATGGAAACACCATGTTCAATTTTATAGAGTCGAAGTTCTTCTTCAGCAGAACGCAATCGTCTGTCATGTTCATCAAGTTGATTTGCTAGAAATTCTCTGGCGTTCCTAAACTCTCTTCTAGCATAATCCGTATCTTGTTGCATTAATGCATGTGCAGCAGCGTTTGCAGCTTCTTTAGCTTCCAATGAACTTGTAGATTCAAAATTTATAATAAGAATATCAGTTTCCCGCTCAGTATCTATCTCCAGATTCCTCTTTAAATATGATTCAGGGAGTCCTTCTGTTTGCGAAATGGGGAAGCTTTCATACTCTTTATGCCTGGTAAGTATTTGATTTGCGATTTTCATCACAGGAAAACTTTGTAAAATTTGGATTTGATTATTTATGGATGAAGCCTTATTACTCATTGAAGTAAAAAAAAGGTTACTTCCCATTTTCTCTTCCAGAAGTACTTTAGAAGTCGCTTTATAAATCCTAGGTGCCCTGGCAGTATAAATAAATGAAACCACAAAAATTGCTAGAAAAATGGATGCAACGATCCATTTAAATCTAATAATTATATTTAGGTAATCGGTTAGTTTAATTTCCTGCTCTTCAAAATCCTCGTTGAATTTAACTTGATTGAATTGATCTTTCATATTACCTCATTTATTTAATTACTAATATTAGAAATTGCTACATATACACTTAACATCACAGCAATCTGAGAAAGCCAATTAACTGCTTTTGTAAACGCATAATACGTTGAGCCTGAAACGATTACAGTATCTCCAGGCCTTAGTATTGGAATTAATTCTGCTTGTCCGGTCTCTAGATATTCTTTCAGGTCAACCCAAATAACCTTTTCACCTTCTGCCGTAGAACGGATTATTCTAATTTTAGAGAGTTTTGCATTTTCTGTTGGACCACCGGCAGAAGAAATCAATGTTAGCAGATCTGTGTTGTCTGGAACAATATAAAGTCCAGGATTTCTAACCTGTCCCCAAATATAAGTTCTAATCTTGAGTTGCTCAGTTCCTGTAAGAGAGCCGGAATATTGGTAAACAGCTCCAGGATTATAGCTTAAAACACCGCTACTTTCAGTTTGAGCCCATAAACTTAATCCTAATATTATTAAGAATATAATAAATATGATTTTTTTCATTTATTCTCCTTGAAACTTTTAATAATTTTTTTCATTGTATGAAGTCAAGATAATTTACTCATCTATGAATAGATAACGTTCGTTCTACAGATTCTGCTCCGGATTCAACAATGTAATAATTTCCTTCTATCGGATTTGGTGTTGAATAGGTACTGCCAAAAGCATCAATCCGCCATATCAGTACAGAACCGGGATCAACAGGAGGTCCATCGTATTGGACATTGAAACTTCCTGTATCTAACATTGTTTGTTGCCAGATAAGTTCCCTGTCTTCACTAAAGACCAGTAATCTGAAATAAAATACATCTCCAACTTGTTCCCATTCGAAAACAATATCATAGATATCGTTGCTTTCACAAGAGTAATAATCAGCCGGAGATATTAAATATGGTTTATCGATCAGTTTATAACCGGTTGTATCAGAAAGAGTAGAATTTCCTGCGTTATCAATTGCTTCAATAAAATAAAAATAATTTTTATCTGTAGTTGAAGTTTTATCTACATAATAGATTTGATCTTCATAATTAACAGTATCAATGATCTGAGCAAAATTTAGTGTGTCTATAGCATTATAATACTCTTGTGCACTGAACCTGAATATCTTTAGATAATCAATATCAGAGTCTTCCAGGCGGAACCATTGTATCTTTAACCAATCACCTTCCATCATAGCATCTATACCATTGTTCTCAAAATTAATATCGCTATAAATATTATAAAAATTTAAAGTATCTGAATTCCCCTGGTAATTTTGAATAATATCTCCGGTATCTCCCAGATGAGGAACTAATTCTGGTTTATTTGGGGCTTGGGTATCTACTCCCAAACTTTCTTCTCCGGTACATCCCCAAAACATTAATGATAATGCTAACAATAAAAAGCAAAACTTCATTTTGAACTCCCTGCTAGAAATTAACTCTTAAACCAACACGATTTGTACTGGCTAAATTATTTGTGAGAAATGCATAATCAAGTGCAAAATCTTTATACATTATCGTAAGACCGGTTGTGAAATTTGTATCATAATATCCCAATCGAATTTCAACCAGATCTTTATATTTATATTCTAATCCAAAATGATGTACAGTACTGTAAATATAATCAATATCGTGTGATAAGGTCAGTGTGGAATATATGAATGGAAGCGGTTGAATAACTGCCATTCCCAATTTGCTGTTCATCAATACTTCATCCTGATGATCAGAGTTATCATCAACCACATCCCAGGTAATATTACTTCCTCCAATATCCTGGAAATTAACTCCAAAAGTGAAATCTCCCAACCAATCTCTTTCAAAAAGAACGGCAAGACTTGTCCGGGTTAAAAACGAGAAATCAAATCCAGTTCCATTTCCGATACTTTCATCGATTTTACGTTTAATATATTTTATGTTCCCGCCAAGGTAAAATTCAAAGGGAACGTCAAAAAAGAGCCAGCCCAGATTTAGATTATAATGTAAATGTTTTGCAAAAGCAAATTGCAGGAGATCATCGGTACTGGATATCCAACCATCTGGGTCTCCTGTTAAGTTATATTCAAAATATGCAGAGCGGAAACTGGGATTTCCTACCAGATGTTCTTCCAGGAAAACAGGAATATCATCTATAGATAGTCGGGTCCAGTTAAAGCCAATTGTAACATCATTCGGAAGAGGCTGGCAGAAAGTGAAATTATCATAAGATGCAAGACCATTGTATAAGAATGCTCTCATTAGTCCAATTTCTGTTTCTCGCATTTGAGCAATACCGGAAGCATTCCAATAAATTGCAGATCCATCATTAGCAATTGCTGTAAATGCTTTTCCCATTCCTGAAGAGCGAACTCCGCTTCCTATCACCATAAAATCACCAGCATATCTTCCTGCTGAAAGCGAGAGCGATATAAGCAATACTGCTAAAAGTATAATTATTTTCTTCATTTTTTTACCTATTTTAAGATTGCCATTTTCTGTGTTTTCTCAATTTTCTTATTACCCTTAGTTGCAGTTATTCGATAGAAATACACACCATTTGCCAAAAAGTATCCTTCTTTATCTCGGCAATCCCAACCGAGAGGACCTCGTGGAAATTCATGATATCCTACTGAAGAGGGAAGATCTTTAAATGTTTTGATCAACCTTCCGCTAACTGTATATATCTTTATATTAACTTTGTCGGCATCGTCTGTAAGAACATAGGTGAATCTGGTCCTACCTGAATTGTTTTGATTAACCGTTGCAGTTTTAACCGGATTAGGATAATTTGCAAAATTCATAATATCAAACTTATCATTTACTATGAATTCAATTTCCAAATTTTCCTCATTTCCGTTAACGTCATGGCATTCTAAGGTAATGTAATATGTTCCTTCTGTAAGATTATTCAGCTGATATTTAAGAGGGAGTTGATTAAGATTTCCGGGAGTTATAGTTAACGCATATTCATTGCTCCCAATTTCAGTAACATCTGTACCATCAGAAAGATACAGCGTTATACTATTCTCAAACACATCAATCCCGTTGGCATCCATCAAGACGAAAGAGATCACACCATCCTTAGAAATATATCCACCATGAGTAAATTCTTGTCCGGGACTAGAATTTAAAGTTTGTGTATATTCCTGCCCTTCAACATTTGCTTCAATATATGGAACTTGATCATCATTGTTTTGTAAAATTGAGTAAATTCCAATTCTATTTACTTCATAAGTAACAGTATTTGCAACCGAATCAGTTAACCCACCATATTTTATCCATTTATTAAATTCACTTTCCCATCTATAAATATTAAAATTACCTTCCATTTCCATAGCTTGTGTAAGTGAATCTGCAGGATTATAGCTGAATGTAAGGGCGATAGATTTATTGTTTTGGAAATGACCAATAGAATCTGCCAGACAGGATTCATCAAGAGTTCCAATCTCATAACAGAATGAATTAGTTTCATTTGCCGGCAAGATCTCTTTGATATCCGGTTGATTTATTGGTTCTTCTGTAATAATTGAATTTATGTAGAAAATTGCAGGTTCGGCTAAAAAATCCGATGGGAATTCACAAAGTAGATTGTTATCCAGACTGAGTGCAGAAACTACTGATCCAGAAGTTCCTACTTCAAACATATTTATTGAATAACTATCAGAATTGATTGTATTATTAAAAGTATGGATCTCAGAAAAAGATTCTTCATTTTCATTAACAATTGCACGGAATTCAATTTCTCCATTTAGAAGTGGAATTGGGATATATTCCCATCTATTTTCCAATACAGTAAGAGATGCGATTTGAATAGTTGATAATAATATTATTTGTACTGGGTCATATTGATAGTTGTATGAGTATAATCGCAGATTACAGACGCCTGCTTCTGTCGAACCGGAATTTCGAATTAGCACTTTTGCCGCAGGTGCATTTTCAAATTCGGTAAGTTCAAAATGTTCCATTACAAGATCCGGTCCTGCCACAATGATAACCTCAGAATTTGTTATGGTAGAATCTCCAACAGCATCAAATATTTTGAAATGGAAACTGATCTGATCTCCGGCAGAGTGTGCAGGTAGAGGGCTTTCTAATTCATATGTATGTTCTTCTATATTGATCATCTCAATTAATAAAGTATCACTTACAAAGTAGATATCTGCCAATCCATGTTCATCAAAGAAATCAGCACGAATATTTATTGGATCACCATCTTCAGGAGGATTGGGGATGATCTCAAGATTAACCATTGCAGATTGACCTACGGTGAAATTTGTGATACCGGTAATCTCACCATCTTCGCCATAAGCAAATATTTTCACATATTGGGTATAAATTGAGTTATTGTTATCCGGAACAATAAAATCAGAAACTGAAAGTGTATCATTTATTGCCGGCATCTCTAAAGGGTAATATTGATCTAACGGAAGTTGGGAGTCATCTTCATCAAAAACTACAAATTTCCCATTACTTATCTGCGGACCAACATGAGAGCTTATTACTAAAGTATCTCCCTCAACAAGATTATAATTATTAAGATTAACTTGTTTCTGATCGTATGGCAAAATAAGTTGGATCATCGGGTCACCCAAAAGAGCAAAACCATGTGTAAGTGCTACTCCAACGCCGGAAAAATTATAAGAAGCAAAAAATTTAGCTTTTGTAAAACTTGCAATCTCTCCAATCGAAGGTATCTGTTTATCAAAGATAGCCTCTGTAAGGTGTTTGCTGATAGCTAGATCTGCATAGAGATAACCATATCCTGTAAAACCTACATGTCCAATAGCACCACGATTTGGACGTAGGATCAATTCCTCTCCAATACAGGAGCTTTGAGGTGTATTGAAAGCAGAACCATAACATGAAAGGCTGGCTACTAAAGGGAAGTTATCATTATTGAAAGTTGCAATATCTGCAATATTTAAAAGGTTGTAATCTGCCCAAATATGGCCACCACCATGACCCATAAATTGCAGGTAGATCGTTCCATCATTAATATTACTAATAAGATCGGTTGTGTTTCCCGCGTATGAATTAGGCAGACCGTTAGTATTACAATATACACGGCTTACATTAAAATCATCGGGTATCCACATTGAACGTATTGTCTCTGATTGATTTGCAAAAGTAGATCCTTCACCTGGATTTCCACCAGCTGCTAATGTAACGTGACTATGCCAGAGATCCTCGAAATTTGGTTGATCAATATATTGAATTGTTTTGTTAACAACATCTTCTATCTGATCTTCATTCCAAATATTAATACGACCTATTGCAACATCTGAGACCAAATCATCACCAACTATACATCCAAGCCAGTTATCACTGGCGATAGCACCCCAATATTCAACCCAAACATTCCTAAATGGAATAAGATTAAACTCACGGCTGGGGCTGTTATCTCTTTCATCGGTAATTCCATCTCCCATAAACAGAACATGAGTAACACCAGATCCACTCCAATTATTATAGGCATATTGAATAAAATCTTTAATTGATTGTGCAGAACGGATACCGTAATTAAATTCATCAAAAATATCCTGAAGGCTTACTATCTTCACGATCTTGCCCTGACTTTCCCATGTTTGTTTGAATTGTAATAAAGATTCATCTTCTACAAAATCGGTTATTGTTATTACAATATATTTAGCAAAGTTTGTTTGTGATTTCAAATTAGAAGGAATGTTCGGAAGAATTTTAAGAGGTTGTTTTTTCATTTCTTCCGTAACTGCAAAGTATTTTGTATTATGGTTTATCAGACTATCTTGAAATGATATCTTAAAAGGCGGAGCTCCATTACCCAGGGAAGATACAATATGTACGTTTTCCATAAAACTAATTCCTAATTTATAAACCGATATTTGATCGGTAGAAAAATTATTTAGTTCAAATTGGAATAATCCTAAATCTTCATCTTGAGGTTCGGTGAATTTCAATTCATCAGTATCAGTTCTATATTCACGCCAATATGTTATATCAAAGTAATCAAGCATAACCTGCTGATTTTCTATGCCGGAAATTCCCGGAAGATTTACGTATAAACTATTCTCACCATGAAATAAATAACTATTGTGTATTGGATTACTTAAATTATCAAACATTTGTTCAGATTGTCCATTCCATTCATGCTGATCGATCTGTGAGGAATTGATGTTGATTTGTGCAGAGTGGTTTATTTGAGAATAATTGTCTTCATTAAAGGTAACACTGAAAAGACATGCTTGTGCCGTAAATCTTTTTGTGGGGCGCTGATCAGGATATTGAAGTTCAAATGGATATATCTCTAAAGATGGAGAATAAATTCTATCCCAGAACCAGATATCTTCACGGTAGAAATCATGAGTATTCCAGAGATATTGTGCACCAAGATGATCTTTTGAGTTCTGCTCTTCGAAATGTACGGTTTGTTGATATGATTCAGGAACTGTGTAATATCCTGGGTTAATATTACCCAAACCGCCATTTTCAACTGCCATTCTGCTTCCAGGATGATCTAGTAATGTTAAATAATAAGAATTCTCAGATGTGTAATCATCATAATAATGATTTTCACCGTAATGAATATCTCCATAAAACTCAAAGTAATCTCCCTGATCAAAAGAACCATCTGCAGCACCTACAAAATGTATTGGAACCTGATTACCCATACAGGTTAATTCCAGATTTCGAGGATCTATCTCATCCCAGTCAAAAGCCATTTCATATTCAATTGGAAAATCCAAAGCTGCCAGTGTTTCCATTATATACTCATAGCTTATTTTATAAATTCCTTCTTCACCCACGATAATTCGAAGTTCATTTACTTCATCACCTTCTCTGGATGGGATATATCCCGATTTCTGTTTTTCTTTTCTCCAATTACTAGAGTAAATGTTATTTAAAAAGAATGAGTCAGCAATTTTATCAATGTAGTTTTCACCTTGTGAGAAGTTTCTACTTTTGTTACCGATTATATTAATATGCAGTATTAGCTCTTCAGTTATCAAAAGTTCGGCATTCTTTCCCCTGTATTGAAAAGGATGAATATTGAATCCCATAAAGTATCTGTCACCGATATAAGCAGGAGATCCTTTTTCTATAATGTTCGCAGGATAAATTGCAGATGAATTGTATATACTTTTTTCCATATAGAATTGATAGTTAATTGAAGTCTCATCAGGTACGATCTTTTCTACTGGATATACTTTGAAATTACGTATAGTCTTTTGTTTTTTCTCAATAATATAAAAGGAAGCATCTCCATCAATTGGCAGTCCTATGATCTCGGTGAAGAAGGGTAACAATGGATATCCACTTTCAACCGGATATAGCGCATCAGCACAGATTATCTTATTGAAAGATCCAAATTTTGTTGAGATTATTTCCTTATCAAATTCAGGTAGAACAAATTTTACGATCAATTCGTTTTCGGTTTGACTAATCACTTCAAAATTATTAGCAGAAATCAAACTTGAGGTAACGACCAATAACATTATCAACACAATTTTATACATTCAAGTCTCCAAATTTAGTTTGAGTTAAAAACAAGTGATTAATATTTTTTGGCAAGAACTATATATTTTCTAAAAGCAGTTTAAATAATACTAAAACTGATTTTTTCCTAATATTCTCTCGATTTCCAGAAAGGGATAGTTTCCTGTTAATTATTTTATCATTAATGGAAACAGCAAGATAGATGGTGCCGACAGGCTTTTCTGAAGTTCCACCAGAAGGCCCTGCAATACCAGTAATAGAAGCAGAAATATCTGTTCTGAAAATGGCTTTTACACCCTTAACCATTTCTATTGCAGTCTCTTTGGATACTGCACCGAATTTATCAATAGTCTCTGGTTTTACATTTAGAACATTAATTTTTGCCTGATTTGAGTAACTCACAACTCCACCTATGAAATATTCTGATGCACCGGAATTTGAGGTGATCACTTCTTGTATCATCCCACCCGTACAAGATTCTGCAAGTGAAAGTGTGAGATTTTTATATAACAATTTTTCGTGCAATTTTTGTGATATTGTGTAAATTTCATTTTCAAGTTCGTTTTCCAATTCAATTGGTTTGGGTCGCCATGATTTAAATCTACCATGTTGAACACGTTGAGAGTGTGGTCTTTGCTCTTTTGAGATTTGTTTTCTTTCTTCTCTTTGCTCACCTTTGGGCCTACTCTCAATAATATCGATCTTGTATTCTTTATATTCAACCAGATCACCAATCTTTATCATGGTATGTTTAAGTTTGTTAATCTCTCCATTAACTTTAACCAGACCATCCTTTATAAAATGACGGATATCACTGTAATAATCACATATACCAGCAGCTTTTAAAAGCTTGAATAATTCTATTTCGTCGTCTTTGTTAATATAAAAATCCATTAATATGCCTTCGCGAAAACCACGCGTCTTTTACTCTCTTTTCCACAAGAAATACATTTACCCGTCTCTTCCTTTTCGTTAATAGGAATACAGCGGATCGTTACTTTCAAATCATCCTTGATCTTCTCTTCACACTCAGAATTTCCACACCAGTGACCCATTGCAAATCCTCCATGGATCTCAGGATTGCTTTTATCGTTTGGTGTAAAAAATTTATAGAAATCATCTTTGTCATCAATGTTTATTGTATTCTCATTACGGAATTTCAGGGCTTTATCAAAGATATTCTGTTGAATCTCATCAAGAATCTTAGTAAGGCTGTTTACAAAATCATCAGCCTTCATTCCGGTTTTATCTTTTGCATCTTTATCTCTTCGTCCCATGAAAACAGAATTATTCTCAATATCACGAGGTCCGATCTCAAGTCTTATGGGAACACCTTTTTTGATCCAATCCCAAAGTTTTTCACCACCGCGCATATCTCGGTCATCAATCTGGTATCGAATTTTTTCTTCATTGTATCTCAATTTCTTTAATTTCGAAATAAACTCATCGATGAAAGTCATAACTTTTGCACGCTCTTCTTCTGTTCTATAAATTGGAACCATAACAATATGCGAAGGTGCAATTTTTGGTGGGAGTACTAATCCGTCATCGTCACTATGAGCCATAATTAGTGCTCCAATTAGCCTGGTAGAAACTCCCCATGATGTAGTCCATGCAAACTCTTCTTTTCCATCTTTGTTTTGGAATTTTATATTGGAAGCTTTCGCAAAGTTTAATCCTAAGAAGTGGGATGTGCCGGATTGAAGAGCTTTTTTATCCTGCATCATTGCTTCAATTGAAAAGGTGCTTAAGGCTCCAGGGAATCTTTCGGATTCGGTTTTTTCACCCATTATTACCGGCATAGCAAGGAATTTTTCTGCAAACTCAGCATATACGTTTAACATCTTAAAAGTTTCTTCTAATGCATCTTTCTTGGTCTCATGAGCTGTGTGTCCTTCTTGCCATAAAAATTCTGTTGTACGCAAAAATAAGCGAGTTCGCATTTCCCATCTAACAACGTTTGCCCATTGATTTATGAGTAAAGGCAGGTCTCGATAAGAATTTATCCATTTACTGAATGATGCTCCAATAATGGTTTCACTGGTAGGACGAACGATAAGTTCTTCAGTTAATTTTCCGGCAGGTTTTAATCCGCCTTTTCCATCATCCTCTAATCTTGTATGCGTAACCACAGCACATTCTTTGGCAAAACCTTCCACATGTTCGGCTTCTTTTTCAAAAAAACTCTTTGGAATAAAAAGCGGGAAGTAGGCATTAACATGCCCTGTGTCTTTGAACATAATATCTAAGTTTTTTTGGATATTTTCCCAAATTGCATAACCCCATGGTTTGATAACCATACATCCGCGAACATCGCTGTTCTCTGCCATATCAGCAGCTTTAACAACTTCCTGATACCAGCCTGGATAATCTTCATCTCTTCTTGGATTTATCGCTGTTCTTTTTTGCTTAGCCATATTTTATTAAAACCCCTAATTCTCTTCATGATAATTAATAGAAATCATTTTATTATCCATACTTATCACTTTGTAATACTTCAACTTTCTAAAAGTTATAGTATGGTTTCCTTGTCAAATCAAAAAAGCGTATAACTTGAACTATCTTGACACTTAAGAGTATAATCGACATTTGGAAATTATGAATAAATATGATGTAATTGTTGTTGGTGCCGGTCATGCAGGAATTGAAGCAGGGCTTGCCGCTGCCAGAATGGGGGCAAGCACTCTTATCTTTGTGATAAAGATAGAGACCATCGGGCGTATGAGCTGTAATCCTTCCATGGGAGGACCTGCTAAGGGGCATCTTGCCAGAGAGATCGATGCTTTGGGTGGCGAACTTGCCAGAGCCGCAGATATTACCGGTGTTCAGTTCAGAATGTTAAACAGGAAAAAAGGACCGGCAGTTTGGGCACCAAGATCGCAAAATGACCGGATGCAATACTCAGCGGTGATGTATCGTGCTTTAGAAATTCAGGATAATCTTGATATTGTAGAATCAATGATTGATGAAATAATTCTGGATAGAAAAAACAAAACAGTAAAAGGAGTACGTTCCAACCTTGGAGAAGAATATTTTGCACCAAAAGTTATTCTGGCAAATGGTACATTTTTAAAGGGGCTTGTTCATATTGGTAACGTAAATATTAGTGCCGGCAGAGCAGGTGAACCTGCTTCAAATAACTTATCAGATTCACTTACAAAGATAGGATTAAAATTGGCAAGATTCAAAACAGGAACCCCGCCCAGAATTGATTTGCGAACTGTGAATATGAATCAGGTTGAAGAACAACCGGGAGATGAAAATCCGCAAGGATTTTCATATTACAGAGATATTGTTTTAAAAAACGATGTAAGCTGTTACCTTACTTTCACAAATCCGGAAACTCATGAGATAATTAACTCTAACCTTAAAAAATCTTCACTTTATGGTGGATATATAAGTGGGATTGGACCGAGGTATTGTCCTTCTATCGAAGATAAGGTTGTCAAATTTGCAGGGAAAGATCGACATCATGTTTTCATAGAACCAGAAGGTGCAAATACATTTGAAGCTTATGTAAATGGTACTTCAAACAGTCTGCCACCAGAAATTCAAAAGAAGATGATCCACTCTATTCCGGGTTTGCACAATGCTTCTATAATTCGTTATGGTTATGCTATAGAATATGACTATGTGATCCCAGATGAGATAAAAGCAACAATGGAAACAAAAGTTATTTCGGGATTATATCTGGCAGGACAGATCAATGGAACTTCCGGCTATGAGGAAGCAGGAGCTCAAGGACTTGCAGCCGGAATAAATGCTGTTCTTGCATTGGATAAAAAAGAACCACTGATCTTTGACAGGTCACAATCGTATTTAGGTGTTCTTTTGGATGATCTGGTAACAAAAGGGACAAATGAACCTTATCGCCTTTTTACTTCCCGTGCCGAATACAGGTTATTCCTACGCCAAGATAATGCAGATGAAAGATTAATGCCGATCGGTTATAAACTGGGATTGGTAAGTGATGTGCGCTGGCAGAAATTTTTGACAATGAAAAAAATATTCAATAGAGAAATGAAATATTTGAAAACAACTGCTTCTAATAAACATCCAAAACTCAAAGAACCAATGAGATATGAAAAAATTCTTAAACGTCCGGAAATATCATTTTCTGACCTCACTAAATTTGGTTATAAAATCCCAAAAGATGTTACAGATGACATCCAAAATAGAATTTCATTAAATATAAAATATGAAGGTTATATTAAACGACAAATGGCAGAAATTGATAAATTTGAGAAAATGGAACATTCATCTATTCCAACCGATATCGATTATATGAAGATAGAATCAATCGCTTATGAAGCGAGAGAAAAACTAAATAAAATTAAACCAACTTCTTTGGGGCAGGCATCCAGGATCCCGGGGGTAAATCATATTGACGTAACATCGCTTCTTGTGTATTTAAAGAAAAATAAAAAAAGGAAAAACAAAAAATGAAAAATGTAATAATTTTAATCTTATCATTATTGATAATTGGCGGCTGTGCAACTCATAATGAGATCTATCGGCAGAAAGCACAGGATAAATATGAAACCCCACCACTACCAAAATGGATTTATAATACACCGGATAATTTTGTGGTTGGAATTTCCCAGAAAAGTATGAATTATGATGAAATGCAGGAAGCTGCAAAGCAGATGGCAGCGATTATGGAAAGTAGAAATAATGCTTCTTATACAATAGAAAAATATGCAGCTACATCCAGCGATAATACTCTCAAATCTAATGTTTATGAATTTAAATTGAATGTAAGTTCTTCGCCGCAAAAAACAGAGCAGATCTACAATTCACTTGAACTTGTGGCTTCAATAGAAGCACTTGGTTATTTCTTCGGTTTATTCACTTCCACTAATTTAGAGATTGAAACTTCTTATAAGAAACCATACATACAAAGAATACCAGAATACTTTGAGAAAGATAAATTGGAAATTTCCGATAATACAATAAATTGTTATAAAACCGAAAGTTCATCTTCATTGGTTCTTGCTTGGGAAAAAGCAGCAGTTGAAGCAAGATATGAAATTGCAAAATATCTTGAGAAAAATATTCAGTCTGCAATAATAAATACAGATGAGTTCACAGAAAAAAGATTGGTTTTAGAAACTGCTGAGAAACTTTCTATGATGAAGTTAAAATCTAGCCACATCACGACGGAATTGAATGATAATTTAAGATTATTTAAGGTTTATCATGAAATGGAAATTTTGAAATAGTATTAATTAGCTCTGTGTTCTGTCATCCTGAGCGGAGTCGAAGGATAGACAAACAATAATTGAAGCCGCTAAATGAAATAGGATTAAAAAATGAAAGTAATTGCCATAATTCCAGCCAGATTTAATTCCACGCGTTTCCCTGGGAAACCTTTGGCAAAACTAGGAAATAAATACATAATCCAGCATGTTTATGAACAGGCAAAAAAGAGTGGATTATTTGCTGAAGTTATTGTGGGAACAGATGACCAGCGCATCTTTGAGGCTGTTAATGGGTTTGGAGGAAAAGTAACTTTAACCAGCAAGAAACATAAAAGCGGTACAGATCGAGTAGCAGAGGTTTGTAACAAGATGTCTTCTTGCAAAGATGCTGATGTAATAATCAATGTGCAGGGTGATGAACCATTCATCTCCGAAAAACCCCTCAAGAAATTGATCAATGCTTTTAAGGATCCTGAAGTTATGGTTGCATCTCTAATGCACGAATTATTAAAAGACATAGATAATCCTAATGTGGTGAAAGTTGTTTGTGATGAAAATGATTATGCTCTCAATTTTTCTCGAATTCCGAATCCTGAATCCCGAACTTCAAATTTCAAACATATCGGGGTTTATGCTTTCAGAAGAAAAACACTGTTTGAATTTGTAGAACTACCGGAAAGTGACTTAGAAAAAATTGAAAAGCTTGAACAATTAAGACTATTGGAAAACGGATATAAAATTAAAATGGTTCTTACTTCATATAAAGGAATTGGAATCGATACTCCTCAGGATCTGGAAAAAGCAGAAAAATTGCTCACGGATACACACAGATAAACACGGATTGGAAAAAAATAACAACGAACCTGCCTTCGGCAAACTATGGCATGGCAGGCAAAAACAAATAGTAGCAAAATTTGTCTTTCTGAGGATTTCTCTCGTAGGTTGCTCTAATGAAGAATCTACAAATTTTACTGATTTTCAGAGTTTAAAAAAATCCCCCAACAAAATGAATTTGGTGGGGGATTATGATTTAATTACCAATCTATTTCACAAGCAACATTTTCATTATCTTTGAGTAATACTTGGTTTTCAATTTATAGAGATATACTCCTGAAGCGTGATCACGAGCATCCCAGGCATACTGATGTCTGCCTGTTTCAAATTCTTCCGTTACAATAAGCTGTCCTTTAATATTATAAATTGAAAGAACCCCTGTTTCATTCTCCTTTATATCAAATGAAATGAGCGTGCTGGGATTGAATGGATTTGGGAAATTTTGACGCAGTTCAGTTACCAGTGGAATTTCCGGGATGTCATTCCCCTCAGATGGGATAGTTAATGAAACCGGACCATAACTTTCTGTCTCTCCGGAACCACTTATGCTTTCCAACCAATACCAGTAAGTGAAACTTTCAAAAACCTCATATTCATCTACAAAAGAATAAAACGAAGGCTGACTTGTTGTTCCATTTCCAGGGATAGTTTCAAGATTAAGCATGAAAGCCTGACCAAAATTATATGAATTAGAACGATATACATTCCAGCCAATATTATCGGTTTCAGATTGTGTAACCCAATTAATAATTGGTGAATCATTAATATATGCAGCAGTGAAAGATGAAAGGGTAACAGGAAGTGG